>DIHT01000114.1 GCA_002420305.1 Akkermansiaceae bacterium UBA5689 | reverse complement strand
TTCCGTTATTTCTTCCTGAGCCATTTCTCGTCGGGGGGCGGAGCTCCTAACAGCTTTCCTCGCCGTGGGCCAGTGAATTTACAGCCCCTCCTTCCCAGAGAATAGCAATATTCCGCTTACAAAAAGGGCACAAATGGGATTCCCCGTGATCGCCTTGCCTTTCGCTTATATCTTCCGTCTCCCACGCTCAGGCATTCAACCCGCACTCTCGTTAGTCCCTGCTCCTTGAATCCCAGCTTACTTGCCGCACGCGGGGTGAGATCGATGATCCGCCCAGCGATGAAAGGCCCGCGGTCATTGAGCCGCATCGTTACGGATCTACCGTTTGTCAGGTTTGTCACTTTGACCCTGCACGGAAGCGGCAGGGTCTTGTGGGCTCCACTAACATCAAAACGCCCCACCTTTTCGCCCAGCGAGGAATCGCCTCGCTTGAAACCAAAAAAACTGCTCTCGTCATACCAAGAGGCAATTCCCGTCTCATCGTAGCTCAGAGCCTCCTCGACGGTCATGGGGTTATATCGCACGCCCTTAATCGTGTAAGAGCGAGTCATATAGCCGCTGTAGCCACCCCCGCCACAGGAAGTCAAAATCAATGAACCAAGGGCGACAGCGAGCGTGAGGTGTTTCCGCATGCCGTCATAGTGACAGAGTCGCACCACTGTTACAATTCACCAGCAGCCTGGAAAAAGGCCTCCTTCGGAGGTAGTCCAAAGGGTTTTCAGGTGGAACCCTAATCCAAATCGACTTGGACCTGCTGTTGGATGGATGGAAGAATCCGGGCCACTTTTTCCTTCATCTCTTTCCCCGGCTTGAATTTCACTACCGCCCGGGGCGGGATCGGAACATCCTTCCCTGGATCCTTTGGATTCCGCCCGACCTTGGCCTTGGTCTGGCGAACCTCGAAAGTGCCAAAATTCCTCATCACCACCGTGTTTCCCTGCGCCAGGTCCAAGGTGACAGCATCGAGGGTTTTTTGAACCACGTCAAAAACCTGTTGCTGCGTTAACCCCGTCTCATTGCTGATCCGGACAACCAAATCTCGTTTCGTAATCGTAGACATTAAATCGCTTACGGTTTCTATTTACAGCACACCCCGTGCCGCATGTAACGACAGAAGCGAATGGAAATAAGAAGTCATCCATTTCCTGTGCTGGTCAACTGATTTGTGGTCTTGAAATGAAATTTCGCAACCTCTGCCAACCGCTCTCTTCCGTGCAGTGCGATAAAGTCCTGGCCCGATGCGAGAACAGGGGCTCCAGCCCCCAGAGGAAGAGCAAGGCCCCAGGTTTCGGATGCATTCTCGATCCACCTGACAAAAGCCTCCCGTGCTAGAATAGATGCCGCTGCAACAGCCACATCGCTCTCACCCTTCGTCCGCTGCTGAAGCTTCACATTCAGCTCTTGGCGCGCGAGAGCACGCTCGAGGACGCGTGGGTTGGCGAATTGATCACTCAAGGCACGAGGGCATCCAGGAACGAGTTCGGAGAGCTCCTTGATCACCTTTGCGTGCCCCCACGCCAGTAACTCATTCAGGTTAGCAAATCTCTCGTAGAGTTCGTTATAGCGCTTGGGACCCACCGAGATCACCGACACCTTCACTCCCTGAGTTCTCCTGATGATACCAGACAGATTGACGATCCTATCTCTCGAGCTCACTCTTTTGGAATCCATGACACCAGCCTCCATCAGGGCCCGCGTGCTCTCCGAGTCGGTATAGGCTCCGGCGATGACCAGAGGGCCGAAATAATCGCCCTTTCCACTCTCATCGATGCCGAAATGAGGCTGAAACATTTCGGGGTTATGCACCTCTTCGTAACCCAGACGGGCCTCGCCAAGGATCTCTGGTTCCAAGATGAATTTTACGAACTCCTCCGTATCTTTCCCTTGAATCAGCACCTTGGGCCCTTTCTCGTAAACCGTGACATTGAGCTTTCCCTTGCGGGCACCGTAATAGGCATAGGGCTTTTCCAGCATCTCAAAGCCGCCCCGCTTGAGGAGCTCTCGCAACTTTTCCACATCACCTTCCTCGATCTCCTGAGTATACGTTGTTAATCCCACTTCCCTGAGTTTCTAGATTCGACCCCGCTTACGCAATGTCCGATCCTCCATCCGTGTCCAAGTCCATAGCCACCCGTCACGCCCTACGGAACGTGAGGGCCTTCCGGCGGACTCTGTTAAACTGGTTTGCTCGGCACGGCGCTGACTATCCCTGGAGGAAAACGAGAGACCCCTACGCGATCCTTGTTTCCGAGATCATGCTCCAGCAGACCACAATCGGGTCCGTAATTCAAAATCGCCGCTTCGAGCGATTTCTGGATACGTTCCCCGATCTACACTCTCTGGCTGAGGCCCCGGAACGTGATCTCCTCAGAGCCTGGGAAGGTCTGGGTTACTATAACCGTATTCGAAACCTCCAGAGAGCAGCGCAGAGTATCCTTGCTGAGCACGAGGGGGTATTCCCTGCCACCCCGGAGGAGCTGGAGTCCCTACCCGGGGTTGGTCGTTACACGGCCGGCGCTGTCGCGAGCTTCGCGTTTAATTATCCTGCCCCAATCGTTGATGCGAACGTGTCCCGGCTCCTGAGCCGTCTTTTTGATTGGCGAGAGCAGATTCAGACCTCCGGGAGCCAGACCAGGCTCTGGTCCTGGGCGGGACAACTCCTCGACTGCGATCAGCCCCGGCCTTTTAACTCCGCACTGATGGAACTCGGTCAGACGTTTTGCACTCCGCGGTCCCCCGCCTGCCCCCGATGTCCTGTCAGGGATTTCTGTCTCACTCGCGAACCTGAAAAGCTTCCTATGAAAAGGACCCGGCGTGCAAAGGTGAAGGTCGACGAGCACGTCCTCTTCGTGCAGAAGCGCAGCGGCCCAGTGCTTCTCGCGCAGGAGGAAGGAACACGCCGCAAGGGCCTCTGGAGGCTCCCAGAGCGGAGCCATCATCAACTCGCCGACTTTCCCCTCCTAGGCACCCGCAATTACGGTATTACTCACCATAAGGTCACCATGCATATCTACCGTTGCAGCCCATCCCAGCTTCCTCCGCAGGTGAATACCACCACCGAAAAATTCCACTCCTCACGGGAAATCAGCGACCTGCCCATGCCCTCTCCTTTCCGGAAAGCTCTTCAAGCGCTTCTTCAAGTATAGCCTATTTTTGGGGAGATCATGCTGTTACACGAGGGGAAGGGCCGCTAATCCTAGACGAGCATGAGACCCATCCCTTCCCACACAGATTGCGAAATCTGCCATCGGCGTCATTTCCTACGCCGGGCAACCGCAGGAGCAGCTGCCCTTTTCACAGTTCCAGGTGCTCTCGCTGAGGCCCTGCAAAGAACTCCTACTGATGTTGAAGGCCCGTTTTACCCGGACAACCTGCCTCTGGACACGGACAATGACCTCCTTCTCGTGAACGACAAGATCACGCCTGCGGTCGGGGCGGTGACCTACCTTGGCGGTGTGGTTATGGATACAAAAGGTCGCCCCCTTCGCAACGCCCTCGTTGAAATATGGCAAGTCGACAATAAGGGAATCTACCTCCACTCCAAGGCCCCAAACCAGGACAAGAGAGACAGCAACTTCCAGAGTTACGGGCGCTTCCTGACCGATGCCAAGGGCCGGTACCATTTCCGTACCATCAGGCCTCCTGCGTATCCAGGGCGCACTCCGCACATTCACTACGGAGTCACTGACCGGGGGAAGCGGATTCTCACAACCCAGCTCTACATCGAAGGAGAAAAACAAAACGCCAAGGACTTTCTCTACCGGAGAATCGGAGGCGGCAATCCAGAGCTCCAGAAACTGGTCACCATTCCTTTCAAACCACTGGCAACATCCAAGCTAGGTGAACTCACCGCCCGAATGGATCTTGTTGTAGGTCTTACTCCTGAAGATCCCAGCCAACCTAAAAGGTAATTACCGGCAAGGCCTCTCACAGGGGGAAGATGCCGGAAGGGAAAGAGACAAAACCTTGCATCTGTTTCGCTGACCCGCCACCTCTTGCCCCGTGAGCTCCGTGATCCAGAAAGCCTTCCTTCTCGGAGCCGGACTCGGAACGCGATTGCGCCCGCTCACTGACGTTCTTCCAAAGCCACTGATCCCGGTATTTAACCGGCCCCTGATCGAATATGCCCTCGACCAATGCCTCGCCGCAGGGGTCACGGAATTCGCAGTGAATACCCACCACCTGCCCGACAAATGGGCAGAATGCTTCCCGGACCAGTCCTACCACGGAGCACCCCTGACCTTTTTTCATGAACCCGTTCTGCTCGAAACCGGGGGTGGGCTGAAAAATATCGAGGAATGGACTCAGGGTGAGTCCCTCCTTGTCTACAACGGAGACATTCTGGCCACTCTGGATCTCGAAAAGCTCCTAAAGACCCATATCCGGTCGGGAAAGACTGTCACGATGGCGCTGCGCTCCAAAGGCCACGAGGCCCACGTTGCTGCCGAAGGAGAATCCGTGACGGATATCCGGGGAATGCTAGGTCGTTCCGAAGGCAATTACCAGTTTACTGGAATCTACTGTGCCGGTCCTGAAATCTTTCGCCAGATACCCAAAAACAAGAAGGTTTCGATAATCCCCTCTTTTCTCGAATTGATCCGATCCGGGAAGATGGGTGCTTCCTTCCACGACGAGGGAATCTGGCTCGACCTTGGTACACGTAGAGCCTACCTGGAAGCCCACCTCTGCTCTGGGATGGGTAGACTGCGGCATCCCGAATCCTCAGTGGCCTCTTCCGCCCTGGTGGAAAGCTCTGCCCTCGGGCCGGGATCCAGAATCAGCAGGAATGCCAGTGTCCGCTCCTCCATTCTCTGGCCCGGTGCAGCAGTTGAGGAAGGTGCGCAATTGACAAACTGCATCGTCTATTCTTCCACTCCTGTGACAGGAACCCGGCACGACTCTGATCTCTGAGTATCCCGGGCCCACATTCCAAATACTTCGTTCCTTAAAAACTCCTGACCAGATCTCACTCATCCCGGCGTTAGTAATACCGCCGACACCCGCTTCTCCCCATGGCCGCCGACACCCTCCTCACTGCCGTTCGTGCCCACCTGCAGCTCCAACCGGATCACACCGTTATTCTCGAGCCCATCAAACGGGGGGCTTCTGGGCGAACTGTTGTTCGGCTCAAGGCTGAGGGGCATCCTCCTTTCATTGGGATTCACTACACGATGGAGCGTAAGGACAATCGCTTCTTCCTGCCCGTGGCACACTTCCTGAGAAAGAACCGCCTGAACGTCCCCGAGGTTCTCTACGATAATCCGGGTCGTCATATCGCTCTAGTCGAGGACCTTGGCGAGAAAGATCTGCTTTCGCTGGCCGATCACCCATGGGAAGTGCGGGAACCATATTACCGGAGTGCGCTCGAACAGCTGGATCGGCTCTTTTACATCCGTCTGCCCCGAGATCTCGAACTCTCTCCTCCATTCGGTCCCGAGATCTACGCGTGGGAGCAAGACTACTTCATCGATAATTTTGTTGAGCGGCACCTTGGCCTCGATGGGACAGCTCTCCGAGATCACGAAGAACTTTTCCGCCTCAGCAAAAATCTGGGAGCATCCCATCGCAACCTCGTCCATCGAGACTTTCAGTCACAAAATCTTATCCTCCATGAGGAAAAAGCATGGATCATCGACTTCCAGGGCCTCCGACTTGGGCGGCAGGAATACGATCTTGCCTCACTGATTTACGACCCATACCTCGATCACTCAGAGGAGGACCAAAACAAACTTCTCGATCTCTGGGAGGAGATTTCTGAAGAACGACCTGTCCCTGAGCTGTTGCGCGATTGCGCCATCCAGAGGCTCATGCAAGCTCTGGGTGCCTATGCGTATATTCTCCATGAGCAGAGAAATGATTGGTACGCACAGCACATCTCAGCGGGAGCGAGACTGCTTCTCGCTCAGATAAAGGATACTCCCCTGAACGACTTGCTCCGCCCGATTCTCGAGGGCGCGGTCGAGAAATAATATTTAGTTTTTCATAATTCGGCCTCACGCTGGTCTCTTCCCTTTCCACGGGATGGGACATGCCCAACCTCTCCATTATGACCCCCTGGATCGTTCGCCTGATTCTTGCTTTCGTAGCCCTTGAGGTCGGAATCTGCGTGACCCTCCTCTCCGAAGACTGGCAACCTCTCCGGGATCGGGAGGACGCACTCTTCCAAAAGCTCCTAACCGAGTCCCGAAAAGACGAAACCTTCGTTGTCGACAAAACCCAGCCAAATCCCCGGACCCGGGTTGTTCGCCCACTTGTGAAGGGCGACCCTCAGCCTTATCTCCAGATCGCTGTCGACGAACAGGCTGCCGCCGATCTTCACTATCCGCTCGAACCTGAGGACTGGTGGGGCCTTTTCAATCATGCACACTCCCTTGGCTGCCGGGTCGCAGCAATCGAGGAACCCCTCTCCTGGGAAGGAGAGGGTCTGGCCCATCTCGGGCGGCTAGCCAGCCTCAATACAGCGCTTACCCAGTTCGAAAAAGTCGTCGTCACAGTTGATCTCGAGCGCCTCCCCCGATCCCAGCCGATCCCTTCATATCTGAAGGCCAGCGCAATCCCTATCTCGAACGTGCAGGGAGGAGCTGACGGACTTCGACTCGTCAATAGTGTCGTTTTTCCGACCTCCATTGACTTCGCTCCCAACACCCAGTTCTCCTTCCGTCCGGATGAGAGCGCTGGCACTGGCAAGCTTGCAATCCTCCGCTGGGGGAAACACCTCATTCCTTCTTTTCCTCTGGCAGTCGCCATGGCGCAGGCGGATATCTCACCGGAAGAGGTCCATCTCTCTCTGGGCGATCATCTGCGCCTGGGAGATGGCCCCATCGTTCCAATTGACGAATTCGGAGCTTTCAGGATCAGCCGGGCAGACCGCCCCCTTTTCCTCGAGCGTCTTGCCGTGGAGGCCTATTCCCCCAGCCAGATAGAAGAAACGCGCCATGCTATAAACGAGTCTCTTGGCACGGTTCCTCGTTCCGTCCTTTTTGCCGACAAGCAAACTGAACCTTCCTCCGGGGCGAGAGACTCAATCCTGCAAACGATTGCGACTATCGACACCCTTCCCCGCCCGGAAAAAATTGAGCGCTATCGACGTATGAGCCCGCGAAATGAAATTCTCCTGCTCGGCGCGATCGCTGTCATTGCAGCCCTGATAGTCGGCTTTCCAGCTTTTCTCCGACATTTTTGCTACCTTCTCATGCTGGTTGCGTTACCCGCACTTCTACTACTGATGCACAAGGACTCCGAACAGTGGACCCTCTTTGCACCTGCGGTAGCGACCGCCCTGACTGGGTGGGTCCTCGCCATGCGCATGGCTCGCTACCTCCCTTCCCGTAAGCGATCGAAAAGACCGTCTGACGCACGCCCTCCCGCAACGGCGATAGCCGATTAGCGCGTCTTGGAATCATTTTCCACTTTCCGCCCGGTCGGACCGCGCCTAGGTCTATTCCCCGGAGGGATTGTCTCCCCTCAAGAGAAGGGCCTCTCTGCAAAAGGCCTCATTCTTGTGAATACCAAAGAAAAAGCCGCAACTCTGGTTGAAGCCCTGCCCTACCTGCAGCGCTTCCGGGGAAAAACATTTCTTATTAAGATCGGTGGATCCTCAATGGACAGCCCGAACTTGGTGAGTTCTATTATGCGAGACATTGTCTTTCTGGAAGTGGCCGGCATCAACCCGGTAGTCGTTCATGGGGGTGGCAAGGCGATTTCAGCCGCAATGGAGGCCGCCGGCCTCGAGGCCAGATTTGTAGAGGGCTTCCGGGTCACCAGTTCGGAAGCAATTTCGATTGTAGAGGCAACCCTTGGAAACACCATCAACCCGGCCCTGGTAGACCTTCTGAGTAGACACGGAGGGCACGCCACCGGAATCCCGGGAACCGAGGTGTTCCAAGCAACACGTATCACGGGGTCGGGGCGGGAACCTGTTGATATCGGCCGGGTCGGCAAGGTTGAGTTCTGCCACACCGATGAGATCCTGAGGACCATCGCCTCGGACGCGATTCCGGTTGTTTCACCCCTCGGCTGTGAAATCGGCTCCGGGAAGGCTCTCAACATCAACGCGGACCTCGCCGCAGCAGCACTCGCGTGTACTCTTAAACCTGCCAAGTTGCTTTTTGTCTCGGACGTCCCCGGGCTTCTTCGCGACCCCCAGGATCCCTCGAGTCTGATTCCTTCTGTGGCTCCCACGGAGGCCACCGCCCTTACGGATTCTGGAGTCATCTCCGGTGGAATGATCCCAAAAGTTCGATCCGCAATCGAAGCCCTCGAAGCGGGAGTGGAGAAGGTTCACTTTATTGATGGACGAATTCCACATACCGTTCTCCTTGAAATCTTTACCCCCGAGGGAATCGGAACCGAAATCACCCACTAGTGCCAACCTCTGTGCCCCGACCCGGCCTCGTGGTTTCCGGCACTTGACTTTAGAGCTTACCTTTCCCGACCCTGACCTTCTTCTGATGAATACGGCCGAAAAACTCGCCCGCTACGTCCTCCCCACTTATTCGCGCTTTTCCGTCAGCCCGGTAAGAGGTGAAGGCACCCTGCTCTGGGACGCGGACGGTAAGCGCTATCTCGATTTCTGCTCCGGCCTGGCGACGTGTACTCTCGGCCACGGAGACAATGCCCTCTCGCGCGCTATCGCGCGTCAGGCCGGCGATTTAATTCACTGCTGCAACCTCTATCAGATCGACAAGCAGGCAGAGCTGGCAGAATGCCTTGTAGAGGAGTGTCTCGAGCTACAAGGGCGAGTCTTTTTCAGCAACTCCGGCGCCGAATCAAACGACGGTCTCGTCAAGCTCGCCCGACGTTTTGGCAGAGCGCGGACCGGGGACAAGGCTGAGTCTCGTCATGAGATCATCACCTTCCACCAGTCCTTTCATGGCCGCACACTTGGAGGAATCGCAGCGACGGCCCAAAGCAAGGTGAAAGAAGGATTCGATCCCCTTCTTCCCGGGTTTCACCATAGCCCCCTCAACGATTTAGAATCTCTTGCCTCCGCGATAGGACCTGCCACCTGTGCCATCATGCTTGAACCTATTCAGGGCGAGGGCGGAATTCATCTTGCAACTCCCGAATTCCTCCGGGGGGTGCAGGATCTTTGTGAACAGAAAGACCTTCTTCTTCTTCTTGATGAGGTCCAATGCGGTCTCGGGCGAACAGGGAATATGGCCGGCTGGCGTAGTATCGAGCCCAGTCTGACTCCTGATGCTGTCTCGTGGGCAAAGGGTCTGGGAGGAGGCTTTCCCGTCGGGGCTTTCTGGGTATCCGACAGGCTTACTTCGCAAAATAAGCCTCTCTTCGAGCTACTTGGGACCGGATCTCACGGTTCCACCTTCGGGGGAAGTCCCCTCGCCTGCGCCGCGGCGCAGGCTGTTCTTCGTGAGGTCATCGATAACGACCTCCCCCAGCGCGCCACCCTACACGGACAAACCATCCGAGCCACTGTCGAAGGCTGGCAACACCAGGCCATCACCGAAATTCGTGGAAAAGGCCTTCTTCTGGGCGTTGGCCTCCAAGCCGCGGCATTCGACGCTCCCGAGGGC
>DIHT01000016.1:13619-18329 GCA_002420305.1 Akkermansiaceae bacterium UBA5689 | reverse complement strand
CTTATTGTCCACGTTTTCGAATGACAAGGGCCTCCGAGCACCTGAAATCCAGCTTCTCTCTCCCCATGAAGGTCGTCATATCTCTTTATGTTGTAGTGCTTTTCGCTATCCCCGTTCTTGAGGGGAAGCCACTGCGGCCCAATATTCTGATTATCTTCACCGACGATCAGGGTTACGCGGACCTAGCTTGTTACGGTAACAAAAAAAATAAAACTCCTCGTCTTGATCAACTAGCGAAGGAGGGAACGCGGTTTACTTCGTTTTACTCTCAAACTGTCTGTGGCCCCTCGCGATCGGCTCTTCTTACTGGACGGCAACCTCTCAGGAGTGGTGGCTGGGGAATGCCTGCGTCAGAGATCACGTGGGCGGAGTTGGCTCGTAAGGCGGGTTACCAGACCGCCTGTATCGGGAAATGGGATGTTTCCAACCGGAAGCCGATCGTAGACCGCATGCCTAACGCCCAAGGGTTTGATTATTACTTTGGTGCTCTCGGAGCGAACGATAATGGATCAGTTCAGTTCCACGAGAACAACAGGGCTGCGGGCAGCAGCCGGGACATGGGAGGGCTGGTGCGCCTCTACACCGAGAAGTCCATCGATTTTATCAAAAACAAGCGAGATTCTGCAAAGCCCTTCATGCTGTATCTTGCCCATACCATGATGCACACAATTATCGATGCGTCCCCTTCTTTCAGAGGGAAGTCAGAGGGGGGCCTTTATGGGGACGTGGTGGAGGAATTTGATCACGAAACAGGAAGGCTACTCGATGTTCTGGATGACCTGAATCTCTCCGAGACTACGCTCGTGATATACACCAGTGATAATGGGCCATGGAATCAGGACAAATATACCAAGCGCAAGAAGGGGCATCCGGAGGGCTCTGTTTTCTGGGGAGAGGCTGGTCCACTTCGGAATGGCAAAGGGTCTCCTTATGAGGCGGGATACCGGCTCCCATGTATTGTGCGCTGGCCTGGGAAGGTGCCGGCTAATCGCACCAGCGACGCCATTTTTGCCAGCATAGATTTTCTTCCCACGTTTGCTGGCCTTTGTGGCTTTGCGACTCCGGATGACCGTCAGATTGATGGTATTGATCAGACTGAGTTGCTTCTTGGGAAGACAGAGAAGGGGCGTGACTACTTTTATTTCAACCGTGCTGGGGTCAGGAAGGGTAAGTGGAAATATCTGCGGCCGAATGCGCATTTTCATGGTTACGCTGTCGAGGATGGACGGAAGAAGCTCGATGAGCTTTATGATCTCGAGGAGGACCTTGGTGAGCGCAACAATCTCGCTGACAAGCACCCGGATCTTGTGTCGGAGCTAAAGGAGCTTACGACTCAGCTGGAATCCAAGAGGGTCACGGTGGATGAGCCGACTCAGTTTCAGATACGTCTCAAAGACAGAGTCCCTCAAAGGAAGAGTGCGAGCATCAAGGTCAATGCTGGGCAGGAGGCGGTGATCTTCGAAGTCAGCGACCCATCAGGCATTGGTAGTGGTTCGATTCATCTTCGCAATGGACAGTGGCCTGAGAAAGTTATCCTACGCGTTCTTCTTTCCGGGTTGGAGGGTTTCGAGATTAAGGTGGGGGGTAAAACGTTTTCGGGTGCCTATCACGGAGAAGGTGCTCCGCGGCGTGACAATTGCCTGCCTGTCAGGATGCTTGATACAGAGGGAAGTCCACTCAGTGGGCGGTATCTGGTCGAGTCAGATGAAGGTGGAGGCACGAACCGCAGAAAAGGTTATTACGAAATAGAGGTTCCTCAAGCGCTCCTGAACCCAGAAGCCAGGGGAATAGAGTTGTCCTGGGTAGATTTTTATCGTCGATAGGAGAATGGCCGGAGTGTGACGTTAGCCAGTCTTTCGGTCGAATATTTCGGCTACAGGGGGATGATGGTATTCGGAAATTGCGGAGTGGGTCCCTGTGTTGGATACTTGCGAACTGGAGTTCTTCAGGTCTGATGCGCTACGCCATCTTTTCAGAGATTTACGGTAATCGTCAGGCATGGAATGCCATTGTAGACGATTTCACCAGCCTTGGGGTGGACATGCCCATCTGTCTCGGTGACGTGTCTGGCCATGGTGCAGGAACAGCGGAAATCCTGGAAGACCTGAGGTCTCGGACTGGGAATATTGTTCTGGGGGACTGCGATGCGGCGCTCGCGGGGTTATTAGGAGAAGCGCACCCGGACGAGGGAACAAACTATTGTATCAGGTGGACCCGTGAGCATCTTCATCAAAGCGCCTTGTCCTACCTGGCGGAGCGCCCACTCGCTCTGGAGACTGGGGGAATTCTTTTCGTCCATGGGGAGTGTGTGCAGCCTGGGCGCTATCGGGGAATTGGCAGTGAGTCAGCGGCGCGTGAAAACTTCGAAGCGACTACGCACCGGGTAACCTTCCTCGGGCATGCACGGGAGCCGGGCATCTACCGGCAGCAGGCGAACGGGGTAATCGACAGCCTTCCCGCAGAAAACCGGGAGCTATCCAGTGACTGTAGATATCTGGTGAATGTAGGGTCGGTGGGAGAACCTGCCACAGTAGAAGATCCCGCGGCTTCCTATGTTATCTATGACAATGAGACACAGGAGCTCACTTTCCGACGCATAGCGTTTGATGTTGCCGCCTACCGGGCGGACATACTCGACGCAGGCCTTTTCCTTCGTCCATGGTGTAGAGAGGGTGAGCAGAGAGATAGTACTGGGATGCCCCTGACCGGGTCCCTAAGCCCCGAGCATCGGGAGGAAGGTGCGGTAGTGGCTTTGGCCTCGGTAGAAACGGTGGTGGAGCCCTTGTTCCAATCTCCGGTAAACTCTCCCGCCCGTCGTAGCCGGGGCGTGCTCGCATGGATGACGTTGGTCTCTGTAGTGGCGTTGGCCGCAGGTGTAGGAGTTTTTACATTCAAGGAAATCAGGAAAAGACAGGAGGCGCAGTTCCCTGAGGGAGGCAGTCAGATTGCATCTGCTGGCAGTGTATTGCCGCAATCGGATCCTGAAGGGAATCTCCAGCCGCTGGTTCTGCCACAATCAGGCATTGAGGTAGCAAAGCAACCAGTTGAACCTGTCGATCTCCCTGAACTCGACTCAGAGCCGGTGAATGGTGGTCCAGATCATTCTCCAGAGGGCATTGCAGAGAATGCCCCCTCCAATACCCCGGGCCTTCCAGCCCCGGGGCTAACCGATGAACCAGAGTCAACCGATCTACCTGAGCCTGCGGGTGAGTCAGAGCAAACTGATACGCCGGAGCAGGAAGTTGCGGAGAGGGCTCTACCGGAGGGGAAGGCGCCCATTCCTCCGGAGCCCGCCGATGTGGCATCCCTTCGACCTCCTACTCGTAACCTCATTTACTATGCGCCGTTTGATGAGGATTCCACCGAGTTCCGAATCCGTGATCTTTCCGGGGGAGAGCGTGATTTGGATGCCACCAGTGGTAGTCCGGGACTCCTTGGGCGGATAGGCATGGCCTGTCGGCTCGTGGAGGAAAACGGTAGCGAAGCCATGCGCTCACCGGTGAAGCCTCTTTCCGAGGTTAAGGATGTCACTATCGCTTTCTGGCTGAAACGGCCCGATACAGCCCTGCAGACTCCTTCCGAGCCGGGTGCTCCTGCTGGAATCAAGAAACTGACCGATGCTACTCTTCTCTCTTTTGATAGTGTTGGGGAAGTGCGGGTAGTCGATGACAGGATCGAGGCAGAGGTAGGAGAGGGCGCTCCAGCTACTCTCAGGTTTCCACAGGATTTGCTCTGGCATCAAATTCTCGTCGAGCGGGTTAATGGGGAAACATCGATCTGGTTGGATCACAGGGTGCAATCCAAGGTTGTCCCGGTGCTAGTGGGCCCCTCTGCGGCCGAGGGGGCGGCGGTTCAGGTGGGCAGTAAGAATGCGGACTTTTGTATCGATGAAGCCGCTATATGGGCGCGCGGTTTTACCGCCGAGGAGCGTTGTGTGTTGTATCGTCTAGGACGATTTGACACTCCAATCATGGCGCCTCCGAAGTCGATTGCCTATTGGGGTTTCGACAAGAGTAAGCTGGGGAAGGGAGTCTTTGGAGACTACATCGGAACCCGCCCTTTAGGATCTTTTGCCCGTTGGAAGCCTGCCAAGCCCCTTGCCCCCGATCCCGTTCCCATGACGAGAAAGAGAAATGTGGTTGCGGCACAGGTATCCCACCTTGCTGAAAGCAAGGAAGGGGCAGGAAGCTTTGAGATGAAAGGAGACACCCCTTTTACCTACGAGGGCTGGTTCAAGCCGGGACGGCTGACGGCTGGAACTCTGGGAGGGACGGTTCCTACGACAAATGACAAGGGGGAGGCTGGCTGGCGACTCGCCCTCAGCCCGGGGAAGAGCGGAAAAGGGTTTCTGGCCTTCATCTACGATACAGGATTAGAGAAAATGCAGGCAGTTGCCGAGAATGTACCGATTTACGATGGGCTTCCACACCACCTTGCTGCGGTGTGGAATCCCCGGTCTTCGGAGACCCACGGGAGTATGAGTATTTTCCTGGATAACAAGCTCGTTGCATCCGCGCTGCTGCCCCTCGAAGAATTAAGACCGGCGAGTGGACAGCACTTTCGAATAGCGGTAGGTGGCTCAGCAGTGGTCGTTGATGAACTGCGCTACACGACCGGATCTCTCAGACCCATTGAGTTTCTGACCAAAGGGGAGGCTCGGCCGGCTCCGGGGCCTCCGATTGCCGGGAACAATGAAAGACGGGAATCGCC
>DIHT01000016.1:0-13296 GCA_002420305.1 Akkermansiaceae bacterium UBA5689 | reverse complement strand
GGGAATCGCCCTTTCAACGAGCAGCCCGGGAATTACAGGAGCGAAAGGCCGAGCAGGCCGCGGAGCGAGAGCGCAAGAGAGCGGAGGATGACCGGCGGCGACGTGAGGGTTTTGGGGTTCGGGACTGACCTCTGCTAGAATCGGTATCCTTTGACCTGCTCGTAGGATCGCAGTTCCTCGATCTCCCGGGTGGCACGGTCTGTGTAGCTTTTCATGAAGAGTTGAAGGGCTTGAGGATCATGACGGTTATCGAAGGCAGGCAGGGCGGGGTCCGAAAGTTGCAGCATCAAGTTCCTGAGATGCTCTCGGAACTTGCTGACCGGGATTGGACTCCGAGGGGATGAGGCCTCTGTCGCCAGCAGGTTGGATAGACAGTGGGGGTCTTCACGAAGATTATAGAACTCCTCGACAGTCCGGAATGAGAGGTGATGGACACGACGTTCCACGGGCGGCCGGGTTTGGGCTATCTTGCGAAGCACGTCAAATCCGTTCCATTGCCTCGGGAAATTTCGAGTGCCATCAGCCCACGGATTAAAAAGATAGGCCCAGTCGCGTGAGAGAATTCCTCTCATCGGGAATGCGTCTCTGCCGTGGATATGGAAGAACTGGGTGAAGACGTAGTCCCGGTTTGGTTGTTGGACACCCTGAAGGATCGGGAGAAAGGAGCGCCCGTCAGCTTGGGGAGCAGGGGGTAATTTTGCGGCGTCGAGGAAGGTCGGCTGAAGGTCTACGCAGGAAAGCATGTGGTGCCTGTCGTCCTGTCCGGGGGCAACTACCCCGGGCCATCGGATAATCCACGGCGAGCGAGTGCTGTCGGGATAGCAGTTTGCTTTTACCCCCGGGAACGCCATCCCGTGGTCGGACAGGAACAGTACGATCGTATTGTCTGCGAGTCCGGCACGATCCAGCTCCTGCAGGACCGCGCCTACCATGTCGTCTGTCCGGCGTACGGATCCCGCATAGCGAGCGAGATGTTTGCGGATCTCTGGTAAATCGGGCAGTCCCGCGCTGACCCTAACTTCAGACGGGTCGTAGCTTTGCGACGACTCCGCCCGCTCGTAGTGAGGATTGCCCGGGTGACGACCCTCAGGGCCGGGGACAGCAAAGGGATCATGAGGGTCATGGGTGTTTGCCATCAGGAAGAAGGGTTGGCGCGCTGATTTCGCATTCGCGAAAAAGTCCCGAGCGAAGCGTCGATAGATCGCGGGGTCTCGCCCCCAGAGGTTCTCGTCGCCCTTACCCTGCCACGTGTATGTTGTCGACCACCTGAAAAGCTCCTGTTGGTTGAGGGGCTTTCCGATCGTTCCACAGAGAAAGCCAGCTGCGTTCAGGAGAGAAGGAAGATTGGGAGTTCCGGGATGGATGCGCTGAAATCCCTCTGCTCCATTGTTCTGAGGATAGAGACCGGTCAGCATCACGCTGCGAGAGGGTGTGCAGATGGCAATGTTGGCATAGCCGTGCCAGAACTGGATGCCTTCCTCAGCGAGTCGATCTATGTTAGGGGAGACTCCCTCGGCTACGCCTCCAAAGCAACCCGGGGAATCCCAGTTCATATCGTCCGCAACCAGCCACAGAATATTTGGGCGCGCGGTTGGATGGCGAAGCTGTTGCGCGTAGGCAACTGGGATCAGCAGCGTGACAGCGGTCAGCAGAATGAGGCCCGGAGTATGCATCATGGTTTCTTGATGAAAGAGTTCCCCTTCAAGGTGATAGGTCTACTGGTTGGGATGAATTCAAAAACTTTATGGAGCTGCAAATTGTGGATAACTTTGTCCTGACAGGGAGAAGTCGCGGGACAGGCGAAAGAGCCGGGTCGGCTACCAGTAAATTTCGGGCCGCGCTTTTTGGGGTTGCGGATTATGATGCCGGGAATCATCAAATCTTTATGAAGGTTCCAGATTACTTGGAGAAGAAGCGCCCGGGGCGCCACGTGGAGGGGTTAGCGGCCTGCCTGCTACCGTTTGACGACAATGGCGAAATCGCGGGAAAGGCCTTTCGTGAGGCCATAGAGCGGACCGCTGAGGCTGGACTCGGGTGCGCAGTGAATATGGATACAGGATATGCAAACTATATCGCTCCCAGCGAAAGGACGGAGGTGCTGAAATGGACGATTGCTACTCTTGGAGATGGACAGGATTTTGCGGCCGGCGCTTTTGTGGAGGGAAGAGAAGGTGAGTTAGAGGAGCTCTATCGAAGAGAAATGGATGAAATCGCCTCCTACGGGGGGACCCCGGTGATTTTCCAGACCACCCGTTTCCATGACTGGGAGCCGCAGCGAATTATTGATCTCTATGCTTCCATCTGTGATCCCTATCCGAAAGTGATTGGGTTCGAACTCGGACAGGTCTTCGCCCCGTTTGGAATGATCTATGAGGAGGAGACGATCCGGGGGCTCATGGGGATCCCCAGCCTCAGTGGAATCAAGCATAGTTCCCTGAGCCGGGCCGAGGAAATGAAACGACTGGCTCTGCGGGACGAGTTGCGACCAGAATTCCGGATTTACACTGGAAACGATTTGGGGATCGATATGATTGAGTATGGATCTGACTACCTGCTCGGGTTGGCGGCTTTCTGTCCAGAGAAGTTTGCGGAGCGGGACCGCCTCTGGGAGGAAGAGGACTCTGAGTATTATGAGCTGGCAGACGCTCTCCAATACCTTGGTAACGTTGGGTTTCGTGCTCCTGTCCCTGCATACAAGCACAGTTGTGCGGTCTTTCAGCATCTTCTCGACCGGATTCCCAGCAGTGAGCCGCATTCCAGTTGCCCGCGGCGCCCTGATTGGGAAGCGGAGATCATGCGGGACTGTGCCTTGCGCCTCGGCTATGAACTCAAAGGTTGATGAATCTCGGGTTGGGAAATCCAAGGTTTCCTGTGATGCTTAACGGCCTGTTAGTTTTTATCTGTTCTCATGTCCTATCCTGAACTGGCTATTCACACGTTTACAACTCGTCCGTGGTCAATGTCTGAGTGTATCGAGGGTTACGCTCGACGCGGAATCGGTGGTATTTCGGTTTGGCGAGAAACGTTGGAAGGGGAAGACCTCTGCTCGGTCAGGCAGCACATTCGCGATGCGGGACTGGAAGGACTTGCTTTAGTACGTGGTGGTTTTTTTACTGGTTCGTCAGCTGAGGAAAGGCGTGTAGCAATTGAAAAAAACCGTGAATGCCTGATGGAGGCGGACGCTCTTGGCCTTCCTCAGGTCGTGCTCGTTTGCGGCGCTACTCCGGGCCAGACTGCCAGGCAGAATTACGAGCAAATCCGTGATGGAATCGGAGCGATAGCGGAAGAGGCGGAGCGGATGGGAATTCGACTCGCGATCGAGCCTTTGCACCCCGTTTACGCTGGCGATCGTTCCGGTATTTGTTCCCTGCGTGATGCTAATGCCCTTGCGGAGGAGTTATCGTTGCCCAATGTCGGGGTGGCGGTCGACGTCTATCACGTCTTCTGGGAGGTGGACCTGCGGGAGCAGCTGCAGCGCTGTGCGGACAATGGCTGGCTAGATGCCTACCATATTTGTGATTTTAAGCCTGATCAGGAGGATATTCTCCTCGATCGAGGGATCATGGGAGAAGGTTGTATTGCTCTCGGGGAAATTGACCAGTGGGTACGAGAGGCCGGGTTTGATGGCCGCCGTGAAGTAGAGATCTTTTCACGCAGATGGTGGGACGAGGACCAGGATAAATTTCTGGATCGGATCCTTGAATCCTATGACGAGGTATATCGTGTCAAATAATTGACTCAGGGAAGGGGAGGGTTTGACTTGGTGTCAACCCGGTCCACCTTTTCAGCGGCAACTTAGTGAACCTCAGGATACGTTTCCGCCCAAAATCTGAATACCATGAACGAGCATCGAATCGGGATTATTATGAACGGCGTCACCGGGCGCATGGGGACCAATCAACATCTAGTGCGATCCATCCTGGCCATCAGGGAGCAGGGAGGAGTAGTGTGCGGGGATAAGAGAATCATTCCGGAGCTTGTGTTGACCGGACGCAACGAGACCAAATTGCAGAATCTGGCTGAGCGTTATGGGGTAGAGAACTACACGACAGATCTAGATGCGGTCCTTGCGAACGAGACGTATTCTATCTTTTTCGATGCCTCAGGGACTCCTTACAGGGTGGGCTTCCTTGAGCGGGCGATTGAGGCGGGTAAACACATCTACTGCGAAAAACCCACTGCGAATGATTATGGAGAAGCGCTCGCTATTGCGGAGCAGGCAGAAAGGGCGGGAGTAAAGAACGGAAGCGTCCAGGACAAGCTCTGGCTTCCGGGTATCCAGAAGTTTCGGTCTCTTCGGGATCAGGGCTTTTTTGGAAAGATCCTCTCGGTGAGGGGAGAATTTGGATACTGGGTGTATCCGGGTCACGATCCAGAGCGTCCTGCGCAGCGACCAAGCTGGAACTACCGAAAGGAAGACGGAGGGGGTATCATTATAGATATGCACTGCCACTGGCGCTATGTAATCGATAACCTGTTCGGAAAAGTAACCCGCATTTTCAGTCATGCAGCTACGCACATTCCAGAGAGGGTCGATGAACAGGGAGAGGCGTACCAGTGCACAGCTGATGACTCCGCCTATGCGATCCTTCAAACGGATACTGGAGTGGTGTGTCAGTTCAACTCCTCGTGGTGTGTCCGGGTGCGGCGTGATGAACTGTTTACCATGCAGGTTGATGGCACTGAGGGGAGCGCGACGGTAGGCCTCCGTAAGTGCATTGTTCAATCCCGGGCCAACACTCCAACACCGGTTTGGAATCCGGATGTAGAGAGCCCGATTGATTTCTTTGAGGACTGGAAAGAACTACGACCTCAGGAAGAATTTGACAACGCCTTCAAGAGCCAGTGGGAGTTGTTCCTCAAGCACGTTGTGGAAGGAGAACCCTTTCCCTGGAGCCTGCGTGAAGGGGCAAAAGGAGTTCAGCTTGCTGAGCTTAGCCTGCAATCGAGCAGAGAGGGCCGGTGGATTGAAGTGCCCGGTTAGGAGAGGCTCTCAGCTCCCTCACCAGCTGGGCTGAGGGCACATCTGAAGCCAAGATGGCAGGTTGTTGAATCAGGGCTGACCTTGCTCCGAGCAGAGTTGCGGTATCGATTGCAGTAGGACTCGTGGCAAAGAAACGATCCTCCACGGATGACCTTTTCTGTCCCGCTCACGGGCCCTCCGGGGTCCCTGAGCGGAGATTGGGTGTAATAGTGGGGATCAAACCAATCAGCAACCCAATCCCAAGTATTACCCATCATGTTATAGAGTCCAAAATCGTTGGCTGGAAATGAACGTGCCGGGGCGGTGCCGCGGTAGCCATCAGCACCAAGGTCCTTTTTGGGAAATTGTCCCTGCCATATGTTACATCGATGCTTGCCCCCGGGACTCAGTTCATCGCCCCAAGGGTAAGTGGAACCCTCTTTCCCACTGCGGGCAGCGCATTCCCATTCCGCTTCAGTAGGAAGACGTTTTCCCGCCCAGTGGCAGAAGGCCTCAGCATCATGCCACGAGATATGGACGACCGGATGGTTCATGATTTTCCGGATGTTGGTGCCAGGTCCGCCCGGTTTTTTCCAGCTGGCGCCCTCTACCTTTGCCCACCATTCGACGCCAAAGGCCCGGTCAAAGCTGAGGCGTTTGAAGTGAGCCTTGGGGATCTGGTTGTGAAAAACAAAAGACCATCCAAAGCGTTCCGCTTCAGACTGGTATCCGGTCGCATCGACAAAAGTAGAAAATGACTCATTGGTAACGGAGGTTTGATCAATGAAATAGTCCTCAAGACTAACTTGGTGGACCGGTCCTTCCCCGTCTCCGCTCCAACATTCGGGTCCTTCAGCGCCCATGGAGAACATCCCTTTTTTGACCATGGTCATCCCTTTATCTGAACCAGCGTCCGGTGAGCGGAGGAGGCATGATTTCTTGGTATTGGGATCGCTGTGATCTCTTGGAGGGGTGCAGCAGGGTTTTCCTTCCGGCATATCTCTAGCTAGCGCCGGGTGGGGAGCATGTCGAATATGATTGCGATGCCTTCTAGAGGGGGCAGTTTTCCGTATGCTCAAAGCTTATCTCCCTCTGCTGCTTTTGTGGGGATCGGCATGCGCGGCCCCGGAGGTTAGCTTTATTGACTTCAGTACTGATCAAAAGCGGATAACTGTGGTGGACCGGGAAAAGGATCAGTATCTGGGACATGTTTCTACCTGTCTACTGGATGACGGGAAAACCATTCTTGCGGTGTATCCCAAAGGGCATGGACGAGGTGCCATCGTCTACAAGAAAAGTCCTGATGGGGGGCGCACGTGGGGGGAGCGGCAGCCGACTCCAGGGTCGTGGGCCACGTCACGGGAGGTGCCAACCCTTCATCGTATGCAGGGCCCGGACGGCAAGAGGCGCATTATCCTCTGGTCAGGCTTATATCCCGCTCGGAATGCGAATAGCGAGGATGAAGGAAAGAGCTGGAGTGAACTGAAAAAAGCTGGGAACTGGGGAGGGATTGTTGTGATGGGAAGTCATCTTAAGACGAGAACCGGGCAAGGGCACTACATGTGTGTTTTCCACGATGATGGGCGTTTTTTTTCGGACCGGGGAAAGCTGGCCAACCCAGTTGAGTTTTCCCTCTACCGGACCCTGACGAGGGACGGGGGATTGAGCTGGTCCTCTCCTGAGGTTCTGCAGAGGGACACCTCGGTTCATCTTTGCGAACCTGGTCTGGTGCGATCGCCTGATGGTAGTCAAATCGCGATGTTGTTGAGAGAGAACGCGAGGAGAAAGAACTCCCATATTATGTTTTCAAATGATGAGGGCTCTACTTGGAGCAGGCCAAGAGAGCTCCCCATCACTCTTACCGGGGATCGTCATACTTGCCGCTACGCTGCCGATGGGCGATTGATTATAGTATTCAGGGGGCGTTATGCTGAAGGTAACGTCATTTCACCCGCCGATGGGGACTGCGTGGCATGGGTTGGCCTCTACGACGATCTTGTGAAAGGTAATCCCGGCCAGTATCTCCTCCGCCTTCTTGACAACAAGGTGGGCCATGACACCACTTATGCCGGGGTGGAAGTCCTTCCGGATGATAACGGGTCTATTGTGGTGACAACTTATGGCCATTGGATCAAGGGGGAGGCTCCGTTTATTCTGAGCACCCGATTTTCTACGAAAGAACTTCAGGGCCACTCTGAAAGAGGTTCGAAGATTTTGTTGGAAGAAGATGCCATGAGGGTGCGGAGGTAGGAATGTTGGCAGATTTGCGCTAAGGGCTTTGAGTTTGGGGCCGAAAGGTTACTCTCCAGCCCGTGGAAGGAATCCCACAGATCCTTGTTGCAGTCGTTCCGATCTATTGCCTCATGGTCGTTGGCGGAGGATTGCGGCGGGCCCGGGTGCTGGGCCCGCAGATGGATGATGGACTCACCAAGCTGGTGATTCATGTGCTTTATCCGGCACTGATTCTCGACAAGGTTCTCCGGGCGGAGTTGTTGAGGGATTTCTCGGTAGTTGCGTGGGCAATCATCGTGGGATTTGCGGTGATCGTGATCGGTTTGATGGTTGCCCTTCTGATAGGCCGCGCCATCGGTCTCAGAAAGGGTACGGGATGGCGTAGTTTTACTCTTACCGCCGGGGTCCAGAATTACGGCTACGTTGCAATTCCCTTGCTCATGGTTTTTTTCCCGGAAAATGAAGCCGCCGTTCTAGGGGTGCTTTTCACTCACAGTCTTGGGGTAGAACTGGGAATCTGGACGCTGGGAATGTTTATCCTGCGGGGTAGGCCCATGAAGTCGCCTCGGGAGTTCATATCTGGTCCCATGGTGGCAGTTGTTGTTGGACTGCTCATGGTCCTTGCCCGGGTTGATACCCTCGTTGAGCACTCCAAGGTGACCCAATTTGCGTTCGAGATTTTTCTCAATCTGCTTCACTGGCTGGGACTGGCGGCGTTCCCTGTGGGGTTATTGCTGATCGGCACGGTGATATCAGATGTCCTGGGCAAAGAACGGTATTCGCTCCGGATCGGAGTCGGGAGCATCCTTGTGAGGATGATTGTGATGCCGATGGTGATCCTATCGATCGCAAAATTCCTGCCCGTTGTCGTTGAATTTAAGCAAGTTCTCCTTGTGCAGGCCGCCATGCCGAGTGCGGTGGCGCCAATCGTATATGCGCGGCACTACGGTGCGAATGCAGCTGCTGCGATGCATGTGGTGATTACGACCTCGATCGTCGCGATTATCACGATTCCAGTGACAATAGCATTTGGGCGAGTGTGGCTGGGGCTGTGAGAGGATCTCATGTGTCGCAGAGCGAGGTGAACTCGCAAGCCGGATAATGCATAACTATCTAACAATTAAAGGAATGAGATCGTATCCGTTTTTCTTCAAAGAATTGCGCCTTGGGGGAAAAGCCAAGGATTCAAAGTTTGCGGCCCCAGCCCTGGGACTTTTCTCCAGTCGGAAAGCTCAAATCCCTTGTCCGTAGTCTCCAATGAGGGGGGTCCAGGGAATCGGCAGATATAATCCCGTGATCTCGGCGCCTCATGAAGAGACAGATTCTGCAGTTGAGCGGCTATGAGTTGGCTTTTACAGGTTTTGGCGGCCTGCGGCCGCTTACCTTTTGCTCGGGAGGATCCGCCGGGGATCTTCTTCTTTAGTCACACCGACGTGGCACGTTTTTTCTGTATGTACAGGCCGAATTTTGCCCTAATTTAACTGGTGTGAGTCAGATAATGGGTGAGGGTCTATCTAACGACCTTTCTTAGTCTTCTGGACGCGCTGCCAAAAAACAACCAGCTTACGCTGCTATCTCTTGATCACTGCATGAAGACCGCTCTGCCAATCCTGTTGGGACTCTCTCTGTTCCCAACCTTTTTGACCGCCGAGGAGGACATCACCAAGGTGAATGCCACCACGAAGGCATTCTGGTCCTATAAGCCGCTTCGTCGGCCCAGTGTGCCAGAGGTGAAGGATCCGGCGTGGAGTCGTAGCCCAATCGACGCTTTCCTTCTTGATCGCTTAGAGGCCAACGGGCTCAAGCCTAATGGCCCAGCGTCGAGACGGGAGTTGATCCGGCGGGCAAGTTTCGACATCACGGGGTTGCCTCCCACTCTTGAGGAGGTGGAGGCCTTCGAAAAAGATTCTTCTCCCGAGGCGTGGGAAAAGGTCATCGACCGGCTTCTGGCCTCGCCGCACTATGGGGAAAAGTGGGCGCGGCACTGGCTTGATATTGTTCGATACGCTGAGTCTAACGGTTTTGAGCGGGACTCGGACAAACCACATATCTGGCGTTACCGTGACTATGTAATCGATGCGTTGAACGCGGATACCCCCTATGATCAGTTTCTTCTGGAACAGCTGGCAGGTGATGAGCTCGAAAAGCCTACATCGCAGTCCATGATCGCGACAGGATATCATCGCCTCATGCAGTGGGATGATGAACCTGCGGATCGGCTCTTGCACTTGTTTGATAATCTGGATGATGACCTCCGAATTACCACCGAGGGGATGCTGGGGATGACAGTGGGATGTGCGCGATGTCACGACCACAAGGGAGATCCCATTTCTCAGGAGGATTACTACAGCTTCATGGCTTTTTTCCGTGGTGTAAAACAGCCGGGGAAGGGTGGAGCAAACATTGAAAATGTTGGTGGCGGTGAAGGAGATGCCGGGTATCAGGCCTCTCTGGAAAAGCACGATGCGCAAGGCGAAAGGGTCAAGGAGGAGCTGGAAAGTGCCGAGAAAAAGATCGGGCAGCAGCTGATCAAGGCATTTCCGAGCCTCAAGGGAAGACTCAGCAGCTCTGGGGATGAATTTCTGGTCTTGCTCGGGGATGGCCGCGAGTCGAGCCCCGGGAAGTGGTTTTACTCGACCCGCAAGCCCTCGGCTAACTGGTCGGCGGTCAATTTTCGGGCTGAGAATGAGAAGTGGAAAAGGGGGCTCGCAGGCTTTGGAAAAGCGGGGACTCCCGGCGTCAAGGTGAACACGGAATGGAGTTCCAAGGAGCTCTGGGCTCAGGGCACCTTTTTGTTGGAAAGCATTCCCGAAAAGCTGAGGCTGTCGTTGATCCATGACGAGGACGTGGAAATTTTTCTGAACGGGCAGCTCGTTCTCAGGGAAAGTGGGGTCCTTGGAAATTATAAGGATTTCGATGCGGACAAGAAGTTCCTTTCTGCTCTCCAAACGGGCCGCAATGTGGTGGCAGCGAGGGTGAGGCAGACAAAGGGCGGCCAATCCTTTGATTTTGGAGTCAAATCCTACCAAGGGGAAAAGTTTACCATCGATGTGGCCCTCGCCATGGCGAAATCGAAGGGTGTTGATGGGGGCCTCCTCGCCAAGAGGAAGGACCTTAAGAAGCGGATTGCGCAACATGCTCAGAGCCGGCCTAAGCCGACGAGCGTCAGCGCCCAAGTCGTGCAGGAACATGGGAAAACACCGCCTCCGCTTCATGTGCACTATCGTGGGAATCCTCACGTGAAGGGGGACAAGGTCATGACCACGAGGATCCCAACAATCTTCGGAGGAGACGAGCTGGAGCACGAGTCTCCGGCTCACGGGCGAAACACCAGCGGGCGTCGCCTGGCGCTTGCGAAGTGGATAATCAAACCCGATAATCCCCGGACCTCGCGGGTGATCATGAATCGCCTCTGGCAGCACCACTTTGGGCGGGGAATTTGCGCCACTCCCAATGACTTTGGTTATCTTGGAGAGCGCCCAACTCATCCGGTTCTCCTCGACTGGCTCGCCACCGAACTGGTGAGTAAAAAGTGGAGCCTCAAGCAGATGCATAAGGTGATCATGCTTTCTCAGGCCTATCAGATGTCCTCAAAGGGGCAGGCTGCAAGTTTGGCAAAAGATCCGGATAACAAATTATTCTGGCGTTTCAACATGCGCCGTTTGACTGCCGAGGAGCTGCGGGATTCAGTGCTCGCCACGACAGGGCGGCTGAACCGAAAAATGGGAGGCCCGAGCATCTTTATCAAGCTCGCCCCGGAGGTATTGGCGACGTCTTCAACCAAGGGCGGAAAGTGGGGTAATTCTCCTCCGGATGAGCAGACTCGCAGGAGCGTATATATCAAGGTCAAGCGATCGATTGTTCCGCCGATTCTACAGGATTTTGACTTGGCGGATACAGATGGAACTTGCCCGGTTCGCTTCCGGAGCATCCTGCCCACTCAGGCCTTGGCCATGATGAACAGCGCCTTTGTAAACGAAGAGGCCGTAAGTTTTGCTGAACGACTTCGATCCGAGGCCCCTGATAATCCTCGGCGGCAGGTAGGTCTTGCTCTTGAGATCGCTCTCGCCAGGTCGGCTACAGTGAGAGAGCTGGACTACGGCATGGAATTTGTGGAGGTTCTGATGCGTGAGCATAAGTTATCCTCTGAAGACGCTTTCAATCGGTTTGCTCTCCTGGTCCTGAACCTTAACGAATTTTTCTTTGTCGACTGATTGAGAAGCCCTTTCCTAATACAACTTTTCCCAAATATTATGAACAAACCAGTGAACAGTTTTTGCGGTCAGGTCAACCGTCGCGAGGCGATTCGCCATCTTGGTGGCGGTTTTACCTCGTTGGCTCTGACCGGAATGTTGGCTCAGGATGGATTTTTCAATAAGGCAAATGCGGCGAGTCTCCAGGGCAACCCTCTGGCTCCGAAGGACTCCATGCTCCCTCAGCGAGCCAAGTCAGTGATCTTCCTCTTCATGTATGGAGGTCCAAGCCACATGGATACCTTCGATTACAAACCGAAGCTTTACCCTCTTGATGGAAAGACCATTGACGTCAAAACATTTGGACGTGGAGGTAAGAAAAATAAAGGGCGGGTCGTCGGTCCCAAGTGGGAGTTTTCCCAACACGGCCAGTCTGGAAAACACATTTCTACTCTATTTCCTCATCTCGCTAAGAGGGCTGACGATATCGCGTTCATTCATTCGATGGCTGCTGAGTCGCCAATTCATGGATCAGCGATGCTGAATATGAACTGTGGGTCTGTGGTGAGTGGAAAGCCCTCGCTTGGATCCTGGGTGAACTATGGACTGGGGAGTGTGAACGAGAATCTTCCAGGCTACGTGGTCATGCTTGAAAACAGTGGAGGACCGATCAGCGGCGCAAAGAACTGGACGTCCGGGTATATGCCTGCGAGCTACGCTGGAACAGTCTTTCGATCGCAGGGAGACCCGATCCTGAACCTCAAGAATGCGCATAACATGCCAAGAGAGCAGCAGCGGACTCTGCTCGATTACCTCAGCACCATGAATCAGGAGCATTTGGGGTTGCGGGGAGACCAGTCGGACTTGTCATCCAGAATTTCCAGTTATGAATTGGCTTACCGGATGCAGACGACGGCGCCAGAAGCGATAGACTTGGATGGTGAACCGGATCACGTGAAGGAACTTTACGGAGTAGGAGAAGGACGGACCGATGACTTCGGTAGAAAATGCATGTTGGCGCGGAGACTTGTGGAACGAGGGGTTCGCTTCATCCAGATTTACTCTGGAGGAGCACACAATGATGCGAACTGGGATGCCCATGGCAACTTGGAAGCGAATCATAACAAGCATGCGGGAAATACCGACAAGCCTATCGCCGGACTTATAGCGGATTTAAAGCAGCGAGGTATGCTGGATGACACTCTGATCGTCTGGGGCGGAGAATTTGGACGCCAACCGACTGCGGAATATGCCAAGGGAACGGGGAGGGATCACAACTCCTTCGGTTTCACGATGTGGATGGCAGGAGGTGGTATCAAGGGAGGAGTCTCTCATGGAGAAACGGATGAGCTAGGTGCCGAGGCGGTGGGGGATAGTTTGCACGTGCGAAACATGCATGCCACAGTGCTTGACCGGATGGGCCTTGATCCGAATAACCTCAGCTATTTCCACGGCGGACTCGATGAGAAGCTGGTCGGAGTGGAGGGCGCCAAGCCCATCCATCAGATTATGGCCTAGGTTCACAGGAATATTTATTCCGAGGGGAGAGCAATACCGCTCTCCCCTTTTTTTACGGCTCCCAAACCCGGTAACAGAAAAGGGAGGGCCTTGCAGCCCTCCCCTTCGCAGTAAAATTTGTAGGAAAAGGGAGAGGCTATCGACCTCTCCTGGGAGATTGCTGTGGACGGCGTGGCCTCTCTTGCGGGCGTCGTGGTCCCTGTTGAGTGCGCTGCATCTCCTCCAGTCGCTGCAGTCGTCGCTCTATGTGAGCAATGCGTTCCCCAAGTTGTCTCAGGAAGTGGTGTAGTTCCGCCTCCTCATGGTGGCGTTCGTGGTCTCCCTCGTGGTGGCGTTCGCGGTCTCCCTCATGGTGGCGTTCGTGGCCTCCCTCATGGTGGCGTTCGCGGT
>DIHT01000061.1:3310-7991 GCA_002420305.1 Akkermansiaceae bacterium UBA5689 | reverse complement strand
AAGCCGTGGAATGGGTCCGGTATCCCGGTCTGGAAGACAGTCCGGAGTATGAAAAAAATCAAACATACATCCGGGGTAAAGGTGGCGCCATGGTGGTCTTCGGCATCAAGGGTGGCGCTGACGCAGGAAAGGCCTTTATTGAGGCCCTCGAGCTGCACTCACACCTTGCCAATGTGGGTGACGCTAAGTCTCTTGCCATCCATCCCGCAACCACGACCCATTCGCAGCTCAACGAGGAGCAGCAAGCGGCGGGCGGGATCACTCCCGAACTGATTCGTCTGTCCGTCGGCATTGAGAATATCTCAGACATTGTAGCCGACCTCGACCAGGCTCTTGCGAAAACCAGTTCCTGACTGAGCACTCACAAATAGGGCAATCCGGATCTCTGGGGTCCTTCAACCCCCTGCAATTCCATCATGGCCTATCCGGGCATTCAGCTCTTCGACCTCAAAGGGCGCACTGCCCTCGTCACTGGTGGATCCAAGGGACTGGGCAAGGCAATTGCGGACGGCTTTGCTTCCGCTGGCGCCTCAATCGTGCTGGTGAGTCGACACGGCGACGAGGCGGCGAGTGCTGCCGCCGAGATCGCCGCAGACCACGGGGTCCATACTCTGGGGATCGAGGCCGACATCACTGATCAGGAGCAGATCGCGTCGATGGTCGCCTCGACCACGAAGTCCTTTGGTGGTCTCGACATTCTTGTCAATAGCGCGGGGATCAACACCAGAGGGGCGATCGACGACATTAGCCTCGAACAATTCGAAGAGCTCATGCAAATCAATGTGACTGGGACCTGGCTGTGCTGCAAAGCGGTCATTCCCTTGATGAGGACCACCGGCTGGGGGCGAATCATCAACCTTTCGAGTGCCATCGGGCTGGTGGGAGTCCCCCAGCGAACGCCCTACGCCTCGAGTAAAGGCGCTGTCACCCAGCTCACCCGCAGCCTTGCCCTTGAGCTGGCTGGCTCTGGCATCCTTGTCAACGCGATCTGCCCCGGGCCGTTTCTCACCGAAATGAACGCGCCTCTCGCGGAATCAGAAGAAGCGAAGCGTTTTATCGTAGACCGTACGGCTCTTCGAAGATGGGGCAACCTTCCAGAGATTCAGGGCGCTGCTCTCTATCTCGCCAGCGAGGCCGCCAGCTATACCACCGGGAGCATGCTCAGTGTAGATGGGGGATGGACGGCCCAGTAAGTCCTGCGGGGGGTGCCCATCATTCCAAGCTGCGACGACATCTCCCCATTCCCGACTCGACAAGACCGGCCTGAAAAGGCCTATTTAAAGCTGCTCCGTCATGAGGTTACCCATCTCCTTAGCATTTCTGCTGGGCACCATTGGGCCGGTATTGTGCGCTCCCTTTGATTACCACAGTGTGCGTGGCCGTGAAGCGAAGGGCCCCGTTGATGGGATCCTTGAAGGCGAGTTTCTCCCCAAGCACGGAACCGCCCGGACACAGGGAATGAGGAATTTTGGCGAGGGATGGCGCGGGGACGCCCACCTCCTGTGGGATGGAGAGCCCGGGCAGGAAATGACAACCGAATTTCGCATCGAGGAAGCGGGGATCTACGAGGTCTCGGCCCAGATGACCCTCGCGCCCGACTACGGCATCTTCTCAGTGGCCCTCGACGGCAAGGTCCTCCGGCGTGGAATTGATCTCTTCAACCCGAAGGTCTCTGTTGCCCCTGTTGTCGAACTCGGAAGGCTCCCGCTCACTCGTGGAGCACACAAACTGGCCTTTAAGCTGACTGGCGCAAATCCCAACGCCGCTACCTTCCAAAAATCCAGATATCTTCTTGGGCTCGACTTTCTCAAGGTAGTCAATCTTGCCCCCCCGGAACCGGCGGTGCCTGAGATCGCGAAACCTCAGGAAGTCACCGCGCCAAAACTCACCGTCACCCTCGAAGAAGTACAGCCCATTCTGGCAACTTACTGCTACGGCTGTCATGGCGAAAAAGGGAAGGTGAAAGGCAAGACCAACTTGAAGGAATTAGCATCCCCTCAGGATTTTCTCAGCCGTATCGAGCTTGTCGGTAAAGCCGCGGAGGCCACCACCTTTCAGGAAATGCCTCCCGCGGATGCCAAGCAACCGACAGAGGAGGAGCGGCGTAAGCTCGCGACACTTTTCAACGGCTACCTTGAACAGCACCTCCGGGACTCGGGCCGCCTCAAGCCTGTGGTCATGAGACGCCTTAACCGCTATGAATATAACAATGCGGCAAAAGACCTCCTTGAGCTCAAGGGAGATCTCTATCCATTACCTGAGAAGGTCATCCGTAGCCGCGGTTATTTCAACCCCGCCTCAGGGCGCTTCCCAGACACCATCCAGGTTTCGAACCGAGCCCTCGGTAAAAACCAGATCGAGCAGCATATTCTCACCGGGGTAAGCCCCTTCGCCATCGATCTGCAGGCTGAGCACGGATTCAACAATCAGGGCGACCAGCTCAGTGTGTCCCCCATTCTATTGGAGAGCTTCCTCAAGCTTGGGCGTTCCATCGTCAACGCCCGCGAATTCGACGGCTATTCCGCCCTGACCGATTCCTTCTTCCGCGCCCCCGATGAAAAGGACCATACGCTCTGGCCCCTCATTATCGAGGAGCGCCTGCGACCCTTCCTCGAGAGGGCTTTCCGCTCCGCAATCAACGATACTACCCTGAAACGCTATGTCAGTTTTGTGATGCGAGAGGTCTCTCGGCACGGCAACTATTCTCAGGCCATGAAAAGCGTGACCGCTGCGGTTCTCGCCTCCCCTCGGTTCCTTTATCTGACCGAAACCAAGAGGGATGCCTCCGCAGAGGAGCCCCTGACCTCTTATGAGCTGGCTACCCGCCTTTCCTTCTTTCTCTGGAGCACCCTCCCCGATGAAGAGCTGATCGCGAGCGCACGGAACGGGGACTTGAGCCAGCCAGATGTCTATGCAGCTCATGTGAGGAGGATGCTGGAAAGCCCCAAGAGTAAGGCCCTCGCCGAAAACTTTGCGCGTCAGTGGCTGCGCCTTGACCAACTCATTACTGCAGTCCCGGATTTTGACCGGTTTCAGATCTATTACTCCCGGATCGGATGCGAACAATGGAAATTCGGATTACAGACCATGGCCGAACCGCTCCTTCTTTTTGAAAGTATCATGGTCGAAGACCGCTCTATCATGCTTCTGGTGGATTCAAACTACTCCTACCGTTCAGATGAGATGGCATCCTGGTACAAAGACGCCATCCCCTTTCGCAACAAGGGCAATCGCAACCGATTCAATACCGGATCACAACGCTTCAGCCGCCGCAGCTTGGAAAGCCGCAGGGAAGGAGGAGTGATTACTTCGGCAGCCGCCCTGACCATGACCTCCGAGCCTCTCCGAACCAGTCCCATTCGGCGCGGGGCATGGGTCGCCACCGTGATTCTCAACAAACCTCCACCGCCTCCTCCCGATGTCATTCCGGAAATTGAACAGGATGATGCTGCTATTGAAGCCAAAGGTCAGACCCTCCGGCAGCGGCTTGTCGCTCATCAGGAAAATGAGAGCTGCGTCTCCTGCCATCAGAAGATTGATCCCCTCGGATTTGCTCTGGAGAACTACGATGCCATAGGGCGCTGGCGCGATACCTACCGGTCCGGCCTCCCCATTGATGCCAGCGGAACGCTCTACGGAAAAGCCCAGTTTCAGGACGTAATCGGGCTCAAGGACGTTCTTCTTGGAAACCCAGAGTGGTTCATCAGGGGCTTCAGTGAACACCTTCTGGCTTATGCTCTCGGTCGCGAGATAGACATCTCCGACAAACCCGCTCTGGATAAAATCGTTCGTAAGGCCATGGCTAAAAAAGGTCAGTTTTCCACCATTGTTTCTGAGATCGCCACGAGTTACCCTTTCATGCACAAGACTAACCAACTAGCTCCTTCTTCCGGGAAAACTCCAAAAAAGCCATGATCCTAAAGCGCCCATCCCTCTCTCGCCGGGCCGTTCTCCGTGGCGCCGGGGCCACACTGGCACTGCCCTTGCTGGAGATCATGGAAACCCGCAGTATGGCAAAAGGAACCTCGACGGCGCGGCCGCCAGTCCGAGCTGGTTTCTTCTACATCCCCAACGGAGTCGTGCAGAGGGCCTGGCATCCGGTGGACGAGGGAGAAAACTTCACCCTGTCGCCAAGCTTGCAGCCTCTTGCACCCGTGCAGGAGCACATCTCCCTGTTTACCAAACTTGATCGAGTGAAAGTGGCAGGCACGGATGGCCATGCTCAGGCCGGAGCGTGTTGGCTCAGCAGTGCGGCTCCTGATCAGCTCTCTCCCGCCGGCTATCCGCTCAAGAAGACAATTGATCAGATCATGGCCGAGGAGGCAGGCAAGCATACCGCCTTTCGCTCGCTCGAGCTGAGCTGTAACCCTTACGAGGACAATCGTGAGTCCGTGTATTTCGACAATATTTCATGGTATGGTCACGGTCATGTCGCCCGATCCCTTCGAGATCCTCAGGCCGTGTTTAACCGGCTCTTTGCCGTTAAGGAGCATCAGGAGCACGGAAGCGTCCTCGACCTCGTCATGGATGACGCCAAGTCCCTTGACCGCGGTCTTGGGTCTATCGATCGGGGAAAGCTCGACGAATATATGGAATCCATCAGGACCGTGGAGCGGCAGATCGAGCGCGTAACCAAGCGTCAATCAGAGATCGACAAGCTCAGGATCGCGCCTCCCTCGAA
>DIHT01000061.1:0-2924 GCA_002420305.1 Akkermansiaceae bacterium UBA5689 | reverse complement strand
ACCGATCTCACCCGTGTCTGCTCGATCATGAGCAGCCCGGAACGCTGGGGCTCGCCTCTCACGGTTCAGGGGCTTTTCGACAAACCGGTGGACCACCATGGGATGACCCACGGCCAGGGTCACGATCATGTCCGCACCAAGCTCGAGGCTCTCGACCATTTCCACATCCAGCAATTTTCCACCCTTGTGGCTAAGATGGCTGAGGTGAAGGAGGGCGAGGGAACCCTCCTTGACAATTCCATGTTCCTTCTTGGCTCGGGAATCAGCGATGGATCCCTCCACGTCTACACCGACCTTCCCACCATTGTCGCGGGACACGGAGGCGGCGCAATCGCGGCGAATCGCCACATCAAGTCTGCCCAGGGCACTCCCATTGCCAATCTCTGGCTTTCTATGGCGCAAATCATGGGCGTAAAGGTCTCTAGTATCGGTGACTGCACCGGGGCGCTCAGAATGTCTTGAGGCTCCCAATTTGCCCTGCATCCCAAGGCCTCCTGCGTTGGCTTTTGACCGGGGTTGTGCGCCTTTGAAAATCCTGCGTGCCAACTCCCTGCATCTGTGGTGCCATCCCGTGCTAGAATCATGAAGCTCAAGATCAAGTTTGGCGACTACGGGATGATTCTGGTCCTGATGGTTCTCATTCTCCTCTTCAGCCTGCTTACCGTTAAGGAGGTGGCCCCCTCCGGTAAAAGCAGCGCTCGGGAGGTCGCCGAACGCATCATGAAGGAGGTTCCGTCCGACAAGGCTGTGGTAGTCTACGGAAAGGACAAAACCGACTTTGAGACTTTCGCAAGATCCCTGGCCCACCGGCTCAAAACGGAGGGCCGTGATAACGTGCGTCTTGCCATTGGCGCGCCCCGCAACCTAAGAGTAAGACTCAACGAACTCCGCGATGAGGGCCGTCCCCTCGGAGCAATCGCCACCGCGGGGCCTGCTGGGATGGAGGTCATCGAGGCTGTGCCTGAAAAATATCCGGAGTTCCAGAAGTTCGCGGTCCTGACTCCACAACCTCGCAAGAAGTCTACTTTCTTCACCCTCGACAACTTCAAGAATGTCACCCAGCGCGTGGTGGTTATTGCCATCGTCGCAATAGGAATGACAATGGTGATCATCACCGCCGGAATCGATCTCTCGGTCGGCAGCTTGGTGGGCCTCTCCGCCATGGTGGGCGCCTGGTTCATCAAGGAGCGGGTCATCGCGGCCGGCGGGGACCCCACCGCCGCGGGAGACTTCACGGTCTACTCCGGCTTTGCGGTTGCGATCCTCTGCGCAGGGTTGATCGGTCTTTTCTCAGGAGCTCTCGTGGCCTACTGCAAAGTGGCCCCCTTCATCGTCACTCTGGGAGTCATGATGATTGCCCGGGGCATGGCCGAGCAGGCCAACGGAGGTTTTACAGTCTCTGACACCCAGCTTCCCGCCGCCTTCCGAGAACTCAATCACGGAACGCTGATCGGGATTCCAAACACAGTCGCGCTTCTCGTTCTCTTCTATATTGCCGCTCATATCTTCATGTCGAAGACCAAATATGGCCGCTACATCTACGCGGTCGGGGGAAATATGGAGGCGGCCCGCCTGAGCGGAGTCCCCGTGGCGGGCATTATTCTCCTCGTGTATACTGTCTGTGGCCTCCTCGCCGGCCTTGGAGGCTGTCTGGAGGCCTCCCGGGTCAATGCGGCTACCACCGTGATGGGAACCGGTCTCGAATTGGAAGTCATCGCGGCTGTGGTAGTGGGAGGCACAAGCCTCTTCGGGGGTAGTGGCCGGGTCTTTGGTACTCTCATCGGAGCCTTTATCATTGGGGTAATGCGGAGCGGAATGAACCAGCTCAACTTCAAGGATCCCGTCCAGGACATGGTCCTCGGGGCCATCATCATTATCGCCGTCCTTCTAGACCGGGCCCGACAGGTAGGATTCTGGGAGCGCGTTCTCAGGCGGGGAAGCCCGAAGCCCGCCTCCTAACCTGCCAAAATACTCAGGAATGCGGAGCTCCTCACCGGAGAGCCACACTCCACGCAACATTGTTATAATGCTAATTGATTCCGTATTATCACGACTTCCCGTTCATTCTCTCCCAACGAAGTTCGATTTTAGATTCACAGACGGGGCTCCCGGATTCAATCTCCCTGAACTCGCATTCTAGAATTCATGAAAAGAAACCGCTTTCTCTCAGTTGTCGTCTCCGTTCTCACCCTGAGCCTAATCTCCTGTGGCGACAAGAATTCCAGCGCTGGCTCCGGGGAACTTGGCAATGGAGAGACTGATACTGCGTTTACCGGCAGTGTGTTCAAAGGAGCTGGAGAGTTTATCCCCTGTGAGCACTACTTCTTCGCCGACGCGGAAAAAGACCCCAATCGGGAATCTTTTGCTGGCGCAAGTAGTGACGAGGCCACGAAACCAGAGGAGAGCAAAGGGACGGTCGGGATGACCTGCATGAACCTCAACAATCCCTTTTTCCAACTCATCGCCCAGGAGATGGAAAAAGCCGCCAGTGCTGCTGGATACACCTTGAAAGCTATGGACGGCAAGGGAGATGCAGCCCTGCAGAATACCCAGATTGATGAATTCATTACTCAGAAATGCGACGCGATCTTCCTGAATCCCGCCGATTCCAAGGCCACCGGATCAGGAGTTCGGGCCGCTCATGACGCAGGTATCCCAGTCTTCACTTTCGATATCCAGATGGAAGATCCCGAAGTCCAGAAGCTGGTGACCTACCATGTTGGCAGCGACAACTACCAGGGCGGCCGCCTTGCCGGGGAGTCCATGATGAAAGCTACCGGTGGTATCGGCAAAATCGGCATCATCAACCTACCCGAGGCCAACTCCTGCAAAAAGCGGGTGGATGGGTTCAAGGACTATCTCATGGAGAACAACAGCAAGCTGGAGATCGTCACAGAGTTAAACGGCAAAGGAGACCGGGTGAA
>DIHT01000012.1:60751-109913 GCA_002420305.1 Akkermansiaceae bacterium UBA5689 | reverse complement strand
AGGTGATGGGACCGGTCCGAGAGCTCATCCAGCATGTCGAGCGTCCCGTCTTCCAACAGCTTTGCGAGGATCGGGAGAAGGTCCAGCCGCTCTCCATCCAGATCGAACCCTACCGACAAGGAGAACCATCCGCCTGTCTGCTCAGAGAGGGCCCCTTCCCAGTCGCCCGGCTCGGTGACGTAGACAGGGAAGCCAACCTCCTTATCCACCGAGACTTCCCAGCCGCGGCTCTCAAGCTTGGGAATAGCTTCCGCCCGAAACCAAGGCCAGAAGAGATCCGGTGTATTCAAGCTGGGCTCGGGAAACCACGCAGACTCGGCGGAGGGCTCCGAATCTCTCTCACGCTCCAATCCTAGCAGAAATCGATAACTCGGCTGGGCTCCCAAGTGAGTCAGGCCAAGCTGAGCCAGGTCTCGGACGGCAGCCCCCTCCGCCTTCAAGTCCCGCACAATTTCGAGCATGCCGTCCGCTGTTTCAATCAGGACGGCACTATCGCCCCCCGTATGAAGCGGAAGGTCGTGCCCCTCATAGCTCGCCGTCGGCCGGGCCACTAACCATTCATCCCGGTTCGACGCTCTCAAAGATTGTAACAGCATCTGAACAGAGCGGCTATGGGCGGGCTCCACCAATACTTCCATCCGGAACGTTGGAGAAGCCTCCAGAGTCTGCCGGGGCATCGTCTCGCGAGAAGGGCTCTCCTTCGCCGATCCCGTGGCGGGAACCCGAACGTAGGCACTGCCTCCCTCCAAAAGGCGATCCACCATGGTTTTTTTGCCCGCTCCCAGAAGAGCGGCCGCCGCATGTTGGCAGTAGTAAGCATAGGGACAACTGCAGGAGGTATCTATTTCCCAGAGGCCCTCTCCCTCCTGCCAGATGGAAATCTCTACCTCGTAATACTCGCCCTCCAAATCCTGCACTCGTGCGGCAAGCACTCCGCCGCCGTCCTCAAGGGATTCCCACGACATTTCCGAGACCCGGCGTTTCCGGGCCAGCTTGCTCCCGTCCTCTAGTACGAATCCGTCAAACCGCTCCTTCCACGCGCCACTAACGAGAAACTCGCGGAGGGATAAGTTCACGGCCATGGCGCGGAGCGGGCCTCGAAATCCCCGGGCCTCATGCCTCGAGTATGCCCGCGGCAGGTGGTCTCATCAAGTTCAGGAAGTGCCCCGGTCATGTCTTTACCGGTTATCTGCCCCGCCCCTGCGCAAGGGCCTCGTCGTCTTATCGAAAATTTTTCCATCCTCGGTCATTCCCTCGTAGAGGAATTCATCTTTTTTCAAAGTCACCTTGATGAGATGCCTCAAGGCTTGCGCTTCCGCTAGATAGGTTCGCTTTTTCCAGTCCTTGGGAATGTTTCGCGTCTTCACGCCCCACGATCCATCGCCCATGTAAAGAATTCCGTCTTTATCGCTACGCTCACCCCCGACAATAGGATGAGTCCGCTTGTAGGTATGGTGATCATTCTCAAAAACACAATCCACCTTGAACTGCTCGAACAATGGGGACCATTCCTTCCGGATATCGGTGGCATCACCCTTTACCCCGGTCCCCCAGGCTGGGCGGTGATAGCAGACAAACTGCCGAGGAATACCTAACCGGTTTCCGAGGACCCTCCCCAACCACTGGGTCTGCGCGGCGATATTGGCGGTATGCCCCGAGTCAACGCCAACAAGGCTCAGGTAGTTACCAAAATCGACAGTAAAATTCGCTCCCTCGGACTTTCCGGAAAAGAGACTATAGAAAAATGGGGCGTCTTCTCTACCTGGCGCGTTCTTGGGGCGATATTGATATCCCTTCACCTCATGGTTCCCGATTGCCACGACCATGGGGATGAGCCGACCATCGGGAGCGACCGCACAGTTGTTCCACGATTCCAGCCAATCCCGCCACCGTCCGCCATTACTCCCATTCGCGTAGGCAAGGTCGCCTCCGAGCAGAGCAAAAAGAGGGTCTTCCTTTCCAGCTCGCAGGTTCATTGCATCAAGCCATGCCCGCGTCCCATACATGTCTCCCCCCGTCACAAACGTCATTCCGTCCTGAAAGCGAGCCGGGGCGGTTTCAAATTCCCAAGGGCCCATCGGGCGCCCCCACCGAATAATCTGAAACTCATAGCGGCTGGCGGGCTTGAGATCCCGAAGGTCGGCGCTAAAGGCGAGGTCCTCCGTCTTGCCAAACTTCCTCTCTCGAATACGGGCAGAGGACCATTCCCTCTCGCCCTTCTTCCGGTAGGAAAACTTATAGCGCGTGGCAGCTACCTCATCGCCCCCGATGCCTCCAATACTAGCCCAGCCCGCCCCGGGAGCTCCCCCCGCAAGATAGGCCCAGCTCGCTCCTTCCCGTATCACCGGATACAGCTTTCCCTTGGCCCGGTAATCGATCCGGGGGCGCAGAGTGAAGTCCGAACTATCGATATTTTCGTTATGGCCCTCAATCGCGATTACTCCCTTCTGGCCCGGGTTGGCAGGGCCGATCTTGAAGTACTCCCAAACCTCAGCCTCGTGCTTCTTAACTTTGCCAATACTGGCGCCTGCCCCCTCAACCCCTTTTCGAAGGACCTCCTTACCGTCACGGTAGAGAATAAATGCGTCGTCATATCGAATTCCTACTGTCAACTCCGCCCCTCGTGGCGCTTTGGCCGGAACTTCATAGGCCCGGCGGATATATACCGAACGGTATTTCCCCCGCATCGCCTTGAGCACCGTCTGATCATCATCATCGCCATAACCAAATCCGGCAGCACCGAGCTTCCACTCTCCCCCTGGACGCTCATCGTTCGAGGCCGCCACCCAGTGAATCGACATCGTCGTAGTCGGGTCCTCATGCCACTCACAGATAGGGCCATATTCACTGGCATGGAGCGCACTGATACCCCACGGAAGAAAAAGAAGGAGCAAGCTACGAATCACGGCATCTGGAAAATTAAGGTTCTCGGACTGTCGGCTCGCCAAGCCCCGTTGGCAATGGTCTAGCGCCACCAATTCAAAAATGATCCGGAATTCCACCAGTCATGTTTGCCCCGGACGGATTCTTCCCTAGGATTGCGCCATGTCCCGCGAAGACATCAAGCGCCTGACAGAACTGTCGTCCTGTGCGGGCTGAGCCTCCAAGCTCGGCCAAGCCGACCTTGCGCAGGTTCTGCGCGGGCTGACCCAGATCGAGAATGAGGATCTTCTGATAGGAGCTGCGTCCTCTGACGATGCCGCCGTCTACCGGCTTAGCGAAGAGCTCGCCATGGTGCAAACCTTGGATTTCTTCACTCCCATTGTTGACGACCCCTATACCTACGGGCAAATCGCAGCCGCAAACTCGCTCTCGGATGTCTACGCAATGGGGGGGCTTCCGGTCACCGCGATGAACGTGGTTGGCGTTCCCTTGGAGCACCTTTCTCTCGAGGACGTCAACCAGATCCTCAAGGGTGGCGCCGACAAGGTGGCCGAAGCTGGATGCGTCCTGGCAGGTGGGCATACCGTTCAGAACCCCGAGCCACTCTACGGTCTCTCTGTCACTGGCCTCGTTCACCCGGACCAACTGATTACCAATGCGGGCGCAGCTGCAGGAGACCTGCTTATTCTTACCAAGCCTCTGGGCACGGGAATCCTTTCCACCGCAACGAAACGAGGCGTAGATATCGGATCCCTTTCCGACCGGTCTATTGCCCTGATGACGACACTCAACACCCCGGGCGCGGATCTCGCAAAGGCCGGACTGGTTCGGGGCGGAACCGATGTCACCGGGTTTGGCCTCCTTGGGCACCTTGGAGCGGTGGCGCGTGAAAGCGGAGTTACCGCCGTGGTTCATAGCGATCAGGTGCCCCCGATCGATGACATGGTTCTTTCCCTGATCGATGAAGGTTGCGTGCCGGGCGGAACCAAAGCGAATCTTGAAGCCGCCTCCAACACCTCGTTCGCCGCTGGCATCCCAGATTCTCTGAAGCTCCTCCTCGCTGACGCCCAGACCAGTGGAGGGCTTCTCCTTGCCGTGACTCCGGAAAGCCTGGACCAAGCCCTCGCCCTCCTGAAGGAAAAAGGAGCGCCATGCGCAGAAGTAATTGGAGAAATGAAACCCCGTAATGACCACGACATCGAGGTTCTCTAGGAGGAGAGTCACCCCCCTTCTTGCCAAACGCGGGATCAACGGTCAGGCTTGAGCGTGTCCTTCTCCGGACCAGCGCGTTTACGGGTCGATGGCAGGTTCCTAGCCCTCGGGGACAAGCGCTTGTTCCTGAAATGCGTTACCTTCGGCCCGTTTCCTTCCGATGCAGAACTCGATCCTGCCATCGAATTCCCTCGGATTGCCGCATGCGGTTTCAATGCAATCCGGGTCTATACGGGTGCAACCCAGGCCCTCCTTGACTGCGCGCAGGAGAATGGGCTCGTAGTCCTCGTGGGAATCCCCTGGGAGTGGGGCCGGGACTTTCTAGCCGAGCCCCGGCTCCGGGCCGAAGGCGAATTACGGTTGCTGAATTTTTTGAGAGCGCATGGCCCCCATCCCGCTCTTGGCGCACTGATTGTTGCCAACGAGATTCCTTCGGGCCTTGTCCGTTGGATGGGGCCGTCACGGGTCAGAAACGCCTTGGAGGAGATCATTGACCTCTGCCGGGAGGAGGCCGCGGACCTGCCCATCTGTTACGCCAACTACCCAAGCACCGAATACTTGGAGCCCCGGAATGCGGACTTCAGCGCATTCAATGTCTACCTTGAGGATCGCGAGTCCCAGGCGCGCTACCTCCCCCGCCTCCAGAATATCGCGGGAGACCGTCCAATCCTTATTACCGAGTTCGGGCTCGATACCATCAGGAATCACGAAGACGCTCAGGCCGCCCTTCTGAAGGGCCACCTCGAGGAGAGCCTGGCGGCGGGCCTGGCCGGCACTACCTTCTTTGCGTGGTCCGACCGCTGGGCGAGCCGCGGAATTCAAATGGCGGAATGGGCCTTTGGCCTGACACGATACGACCGAAGCGAGAAACCCGTCATGGAAGCGCTTCGCGAAAGCCTCCCCACGATCTCCACCGCTCCCGCTTCCCTCACTCTCAATACTGTTCCTCGGATATCAGTGGTGATCTGCACCCACAATGGCGCAGCCAATCTCGAGGCCTGCCTGAACGCCTGTTCCATACTGGAATATCCAGATTTCGAGGTTCTCGTCGTCGACGACGGATCCACCGACCAGACTCCCGAGGTTGCCACCCATTTCCCAGAAGTACGCTACCTCAAGCAGCAACACGGAGGACTTTCCAGCGCCCGTAATTTTGGCGCTGCGCAGGCTTCAGGAGACCTCATTGCCTACACGGATGATGACTGCCAGCCTGACGTCGACTGGCTGTTCTGGATCGCCCGGAGCTTTGACCACCCTCGCGTCGGAGCCGCCGGGGGCCCTAATCTCCCTCCCTCTCCAGAGGGCTTACAGGAAGCCATCGTAGCCTCTGCTACCGGAGCCCCTTCGCACGTCCTTTCCGAGGACCTCCGCGCGGAGCACCTTCCCGGCTGTAATCTCGTAGTACGCCGGGAAGCCTTGGACTCGATTGGAGGGTTTCAGCCCCAGTTCGTCACAGCCGGAGACGATGTCGACCTCTGCTGGCGTCTCCTCGATCAGGGATGGGAACTGGCGTTCGCTCCTGCTGCATTCGTCTGGCATCGCAGGCGCACTTCGATTGCGCGCTACCTTAGACAACAAGGGGGATACGGCCGTGCAGAGGCTTTACTTTCCGAGGCCCACCCCGGGAGATTTCGTGACGGGGGAATTCATTGGAAGGGCAGCGTCTACAGCGGCGGCCCCGTCAGCGCAGACACCCGCTCCGTTATTTATTTCGGGTCCATGGGGCAGGCGGGTTATCAGGGACTGGCCCATCACGCAGTGCCCCGCCGCTTGCTACACCGTCATTTTAATTCGCCGACCTCCCGCGGCCTGCTCAGGCTCTGTGATCTGCTCCAACCAATTGTCCGGGCCTTCGCGCGTTGGCGTCATGGAGGCCCTGCTCCGCGCTTTTACAGGTCTCCCGCCCCACACCCGCTGCAAGGTGGAAACGCCACCAGCACCTCAGAAATTGCTTTCCTCGGGTCCTCAGAAACCGGACGCCAGCAATTGCTTCAGTCGCTTCGGCTGAACGGATGGGCTCCCTGTGGAGATACCGAGACATGGGATCTGAGGGCTTCACCGTTTCTCCTCCTGACCGCCGATGAGCAGCACGGCCGAGAGCACACCCTCGTAAGAGCAAGGCTTAAGCACCCTCCCGTCCAGCGGAGGAAGGGAATCGCCCTGCTTGAGGAAGCCGCCCGACAGGTCGGCCTGGAAAGGTACTGAAAGGACTTGCACGCCTCTGCGGTACATTTTGCCTGTGACAGGCGTCCCAATTGACGAAGATCTCTCAACTTCCAATTTCCCGTGCGCACTGAAGACTTTGATTACGAACTCCCCTCAGAGCTGATCGCCTCCCACCCTTTGGCAGAGCGGTCTGCCTCCCGGATGATGGTGATCAACCGGGAAGAGGGCACTATCACGCATCACCGGTTTTCCGACCTCCCTACCTTCGCCCGGGAGAATGACCTCTTCGTCTTCAACGACACTCGAGTCGTCCCGGCCCGCTTCTTTTCCAACGACCGGCGTATCGAACTTCTTCGGGTGGACTGCGCAGATCCCCTGCACTGGCGCTGTCTCGTTCGGCCGGGCAAGCGGATGAAGGTCGGCCGCACCGTAGAGGTGGGCCCGTCTACCGGGACGGTGACGGGAATTGATGAACTCGGCTACCGCCTCATCACCTGGGATTACCCTGTGGATGAAGCCATCCATGGCGAGCTCGCCCTCCCTCCCTACATGGAACGGAGAGAAGAGCCCTCAGATAACGAACGCTACCAGACTGTCTACGCCCGGCAGAACGGCGCGGTGGCTGCTCCCACCGCCGGGCTCCACTTCACCCCGGAACTGATCGCCTCCCTTCCCCATACCTTCCTGACCCTCCATGTCGGACCCGGCACCTTCCGCCCCGTGCAAGTCGACGACCCCGCCGAGCACAAAATGCATGAGGAAGCCTACGAACTTGGCGCCGAAACTGCAGATCAGATCTCACATGCGGAGCGGGTCATCTCGGTGGGAACCACCGTCACCCGCGTGCTCGAACACCTTGGCCAGAATGGTTCCGTGACCGCGGGCCAAGGCCGCACTGATATTTTTATTTATCCTCCTTACAGCTTCCGCATCGTCGATGCCCTGCTCACCAATTTTCACCTCCCGAAAAGCACCCTGCTCATGCTGGTCAGCGCCTTCGCGAACCGGGAGCTGATCCTCGAGGCCTACGAAGAGGCGGTCCGCGAACGTTACCGGTTTTTCAGCTACGGGGACTGCATGCTCATCCTTTGAGGTCTCGCTCGAAGCTCTTGATGCCGCTTCTAGCTGCCGCGGTAAGCCCGGCCGCTGTGCTGACGGCTAAAAAATTGAGGCAGCCTTCACAACGGGTGAGATCGCAGAGGCCTAGGTTCTAAATTTTGTTTTTATGCAGGGCCTTGGATCTCACTCCGTTGATTAACTGCCTGTTACTCTTACTACCGTGACTCTACGGGCCGATTTTTTCTTTTTTCAGATTTTCCAGATAAAGGCCTTGGCCAGCTCCTACTGCTCTGAGGAGCTCTTCGTTGATCCGGACTTTCCCTCCTGCCCTGCAGGATCGTCGGTTTGGTCCAGCATTCGGATTCGGGACAGGACGACAAAGAAGAAGGGCGCCATGACCACGATCGCCACGAGCGCCGGGATCATCCATGCTTTTGTCCCGGACCCTTTAGCGTATAGGGCACACAAGGATCCGGCCGCCCCGAGAAGGCCAATCAAGAGGGACAGTAAGTAGGACCGAAGGTTCCCCTTCCACCTGCAGATCAGGCATCCGATGACAAACACGAGAAACATCCCCAGGAACAGCAGGAGAAAGAGGGGGAAGAGGACAACGATTGCCCCTTCCCCGGCAATCAGGGCCACCGGGATCGCCCCCACAAAAACCCCCAGCATGATGAGGTACCAGCACCCGGTCCGGAGCGGGGTGTGAGGCCGGAGTGCCCCGCAATGTAGACACGGCACGCGACCTGCCCGGATGAGCCCATTGAAAGGGGTCATTTGCCCACATTTCTCGCAAGGCATTTCCTTGGGCACTTCCGGCGCTGACCACAGGCTCATAATCTTACTTTTTGGGGTAAGGATACGATTCAAGCTACGTTCTTAACTTGATGCGCCCTTTTATCGTGACAGCTAGCTGGGCTTTACTCTTCGGGCTTTGTCCTCAGCCTCAGAGTTCCAGGGTAGTGCCTCATCGCTGAACCCTCGCAACTTTACCCCTAATTTAGCCTGTTCTCTACAGGCTCCCCTGCTCTAGCGTGCGCTAGGATGAAAGCGGCCAATTTTGTAATTTCCTGCCTGTGGATCGCAGTCGGGATCACCAGTGCAGAAACAACCCTGCTCCCCGCAGGGGGAGAAACCACCTGGCGCTACCTCGACGGCAAGGCCATTCCCGGGGAAGAGTGGACCGCCTCCGGGTTTGACGATTCGGAATGGAAAAAGGGCAAAGCCCCCCTTGGCTACGGAAAGGACGATGTGGAGACTCGTATCCTGTTCGGTGACGATCCCGGGAACAAACCTCTCACCGCCTATTTCCGCGCCACGTTCCAAGCCCCTCCGAAAGGAGAAAATGAATTTACAAAACTGGGCCTCATGGTGTCCTACGATGACGGAGTTTCTGTCTACCTTAACGGTGAGGAAGTGGCGCGGGGCAACCTTGAGGAGGGCCCGCTGACACCAGAGAGTGCGGCCATCAGAGCAGTCAGGGAAAGCGGTGAACTGGTCACCACCATCCCTGCCGGCTCCCTCAAGTATGGCGCGGTCAACACCATCGCCGTAGAGGTTCATCAAGCCGGTCCGACCAGCAGCGACCTCTACCTCGATCTCAAGCTCTCCGGACTTGAGGAGGGCGAGAAACCCGTCCTCGACCCCTACCGGGAGGGCATGCGTGCCCTCCAGCGCGGTGACGCCGAGGAAGGTTCCCGCCTGCTGTCCCAAATGTCGCAGGACCACCCCGAGTATGCCCGCACCATGGCAATGCTTGGTTGGCAGGTGTATGCTGAGGGACTCGGAGAGCCGAAACGCGGTTTACCTTTTGTAAAGAAGGCCTACGAGGTGGCGCCCACGGACCGCCAGGTGGTGCGCTCCTATATCAAGACTCACGTCCTCTCCGGTGTTCTCTTTGATCCGGCTGCCATCGCGCGGGAGCGGAAGGAGGACATCGCGGCAGAGCATAAGTTTCTTGTCACCAAGCCCGAGCTGAGAGAGTCCAAGCTCGTTTCCCGCAAGGACCTGGAAGAGGACCTCGACTATCTGGAGCATGTCCTCATGAAGTGCTTCTCCTATCTGGAGCTCCGTCCCGTTGACTACCGGGGAGCGCTTGATGCCATTCGGGGCTCCCTTGACGAAGAGACCTCGCTCAATCAGTTCCGCCTTCAACTGGCCAAACTCATCAGCCTCTTTTGTGACGGGCATGCTCGATTGGCCTCCCCACCGTCGCAGTATATGCCCCGCGGCTATACCCCCTTCGTGGCCGACAGCTACAAGAACCGGGTTTACCTGACCGATGGAGAGAGCTTCCTCGACCCGAAGCACCCTTACGTCACCTCGATCGATGGGCGCCCCATCGCTGAGTGGCTGGAAGTCGCCTCCTACACCGTGGTAAAGGAGTCTCCCCAGTGGAGGCTGCGCCAATCCCTTCAGATGCTCAGCTATGTGAATTATATTCGCGCGGAATTAGGACTTCCCGCGAACGATACGATCCAACTCGAACTTGAATCAAAAAACCGGAAAAGCACCCGCAAGATGGAAGTAGAGGTAGCCCGGCGGCCCCAGAGAGAAGCCGAGTTCCCGGAGGGAGACAGCCGCAGGATTGATGAGGTCGGCTACATCAGGCTTCCCCAAATGACCGGGAGTAGCCGCTTTCTCGCACAGCTCAACCGATTGATGGAACAGTTTAAGGACACCAGAGGAATGATCATCGATGTCCGAGGCAACCCCGGGGGGTCCAAAAACATCCTTTTAACCCTCATGCCCTATTTTCTGAAGCCCGGAGACCCGATGCGCATCATCGAATTCTCGGCCTACAGGAAGCCCATGGAGCTCCCCAAGCCCATGCCGGACGGCTTCAATATGTCCAGCATGTCTGCCCAACCGGCGACCTCGTCTCACTGGAAAACAGAAGGGCAGCGAAAATACATCGGGGATGCGATCAAGGCGTTCAAGCCCACATGGGCTCTGCCGGCGGGAAAATTCAGCGATCTTTACGTCCTTGCCTTTGACTCCACCATGAACCCCGGGGCCTACTACTATGAAAACCCTCTCATCATCCTTCAGGATAGCGGCTCGTTCAGTGCCAGCGATATTTTCCTCGGCGGCTTCAAGGGCCTGCCCAACACAACTCTGATGGGCACGGCAAGTGGAGGAGGCAACGGCTGGATGGACAGCTACACCCTTCCAAACACCGGGCTGGAGGTCGTCCTTTGTCAGACCGCCAAATTCCGGCCATCCGGAGAACCGTTTGATGGCCTCGGCGTTCCTCCGGACGTCGTGATGGAAGCCACCCCTCGGGACCGGATGGGGAAATCTGATAGTGTCCTCGATGCAGCGCTCCTACGCCTGGCCAAGTAGGCGATTTTCTGTAAGCGCCGGAGGATGGCTTACAGCTTCAGCCGGACTCCAAGCACAACGTGCTTCTTCATCTGAATCTGGGTGTCCCCACCAAACTGCCTTTCATAGCTGAGAATGACGGAACAGTTCTCACTCATGCGGTAACCTGCGATGACCTCGAACAGGTCCGAATGCTTCTCGGGAAGGTCGGTCGAGAGCCCACGGTCTCGAAAATTGGTTGAGGTATCGAGCGCGAAGACGCGGGAGTAGTTCGCTCCGAAGAACCAGGATCCCCGTTCCCAGCACAGGCCGGCGTTAGTCAGGATGGCATCGGTTTGCACGCTCCTTGCCAGAAGGTTCTGCCAAGTGTAGCCCCCGAGCAGGTGCAGCGAAAGATCATCGGTGAGGTCGAACTTTCGATCAAGGGTCAGACGAAAATTCTGATAAATATCAAAATCTGCCACCTCGTATCTTCCATTGAGGCTCAGATCATCGGTGTAGTTGTAGCCCACGGAAACCAGAAACCCCTCGCCGTCAGCAGCGAGGCCGGTTCCCACAACCTCTCCCAACCCGTGAATGATACCAATCGTCGTATGAAACTCCCCCGCACTCTCATTTGATCCGATTTCCGCTTGGCTGACACTGGAGCCAAGAGCGAGGACAAGGGCGAAAAGGGCGGGTTTCGTGGTTCTCACAACAGGAGCCGTAGTCCTCATTCTGACCGGGGAAGTAAAGGGGAAAGGATCCATGGAGATCCCTCCGTCTGCGCCTCACCGCAGATCGATGAATTTAGCACCTAAAAAGAAGGTAACTTAAGAAACCCGAACTGTGAGTTATCTACCGCGATAATCACCCCTCCATCTCGAGTCAGGGCCAAGTCTTCCCCCGCCCAGTCTCCTTCCTCGGCTTCGTATGTGGCCTCCCATTCAAGGCCTCCCTCCGGGCCATATTTGATCACATACACCTCCCACTGGTCGGAAACATCTGAGCCGATAGTCTCTGAATAGCTGCCATACTCATCTCCTGTCCCAGCAGTGAGAATGCAGCCTCCGTCCGGGGTGGCACGAACACCCCACGCTTCATCGTGAATATAGCGAGGATCAAACCCGCGAGGATTTCCCCTCTTTCGCTCCCATTGCAGAATCCCATCATGATCCAGTTTCATGGTATAGGTCTGCCAGTTGATTGTTCCGGAGAGGGTGTGCCCCGTGAGAAAGATTGACCCATCTGCTCCCAGATCCATTCCGAAACAATGATCATCCCGGGCCCCTCCAAAAAGGCGCCCCCATACCCGGCTGCCATCGGCATTGAGCTTGAGCAGCCCGAAATCCAGATTGTCATCCTCATTCCAGACAAGGCCCGATACAATCAGAGCCTGTTCGTGCTTTGCAATCCGGTAGGCCTGTGCGAGGTCATCACGAAGACTTCTCCCTCCGGTCTTGTTTCCCTCGGGGTCAAGAAAGGCCAGGTAGCCACGCCCTTCGGCAAAAAAGGTATTCTCCCGGTCTTCTGCATTCGTATAGCCAACCGCTACCAGCCTCACGTCGGTCTCTACCATATGCTCATAGGCATCGTATCCGCCATTGCTATGAGTCTTGACGAGCTCCGCTTCTCCAGTGCCCTTGTTCACCTTGATAGCCGCGCTATTGCGATTAATCGCCCCCGCAATCCAATAGGCCTCGTCCACTTCGAGCACGGAATTCCCAAGATTGTAGGTTCCATGGCCAGACGCTCCTGTGGACCGATTGGAATACTCCTGTCGCCACTCAAGACGACCCTCCTGATCCAGTTTGATGGCGAGAATCCGGGTATTGGGGAGAAAGCCTGTCTCTCCCACCTGAAGAACCCCTCCGTCTTCACAGGCAAGAATGTAATGCCCATGCGACTCTTCACCTGAGCCCCCGTATGAGTGGAACCATTCCGGGGTTGGAGGAAGCTGCGGAGTGCGGATCCGGAAAAAGCGGCGCTCGGCCTGTCCCGCTGGCGCCTGCACAATTACCTGGGTCCGCTCCCCGCTCCCAGACACCCGGGTGAGCACGGAAAAGTTCCTCAGGTCCTCACTCCCCAGGACGTCGTAGAGAACACCAGCATCACTGGTAAAGGTGATTTCCACTTCCCCCGGAGAAACCACGCGAAATTCCGTAATTTCTGTGGTGCGGCCTGCCGAAGAAAGGACAAGGCAGACCGTAAACACCAAGAGTCCTTGGAGGAAGATTCGGCTCATGAAGCACGCTAACATCGGATAGGGGCGACACACACCCTTTTGTCCTTGGCCTCTCCATCTTCCCAAATCCCCACTGTCATTTTCCTTCGGGACGCGGAACCTCCAAGCTAGAGTGCCTCTATCTCATGCTCTGGCCCTCTATTCTCGTCTTCCTCGGCCTCTCCGGGCTGGCAGCAGCAGCGCCAGCGCCCAATGTGCTGCTGATCATGGCTGACGATCTCGGCTACTCCGATCTGGGATGCTATGGAGGAGAGATCCAGACTCCCAACCTCGACCGCCTGGCCAAGGAAGGGCTACGTTATACCCAGTTTTACAATACGGCCCGATGTTGGCCCACCCGGGCCGCACTGCTCACCGGCTACTACGCTCAACAGATCCGCCGTGATAATCTGCCGGGGAGCAAAACCAGGGGGAGCAGGCCTGACTGGGCCCCACTTGTTTCCGTGACTCTCAAAGAGGCAGGCTCCCGCTGTTATCACTCAGGCAAGTGGCACCTTGACGGAATGCCCCTCCGCAACGGCTTTGAGCATTCCTATTACCTCAAGGACCAGGGCCGCTTCTTCAGTCCACAAACACATTGGAAGGACGATGTGAAACTCCCTCCCATTCAGCGGGGCTCTGGCTACTATGGAACTGTCGCGGTAGCTGATGCCGCCATTGACCATCTCAAGGAGCACGCGGCCAATCACCGAGGCACTCCATTTTTTCAATATGTCGCATTCGCAGCCCCGCATTTTCCTCTGCACGCTCTTCCTGAAGACATCGCAAAGTGCGAAGCCCGCTACCAGATAGGTTGGGACCGAATCCGCGCCCAGCGGTGGAGCCGAATCCAGAAACTCGGAATCGCGAGCGGGGCACTCCCTGAGGCCGAGAGAGAACTCGGCCCTCCTTATCATTTCCCCAAGCATCTTGAAATCCTTGGACCCGGTGAGGTGAATCGCCCTCTCCCTTGGAACGAGCTCAGTGAAGAGCAGCAAGCCTTCCAACAGTCCAAGATGGCCATCCATGCCGCAATGGTGGAACGGATGGACCAGGAGATCGGCCGAATCCTCCAGCAGCTGCGCGCCATGGACGCCTGGGACAACACCCTCGTAATTTTCCTCTCCGATAATGGGGCCAGTGCCGAAATCATGGTTCGGGCGGACGGCCACGATCCCAAAGCCCCAGCCGGTTCCGCCTCCACTTACCTTTGCCTTGGCCCGGGCTGGTCCACCGCATGCAATACCCCCTTTCGCCGCCACAAGACGTGGGTCCACGAAGGGGGATGTGCCACCCCCTTTATCGCTCACTGGCCTGCGGGCATCAAGGAGCGCAACGCCCTGCGGCGCACACCTGCTCATGTCATTGACCTCGCCCCAACTCTCCTTGATCTCGCCGGATTGAAGCCCGCTAAAAAAGAGCCCGCACCCGGGCGGTCTTTGAAACCTACCTTCGAAGGTGACGGGAAGCCCCTTCATGAGCACCTCTGGTGGCTCCACGAGGGCCATCGCGCCCTGCGGAGCGGAGACTGGAAACTGGTGGCCGCTGAGGGAGATCCATGGGAGCTCTACAATCTTGCCTCTGACCGAACCGAAACGGCGAACCTCGCCCAGAACCATCCCAAGCGGGTCGAGGAGATGAAACAGCGCTGGCAGGCTATCACCTCCTCGTTCCGCGAAACTCTTCAGGGTAGGAAGTAAGGCCCACTGCTACAGGAAACTCGCGCCTTGCATCAGTGCTCCTCACCCCTAGAGTGCCGGCGTCAGGGGCCGTGGAGGGACGGCTGGTGAAATCCGCCAGGTCCGAAAGGAAGCAACGGTAGCCTGTCCGGCTTTGCCGCGGCTCCCTGACACTTTCTCTATGAGAAACAGGGCCCTTTCCTGTTTCAGGCTCGGTTGGGTCGCGAGGATCAATCCCGCAAGCACCCAAGGGGGCATGAGGCTAAAGAGAGGCTTATGATGAGGGCGGCCGCAGCAACAGCGAGCGCACCTCTCACTATCCAGTCCCTCTTCCCGAGCCTGACCACCGTGCCTCTCGGCAGCCTCTCAACCTCTTGAGCCCGCCCTTCCGTTCGGGGCTGAAAGGAAACTCATCGAGGTGCTTTTTTCTCAGGCCACAATATCTGTCAAGACTCGCCCAAAAACATCAGTGAGACGGAAATCGCGACCGGAATGGAAATAAGTCAGCTCTTTATGATCCAAGCCCATGAGGTGAAGTATGGTGGCATGAAGATCATGCACATGAGCCTCACCCTCTGTGACCCGGAACCCGAATTCATCAGTGGCCCCCTGAACGGTTCCCCCCTTGACTCCGCCCCCAGCCATCCAGGTAGAAAATCCAGCGGCATGGTGGTCGCGCCCCCCGGTTCCCACCGGCGTCCGGCCGAATTCCCCCGCCCACACGATCAGGGTTTCATCAAGTAAGCCCCGGGCCTTGAGGTCAGCAAGGAGGCCCGCAATCGGCTTGTCGGTCTGACCACAGAGTTTCTGGTGCCGCTTGTCGTTGTCCCCATGAGTGTCCCAATTCGAATGATAGAGCTGCACGAAGCGAGTTCCCCTCTCCACAAGTCGACGGGCCATAAGGCAGCTCTTGCCGAAACGGTCTGCCTCACCCTCCCCGATTCCGTAGAGCTTCCGGGTAGACTCTGTTTCCTCGGAAAGGTCGACGGCCTCGGGGGCATGAGCCTGCATCCGGTAGGCAAGCTCGTAGGCCTCGATCCGGGCCGCTAGCTCTGAGTTTTCCGGCAGATGGCTCTGGTGTTCCTGATTCCAGGCCGCAAGAAGATCGAGCTGGTCCCGCTGCGTATCCTGGGAGCGACTCATCGCAGGGTTCAGGTTGGGCACAGGAGTCCCTGACGTCTTGAACACTGTTCCCTGATGGCCAGACGGCATGAAGCCGGAGCTCCAGTTCTGAGCTCCAGAGTAAGGAGCTCCATTCACAAGCACCACAAAGCCGGGCATATTATTGTTCGACGAGCCAAGGCCGTAGTTGGCCCATGACCCCAGGCAGGGGTGCCCCTGCCGGACGAAGCCCGTGTTCATCTGGAGCGAGGCCGCTCCATGGGCAGCGCTATCGGCCTTGGTGGACCGGATCACCGCAAGATGGTCAGCGTGTTCGCGGAGGTGCGGGAAAAGCTCGGAGATTTCGATCCCAGATTGCCCGCAAGCCTTGAACTCAAAAGGAGAGCCCTTGAGCTTCCCCTTACCCTTCTGGCTGACTCCCTTGGCCGGCTTGAAATCATACTCTTCTCCATGACGCTTCCCCAGCACCGGCTTGGGATCGAAGGTGTCCATGTGGCTGGGCCCTCCCACCATGAAGAGGAAGATGCAGTTCTTGGCCTTGGCCGGAAAATGGGTCGAGGGAGTCACTTCTCCCGCCTTCACCCCATCCCGCGCCAGCATCGAGGCCAGCGCAGTTCCAAAGAACCCATTCCCCGCCTGCCAGAGGAATTCCCGGCGAGTCCGGCCGCAGGGGAAATGAAATGGTAGGGGAGAGGGCTTCATTGTTCCTAGCGGTAACTGAACTCGTTGGTATTGAAGAGCACCAGCGCGAGCGAGGCGAGTGGATCGATCTTCTGCTCCCGGGCTGCCTTTGCGAGAAATTCCTTCGCTTGCTCCATTTCCCGGGTGCTTGGCGGACGGCACAGGATGAGATCAAAGGCCGCCTCGATCTGAACTTCCTCACCCTCCAGTTCCCGGAGGCGGCTCGCAAGGTGCACGGTCTGCTCATTGATGAAGCGTCCGTTCATCATCAGCAGAGACTGCACCGCGGTAGTCGACACCGCACGCTTGGCACAACTGCAGGAAGAATCCGGGTTATCCAATACCGCCAGTTCCGGAAGCGGGATGGCACGCTTGGCGAACACATAGACGCTCCGCCGGGAGGCCTCTTCTTCCGTCGAGTTTTTCCAATCTGCTCCCGATGAGGCCCCGACCACCTTGTCGGCAAAAGGCGGGTAGATGGGAGGCCCCGCCATATGAGGATTCAGCTTCCCGCTTGCGGCCAAAATGGAATCGCGGATTGCCTCGGCTTCCAGCCGATGCAGGGGCCAGCGGGAGTAGAGGGCGTTGTCCGGATCCTTTCCGAGTTCCGGATGCGCCGCTGAGAGGCGATAGGTAGAGGAAAGGACAATCTGCCGGTGCAAGGGCTTGAGCTTCCAGCCTCCTTCAACAAACGAGTTTGCCAGCCATTCGAGCAGGGCTGGATGGGTGGGCTCGCCCCCTTCCACGCCAAAATTATTTCCATCCTCCATCAGACCTTTGCCGAAATGATACTGCCAAACTCGGTTGGCCATGACGCGCGCGGCCAGAGGGGCCTGCGCCCCGGTGATCCAGTCCGCGAGGGCCCGCCTCCGACCAGACGAATGGCCCGTGGGCCGGGGTTCCGGTAACCCTTCGGCACCCAGCACGACCGGAACCCCGAACGGAATGACCTCTCCCCTCTGGTGGACGTCCCCTCTGATTCGGAGGTGTGATGGCTTGGGCTTGGCACTATCGGAATACACCCAGGCCATCATGGGCTGGGGCTTGTCCTTCTCGAGGCTCTTCAACCTCTGCTCAAGCTCTGAGATTGTTTTGCGCTCCTCATCAGTGGCGACCTCCCGGACCGCGCCGCGGACCCGGTTGCGTTCCCGTTCCAGCATGTTCTGCTGCTCCTTGGAGCGTCGATCCGGGGTGAGCGGAATTGCTTCAATCGTAAGAGCCAGCTGCTTCTCATTCAGCTTTGCCTTCCGTCCCTCCGGCAAACCGTCTTTCGCCCAGCGCTCGAGAATCGGAGCCCAGAACTGCTCCTCGATCTCGCGCTGCGGGTCGAGGGTAGAGCGCTGAAAAGCCTCCTCAGCCTCACGATATCGCTTCCGATCCTCGCCCGTGCCAACTTCTCTCTCCCTTCCGGTCACATTGAGGGATTCGAAGGATGCCAGCACCCGGTGGTAGTCCTTCTGGCTAAAAGGCTCGAACTTATGATCATGACACCTTGCGCATTGCAGGGTCTGGCCGAGGAAGGCCATTGAAGTTGTGGCCACGATATCATCAAGGGTGTCATAGACCGCAACCTCTCGATCTGCGGCAATCGTATCAAAAGTTCCAAGGGCGAGAAAGGTAGTGGCAATCTGGGTTTCCGAAGTCGCTCCCTCAATCTCGTCTCCCGCGAGTTGCTCGAGAATGAAGCGGTCATAGGGCTTATCTTCGTTGAAGGACTTGATGACGTAATCGCGATACCGCCAGACGAACTTCTTATACTCATCCCGCTCATAGCCCTTCGTCTCTGCATACCGGACCACATCGAGCCAGTGGCGCCCCCATCTCTCACCATACTGGGGACGGCTCAGGAGGCCGTCCACAACACGCGCATAGGCCTCGTCCCCGGGGTCGCGCAAAAAGGCTTCCATCTCGACAGGGGTGGGAGGCAAGCCGGTCAAGTCCAGATGGACGCGACGCAGCAACTCCCGGGGGGCGGCTTCAGGAGCCGGTTGAACTCCGGCGTCAGAAAGCCTTGAAAAAATAAAGTAGTCCAACGGGGTCTTTGCCCGTGGTGACCCGGAAGACGGCGGGGCAGTCTTCCCCAAGGGGCTCCAAGCCCAATGGCTCGAGGTGGCCGCGGCCTCGCGGGCATCCCCGGGGGCGGAAAGCAATAGGACGGGCAGGAGCCCTGCCACGATTCCAGTCACCTTGGAGAGAAGATTTCTGATGTCTGAGTATACCCTACTGGTAAAGCCCGGCTTTCAAGGGTTTTCCGCAAGGTTTCTCCCGTGCTCTGCCTCGTTTCTCGTTATCATGTGTCGTGCGGCCCGGCCGTCGTCCAGACGCTCTTATTGAGGTTCAGATCCTCCACAATCTTAAAACAGGCCTTTAACTGCTGAGAGAGAGCGGAGACTTGGGCATGAGAGGAAGCAGGCCGCGACATCTTCGGCTCAAACCAGTCCTTGCTGCTCGGGATGGCGATGAAGAGCTGAGACGGCTTGAACGCCAATCGCAGATCTCTTCCAAATCGGGCCCGCAGGGTCAGAATCTGCTCCTGTAACTCAGGAGTCAGAACCGTTATGGCTTCCGCGGGATCCGTTGCCCGAACGATAAAGGCCTTTTCGAATTCCGGGTTATCGATCCGCAAAAGGTGTTGACCCAGGCCTGACCCCACCTTTTGGAATTTTGCTCCCAGCATTCCAAAATACTTCTCAGCAAAATCCGGGACCACAAAAATACTCCCCCGGCATTCTCGAGGAAACCCCGCGACTGCGAACAGGCCGTCAAAGATCGTTTCAATTTCTCTCTGCTCCCTCCCATTTTCGTACGAAGTGGTCTCACATTGAACCATGATTTCGCCAATCTGGAACTCGGTCTCCCCGATAGAGCCCTTGAGAACATCCTCGCTCTCAAAGATGTTATAATACTGCTCATAGAGCCCACTTCTATAGAACCAGTCGTCATTGAAATGCCCTTCACTTTGGTAGTCCATGTCCGGCTGGAGGCTCCGGACCAGAGCGGGAATCACTTGGCTCTTATAGGCCTCGCAATAGCGCCCTCGAGCTCTGGACGCCCCGGAAAATCCCCAAAACGCGGGTATGAATAGAGCCGCAGCGAGGTAAGATAAGGGACCCTCCCCATCCGCTAAAATCATCACCCAGATCGCAAGCAATACAAAAAGCACTCCCACGATTAACAGCATGGTGACGTGTATCCTCTCACGCTGTCGAATGGCCTCGAGTTGCCGGAACTCTTTGGAAAGGTTTCTCACAACATACTACGTCTTTGATACACTCCTTTCCCGGACTCTCTAAAGCTGCACGTTAGTCACCTTTCTCTGAAACTCTGGCGTCTCGAACCAGTCGTGGACCCGGAAGCCAAAGATCCCTGCCAACAAATTACCGGGAAACTTCTCCACACCGTCATTCCAGTCCGTGACGGCCGCGTTAAAGGCTCGACGCGCAGCCGCGATCTGGGCCTCCACCTCACTCAGGTTTCGTTGCAGGTTGAGGAACTGCTCACCCGCCTTGAGCTCGGGGTAATCTTCTGCCAATAGCATGACCTTGGCGACTCCGGCTCCCAGATCCTGCTCATGATTGAAGCGCTCCGGGCCGGCAGACTCCGCCAGCTCGATGCCACGCCGGGCCTTGGTCACCCGTTCAAACAACTCCCGCTCGTGCGAGGCGTAACCTCTGACCGTTTCCACAAGCTGAGGCACCACGTCCCACCTCTTCTTCAGCTGCACGTCCATGGCCGCAAAGCCATTGCGCAATCGATTCCGTCGGCTGATGAAGCGGTTGTAAAGGACCACCACAACGAGGAGAAAAACTCCTAGGACGACACCCAGCGTGATCCACAGCGCTACCATTCGCCTTTAATACGCTCCCCCGAAGCAATTCTCCACCACTTATTTAACGGCCCCTGAACCCCTAAGGCTGGTCCGCCCAACGAATCACCGCGGCCACCGGCCAATGGTCCGAGGGAACCATCTTGCCCCGCATGTGATACTCGATCCACGCCTTCTGAATCTTCCACCCGGGGGATACCAGCACATGGTCAATCATCCGCGCACCGGGAATCACTCCTTTCCAACGATTAAAGGTGTTGCGGTCCTTGACCTCGGGATGAAGCTCAAAAAACGTTGCCTTGAGAGGGTTGCTCCACTGCTCAGGGCCCTTCCCTCCTGCCAGCACCACCTTTTTCCCCAGCAGGTAGGACACTCCGGGGTTTGTCTCGGTAGCGTTGAAATCACCGGTGACTACGACGGGCTCGCTCATCCGCTTCCGCGCATCAATCCGCTTGGCCATCAGTCGGCCCGCTTGTTCCCGGGAAGGCTGGCTCTGATGGTCCCAGTGAGTGTTGTAGAAATAAAACCCTTTTCCGGTCTTCTGGTCCACCAATCGCGTCCAGGTGCAGATCCGCGTGATCCCGTTCCCCCAGCTTTTCGATCCGGCGGCCGCCGGCGTCCCACTCAACCAGAAAGTCCCGCCCTCTTCAGCGTCCCGCGTAAGACGCTCGGCGCGAATAAAGATAGCCGAATATTCCCCGCGATTCTTGCCATCATCACGACCCACTCCGAATTTCTGGTAATCTGGAAGCTCTCGGGTGAGGTAGTCCATTTGCTGAGGTAGAGCTTCCTGAACCCCGAAAAGATCCGGATCCATCTTTCGAATCGTTTCCACCACAAGGTCCCGACGAGCCTTCCAACTACGGGTGCCCAGATCCCCCCTGGCAGCAAGACGGATATTAAACGACGCCACCGTCAGCTCAGCAGCCGGTAGCGAGGTGAGAAGGGCTAGAGAAATTAGAGCGAGACGAAACACGCTGGAAATGCTACCCGGGATGAGCCCTGTTGTCCAAGCTATGCCTTTACTTGCTGCCACCCTCTTTTTTTCGCTCTCCCTTCTCGCTCCCGCAGCGTGGCCGGAGGGAAAGGACTCGAAATGGAACGGATATCAGCGTCTGGACTTCGCCCTCCCAGATGATGGCGCCCGCTGTATCGTCGTCCGCCCAAAACAGGCCGCAGCAGGAAATCCATGGATATGGCGAGCTCGCTTCTGGGGACACCAGCCTGCGCTTGACCTTCAGCTTCTGGAAAAAGGGTTTCACCTTGCCTACTGTGAGGTAGGTGGCCTCTTCGGAGCGAGTACAGCGGTCAAACGCTGGGACAAATTCCATGCATTGGCCGTCCGGGAGGGACTCTCCCCCCGCCCTGTTTTGGAAGGCATGTCCAGAGGAGGCCTGATCATCTTCAAATGGGCGTCCGCCAACCCGGAAAAGGTGACTGCACTGTATGGCGACAATCCGGTCTGTGATTTCAACTCCTGGCCCGGAGGGAAAAATGGCAAGTTCTCAAAGCGTGACTGGCAGCGCTGCCTGAAGGCTTACGCGGTGACGGCCAAGGCCGCACCACAACACCTCCAGCCTCTCAGCAGAGAGACTCTCAAGCCTCTGGCCGAGAACCGAGTTCCCGTCGCGCTCGTGCTGGGAATGGCCGATGAAGTTGTCCCGGCCGAGGAAAATGGAGCGCTCCTTGCCCGCAACTATGAAGCACTAGGCGGAACGGTTAAGATCTGGCGTAAGCCCGGCAAGGGCCATCACCCCCACGGGCTTCACCCGCCCGACGAGCTGGCCACCTGGCTGCTCAGCGCAGTGAAATGACCATTTTAACATTGAGGCCTCGCCTTCCCTTCCTACTGCCGTGAAAGCCCCTTTGGTCCTTCGCTTCCTTTCCCTTGCCGGTCTCCTCATCTGCGGCTACCTCGGAGGACTTAAGCTTGCCGGGAAAACCTCCTCCCTTGCTGGCTGCGGGCAAGGCTCAGGGTGCGGCAGTGTCCTCGGCTCGGAGTGGTCACAGTTCTTCGGAATTCCGGTCAGCCTTCTCGCCTTCGTGATCTACCTCGTCTTGCTGGTTGCCTCTTTCCGCCCTTCGAGGTCGCTCTACGGAGCTCTTGCAATTTGTCTTACCGGCGCCGCTCTCTGGTTTGTCGGGATTCTCTACCTCACCATAAGGGCGGTGTGTCCGTGGTGTCTCGCCATGCATACTATCGGGATCGTTACCTCAATCGTCCTGGTGCTCTCATTACGAGATGTTCCCCCGTCAAAAACCATCCTGCGCTTTGCACCCCTTGCGGCTCTGGTCGCCCTGCTCACCCTCGCCCTAGGGCAGCTTCTCGGGCCGAAACCGGACACTCATGCCAGTAGTAGCGAGGCACTGCGGGATCAAGGAGTCCCGAACGAAAGCACCGGTCGCAAAATTTCCTTCACCCGTGGAGGCAAGCGCTACAACACCACGACAATGCCCCACCTGGGGCCTCCCAATGCCAAGTATGTGATGGTGAAGTACTTCGACTATACCTGCAGTTCATGCCGCAAGGTGCATGAGCAGCTCCAATTCGTTGAAGAAAAACACCCGGGACTTTTTTGTGTGATCCTCCTGCCAGTGCCCTTGAACAGGGCCTGTAATCCATTCATTCCGAACCAGAGCCCAAAGCACCAGCACGCCTGCGAGCTAGCCCGCCTCAGCATGGCCGCTTGGAAAGCAAATCCCGGGAAATGGCCCGAGGTCCACGAACAGTTAATTTCTACCCCTGATCTGCCGCCTGAAGTCGCAGAGGCCGCGGTCGGGCAGATTGTCGGCCATGACCAACTCGAACTCGCCAAGCAGGATTCCTCGGTTGAGGCCCTCATCAAGTCCGGCGTCAAAGACTTCGGCCAGCTCAAAAAAGGGAACTCTCTTCTTCCTAAATTAATGTGTGCAGGAGGCAAAGTCCTCCATGGGGAGCCCAGATCCGGGGAAGCTCTCCTTGGCGCTCTCACGCAGATCTACGATCTGGGCCCATAGGCCCCCTCTGGCTTACCCCGTAAGCTCCCCGCTTTACGCACCGCGAGAGGTTTTCGTGAATAAACCTTCCCCCTTAGTGGTCCAAAGGCATGTAACCCCAGAGAATTCCTTATGATAAAGATCCTTTCGGCCACCATAGCTCTAGCCATTACCGGGATCATCTCCTCGCCGCGCGCTGAGGCAGGCCACCCCCGCAACTACATCACCTACCACGCCGGATACGCGCCAAACGGATGCAAGGTATACACCAAGCGTTATCTGCGGGGATATGACTGCCACGGCCGCCCGGTGTTCGCCTACGCGCGGGGTCCCCTCGTTCATGGATATCCCAGCCATAGCCGCCCGCGTCATTACAGTCCAAGACCTAGGGCAGTTATCATTCCACGTGCCATTCCATGCCCTCCTCCCCGCGTCGTTGTAAGGGGCCACCGGCCGCTGGGCCGCTCCTCCGGAGTATCCTTCCGGTTCTCATTCGGCGGGCGGAGGTAGCTCTCGGACGCCAATGGTCCTGCTCGGGAGCTCCCTTGTTTGCAGTGCGTTCCGTGCCGGGGCCACGGGTAAAAAAGGCTCCCGACCCGCAAAATTAGCAGTTCGCTATTCTGCAGTCCGCGGTTACCGTCCGTGGCATGCGCCGCTTCTTGCTCCTCCTGCTTCCCCTTTTGCCGGGTGTGTCTGGGGTAGTGGCTGCCCCACGGGCGACAGACGAAATCCTCTCTGCTCTCCAGACTCGGCTTGAACGCAATATTGGCTTCGAAGACCTCATTGAACAACTCAGCGATCTAGAGCCCAAGGAGCTCAAGCGCCTGCAGTCAGACTATGACAAAGTGTGGCCCAGCCTCCGAGATACCTACCTGGATTCTTTCAGGAAAGAAGCCGAGGACCAGCACTCGGGCGCAGCGCGGCAGTCCAACCAGCGAGCAATCAAGGAAGCCAGAGAACGCTTTCATTCCGTTCGGATGATGGCAGAGGGGCCGATGAAGGGCGCCATCATCGCACAGAGCGAACCCGCGGTCGCACTGCTCAGGGAACTTCTCCTCCCTTCTGGCGAAAAAATTCTGCAAGTTGCGGGAGAGAATCTGAATAAGCAGCGCGCTCAGATTATTAAACTCGGAGCGTTCCGTGATGGAATACTGAAAGCCGCCATCGCGATCGAGGATGCAGAATCTGTCGCTAATATCCTGGCTCAGGAGCAATCCGTGGCCGAGGGCCTCTCCGATCTCGAGCGCAACGGCCTGCGAGTAATGAAAGCCAACAGTAAGATTGCAGAGGCTGAGATGGTTCCCGAAGCAGAGCGCCGGGGCGTGGAAGAGCTCAACCAGATGCGGCTTCTGATTGGCCTCAATGCTCTCGTGCTCGATCCCAAGCTCTGTGAGGCCTCCCGCGGACATTCCGAAGATATGGCCACCCTGAATTTTTTCAGCCACACTTCCCCTGTCAAAGGAAAGGAATCTTTCGGGCAGAGAGCGGCCCTATGCGGTACAAACTCCAGCGGAGAAAACATCTTCATGGGCTCTACCAAGCCGAGTTCTGCCAACCGAGGATGGTTCCGCTCCCCCGGGCATCACAAGAACATGTTCAGCCCTGGCCACAGAAGGGTAGGGCTGGGCAACTATGGCTCCCATTGGACCCAGATGTTTGGTCGCTAGACGCAGGTTAGCCCATTTCTTGCGCAAGCGTGCCCAGCCTCTGAGGCTTCCCTGCGGGCATCTGGACCAAGGCCAGCTGCTGACGGCAAGTCACAAGAAGAGTGCCATCGGCAGGGCGCCGCATCTCAAACTGGCACCAGAAACGAACTTTTCCCCACTCCTCCAACCTGCCTTGGGTCTCTATGCAATCCCCAAGACGCCCGGGCTGACGATAATCGATCTCGGTCCTGACCACTACCGGGTAAATTTGGGTCTCCGCCATCTCCCTCAAATCAAAGCCGAGTTTTCCCGCAAGCTTCGTCCTGCATCTCTCAATCATTCTCAGATAGGCAAGGTTGTGCACGACCCCGCCCACGTCGGTGTCATAGAACATCACCTCATCCTCGGTGAGTTCATTATAGGGATCTGCTTCGGGCTCTGGCATGGAGCCAGTCTAGCGGGTCAGAGCTCGGAGGCAAAAGGTTGCGCGAGGCAAAGTGGTAGGAGACAATTCCCCTGCATGCGGACCTGTTTCCTGGCCCTTCTCCTCTGCCTTCTCCCGGCTAAGCTGCCGGGAGAAGCTTATATTGGCCCTGATCCTGCCCCCATCCTGTTCCGAAGGGATCTGGTCCCCATCGACACAGATACCATGCGTGAGCTCTCAGGGTACCTTACAGATCTCGCCACCCGCGAGCCAGATGGGACTCCGGAGCAAACACGTGCTACCGCCCAATTACTTGCGCTTGCGATCCGGCTTAACCCAGCGAACCGATCCGCGCTTGAGACCGACAAAACTCTCCGCGCAGGGCAAGCTGTGGACTCGTTCGAAGGCGACATCAATCAGCCCCTGCGACAGGCATGGGGCATCGCAGACTGGCTCCTTGATCCCGCCTCCGGAGCAGGCGGGAAGGCCCTCGGAAACCTCGTTGTTGATGCGCTAGCCGTGATCAATCCTCAAAACCCTCTCGTCAGGCTTCAGGACCCAGAAGGTGAACTGGAGCGGTGGAAACATGTCGTGCCCACACTCGAGGCCTACCAGAGACCCCCGGAGCAGAAAACCCCTCCTCCCCCAGTAGCGCCGCCACCACCCCCCGTTGAACGGCCGCCCATTCTCCTTGGACAGGCCAGCACAAAGACCCCCCTCTTCCTCTTGGATCGGGATCGCCGCCGGTCCCTGCGTCTCGTTCCCCTCTCCATGAAAGTGATGGAGTTGCCTCAAGGCGATATTCTCACCTTTTCCCTGGAGCCGAAGACCGAAAGTCCAGACATCGCTTCCGCTCGTGTAAACGTTCGGAAAGTGCTTGAGCAGCGCTGGCCCGACCTTCCCATTGGCAGGATTGCACAACTCTCAACCGGCATAGACCGCTATGCCCCAAATAACGGGCAAGCCATTTCAGGGCCGGCGGCTCTCCTGATTCACTCCTCCTTGACGGGAAGGCCCCTGCGACCCGGGGTGACCCTCGTTGCAGAAGTTGCCTCTGACGGATCTCTGACAAGGCCCCTCCAGAGCTGGAGCTATCTCCGTGCTCTTCGTCTCGCCCCGGGGGGGCGCCTTCTGGTGGCTCCGGATTTTGAGCCCGAATTACGAGCTATGATTGCCTTGGAGGACCCTGCATTTTTTCTCCGATGGGAGGTTTTGATCGTAAGCTCCATCGACACCGCCCTGAACCTTGCCAGCGAAAATAGCGACCCCGCCGGACTGGCAGCAACTTCCCAGCTCTACGAGGAGCTTCGCGATGTCGGCCGGGACAAGGATGTTGGACAGCTGTGCGTCAATGCGAAGGTTCGGGAGCGCCTATCCGAAATTACCAGCAGAGTCCCCTTTCATTACTCCGCGAAAATGCTGCTCGTCCAAGGCGATGCCACCCTGCGGCCGACGAGGGTGGAACGAGAAGTCGCAGGGCGAATCCTGCGCAGCGCGCTCGAGCCCGTCGGCAGAATCTCGCAACTACCACTTTCCCAGCTAAGCGCTAAGCGGCTCCTGACCGCCGGCGAGACCACCAGCGCCGAAATCGAGCGGTTCTCCAAATTTATCTCCCCTGCCGACAAAGATCTGCTCCAGGAGGCCCAGGAGGTCGCTCAACTCACCCAGATACTTGGCAAAGGAAAGCAAGATGGCGGCCTGAGAGACGGAGTGACCTACTTCCGCAACACCCCTCTCCCGGCCTATCAAAGCCGCCTGCGGTCAAAGTTTGCGGCTCTCCGCCAGAAACTGGCCCCTTTTACCCGGGAATCCGTTCAGCCTGCTCTTCCCGACGACCCGCCCCCCGCCGCAGACCCCTCCCCTTAATTACACATATTCAAGCGTCAGGGTCGCTTTCCTGAGGGAGAGCTTCCTCCGGGCGGGCTCTCGCGACGCTTTTGCTTTAGCGCCCCTCCCTGATCCTCTAAACTTTCCCCCAACAACCAGATGAACCTAAAGCTTTTTCGCGCTCTCACCCTCTGTGCTCTTTTGTTTGCGCCCTGCGTATGCGCACAAGAGGACACTCTCTTTTACCTTCCTGATATGGAAGCAGAGCTATTCGATACAGAAGAGCTCGAATTCGGCAGAAGAGGGACATTTGACAAATCGGGCCTCGTTGCCGCTCTGGCTCGCATCGCCAGTGATTTTGATCCCGAGGAAAAGAACGGCAAAGTTCCCAACCTGCTCCGGTCAAACGCGCTCGGGATTGCAGGGCGCATTAACCCAGACGCCAAGTCTTTCAAGACCACCTACGAGCAACTTGAACAGGATGCTGAAGCCTACGGCAGCAGTGGAACCAGCAAGGACCGCCTCGTAGGAAATATTTATCGGGGCGTTCGCACCCTGCTCAAGGACAAAGGGAACGAGGACAACAAGATCTGTGCCGCCTACTGTGTAGATGTCGCCATCCGCCTTCTCCCCGACCACAAATACGCCGAGGACCTCGAAACGATCCAGCAAGAGCTGGAGGGAGATGGTGTCGAGGTCGATTGGGATCAGCTTCAAGGAAAGGCCGTCGTTAAGGAAACGCCTTGGAACCCCTTCGGCCAAGGTGGCCGGATGGAGGCCCGGAAGGAAAAAATGCCCGGGGGCGAGGCCAAGGGGCTCGCTTCAAACCAAAGTTCCGTCGTGGGGCTGGTCGTTGTGACTCTCGGCAGTGGTAAGCATGCGGGAGCTGCCAGTGAGATTATCGCAACGGCTCTCAGGGAAGAGGGAGTCAAAGGCGTGGAATTCAAAATCGACCAGAAGGTTGGGGACATGATGGGGAACAGTCTGAAGTCGATTCGGGATTATCTCCGGATCACCTATGAGCCAAAAGGAATGGTCCCTGATGGCTATCAGGTCAGCATCGTTTTTCAGGACCGTGACCAGCGAGTCGATGGCCCATCTGCTGGAACCGCAATGGCTTTGATGCTCGACTCGCTATTCACAGGGGAAATGCTCGACGAAGGCTTCGCCTGCACAGGAGGAATCACTCCCAATGGAAAGGTAACCAGCATCGGGGGCGTTGCTGCCAAAATCCGTGGCGCTACCCGGCGGGATTGCACCATTGTGGGGGTGCCTGAGGGGAACGCAAAAGGCGTAAATGACATCCTGGTTCTCGATGGCGTCCAGCAGCTCCTGGATATTCAGGTTTTCACCATGAAGGACATGGAGGAAGCCCGGGCTCTTTCCCGCGAGGAAAAGGATAAGGACGTGCAATCCACTCTCGATGACTTCAAATCCGTCGCCGATGTTATCGCCGAACAGGGTGAGGCCGCATTGAAGAATACCCGGGTAAAGGAGCGGCTTGAGGCCGTTCTCGAAGCCATGCCCAATCATATTTCCGCAAAACTTTTGCTCGACCACATCCGGGGAGACGCCCCCGAGAGGCTTTCGGTAGGCGGCAGCTTCCACGAGATCGATTCCCGCTCTTCCGCGGTCTTCAGCCGCGTCCAGCGCACTATGATGCGGGGTAAAGTGAGCGAGGCAGACGAGGCGGAGTCCGCGGCTGCCGATGCACGTGAGGAGCTCGAGGAGCTTGACGGCAAGATTCACGAGAAGTTTGAAGACTATCTGAAAGCCGCCATCGATATCTGCAAGACAGTTGAAGAAGATGCTTCAAATGGAGGGAAGGATCTGGTTGAGAGCCTCAAGAGTCGTTGGTCGAAGATCAACAGCATCCGTAAGAAGCTGAGGGACGACCCGGAGGTTTTTGAGGAGCTGCGCGGCTAAGGTGCATTGAAAAACAAGCGCTTTCGCCTGCCGCGTTTTTCCTCTGCTCCTCAGGCCAGGATTTCCCGGACCACCTTGCCGTGGACATCGGTGAGCCTGAAGTCTCGCCCGGAGTAACGATAGGTCAGCTTTTCGTGATCAAAGCCCAGAAGATGGAGAATGGTCGCCTGGAGATCATGAACGTGAACAGGCTTTTCCGCTGCCTGAAACCCAAATGGGTCGGTTGCGCCATGCACGTAGCCTCCCTTTACGCCTCCACCGGCAAGCCAGACCGAGAACCCGTAATGGTTATGATCCCTGCCGTTGATCTTCCCAGCGTTGGACCCTTTTTTGGGCATTTCGACCGTTGGCGTACGTCCAAACTCTCCGCCCCACATTACGAGCGTCTCATCGAGAAGTCCTCGCATCTTCAAATCCTTGAGTAGAGCGGCAATCGGCTGGTCACATTCCCGAGCCAGTTTCTGGTGATTCTTTTCCAGGTCGTCATGGTTGTCCCAGGGTTGACCTGCGCCGTGCCACACCTGAACGAATCGAACCCCGCGCTCAATGAGCCGCCGGGTAATGAGCATTTGGCGCGCCTGTGTTCCCGTCCCATACATCTTGCGGATCTCTTCTGGCTCCTTACTGATGTCAAAGGCGTCACTCGCTTCCATCTGCATGCGGTAGGCCAGTTCAAAGGACTGCAGGCGAGCCTCCAGCCGGGCATCGTGGCTTCGTTCTCTCTGGTGATTTTCATTCAGTTCCTTCAGAAGGTCCAACTGACGCCTTTGCTCACCTCCAGCAGTGTTTGCCTCTATATGCTCTACCAGCTTTTTGGGATCGGAATGCTTTGTGTCCACATACGTCCCCTGAAAGGCCCCAGGTAAAAATGCCGACTGCCAGTTCTGGGTCTCCTGGATGGGGTAACCACCAGGGCACATGGCCACGAAGCCCGGAAGGTTCTGATTCTCCGATCCAAGGCCATAGGTGACCCATGATCCCATGGCGGGCCTTACAAGACGGCCATCCCCGCAGTTCATAAGAAGCAACGAGGGCTCATGATTGGGAACATCCGCATACATCGACCGAACCACACAGAGGTCGTCGGCCATGCTGCCAACCTGAGGAAAGAGACTGGAAACCTCCAATCCGGACTGCCCCATGTGCGAAAATTCGAACGGCGACTTGAAGGCCGCCCCGGTAGGCCTTTCCGTCTTAAGCATTTTGGGCAATTCCTGACCATGGAGCCTGGTCAGCTCCGGCTTTGGGTCAAAGGTATCGAGGTGGGAGGGGCCCCCGTTCATGAACAGATGGATGACGGCCTTGGCTTTGCCTGGAAACTGAGGGCGTCGCGGCGCGAGGGGATTCAGGCCGATACCTGCCCCGGGCTTCTCCGCCGCTGCAACAAGCCCAGGGACCCCGTTGAGTGCCACCCCGGCCATCCCCATGCCGCAACGCGATAAAAGTTGCCGCCTCGTCAGAAAGAGGTGTTCGGGGTCTGTTGCGTGATGTGTCATCGCTCTGGTAAGGGCCAGTTGTCCGGCGGTCAGTCGACGTAAAGAAACTCGTTGGAGAGAAGCAAGACTTGCGCAAGCAAAGGCCACCGATCCAGCGCGGGACCAGAGAACCCCTCCCGTGCCTCCGCAAGAGGAACAGGCTCCCCCCGCTCGTGGATGACAGGGCTCCAGAGAAAGCTGTCCCACGCTTCGCTCCCGGTGGACTCGACCAAGAAGTCAATTGCCTCTCCAGCTGTGACTTCCAGATTCAGCGGCGTCTGAGCTTTTTTCCCGGGGAGCACAGTCCATTGTCCAGCAATCGAACGGCCGGCAACTACAAGGCCCCGCACGGCGTCGCCCTTAAGACCAGGTCTGGAAAGCTCACCGGTAATTTCAATGGTCGTGCTTCTGGGAGCAACCCACCGAAGAATAGCAGCGTGGTCCCCGTTTCCCGGGTGACCTCCGCCAGAATGCCAGTGCACCCATCCGGTCTTCGATCCCGGCAACTCAGGGCCTCCCTGCCACACTTTCCCAGTATAGTGAGCCAAGGACTTGAATTCCACCCGCCCGGTATCTCGGAGCAGGCGGCCATGTCCATAGCTCCATGCTCCCGAAGTCTGGGACTTCTCCCCGGAGGTGGATCCAATAAAGCGTTCTGCCCCTGCCGTTTCTGCAGGGGAGGGATTCCGTTTGAGAATCTGTTTGTAGAGCGCCCTTATTCGCACTCGCTCATTGTCATGCCCCGAAGACCTCCCGGCTGCAGCCTTTGCCTGCTCATGCATGAAAGGGCTATTCATGAGGTAGAGGGCCTGATTCGGCGTGGTGGTGGATGCCCGCTTCACAACGGGCTGACTGGAGTCTGGAAAGTCGAAGATCCGAAAGAAGGACGGCGTATTTTGGCGCTCAATAAGGCCATAAATTGTCCGGCGAGGCGGAAACGGAGCTTCGTGGATTTTCACGGGGCGGCCTCCCAGCCGGAGTTCGAGATGGCCGCTCACCTGCAAGGTCGTATCACGCCAGGACTCGAGGTCCTTCCGGTGACGATTGCTGCGGACATAATACTGGTTTTCAGGGTCACTCTCCGCGTGCTCTGGACCAGACTTGCTACTGCGCCGCCAAGCCTGAGAGGTCATGATATGCCGGATCAGGGCCTTGACCGACCAATCCTGCTCCTGAAGATAAAGAGCAAGGTGGTCGAGAAGGCCTCCGTGGAGCGGGGGTGGAGCCTGCAATCCAAAATCTCCCGGAGTGTTCACAAGCGGGCTCCCCATGACATGCATCCAGACGCGGTTTGCACAAACCCGGGCCGTTAGAGGATTCCCCTTGCGAGTCAACTCTTCTGCGAGCTCAAGACGGCCACTGCCTTTCTTGAAAGTATTGGCAGGGTCTTCCCGAAAGAAGGCCGGAAATGCTCGAGGAACCTTTGGGCCTCGGCTGGATTGCTGCCCCCGTTCAAAGATAACCGGCTCCCGGGGCTTTGGTCGATCCCGGACGGCCATTGCCCTCAGGGGCGCAAATTCCGATTTGCCCTCAAGCTCATCCATCTTGGCCAAGAGCCCCCGGTATTTGCCTCTTTCGGTCTGGTTGAGCTGCGAGAGAGCCTTCTTCCGATCAAAGTCAAGGGGGGCGGGAGGCCGTTGGTAGTCCTTGATCTTTTCCGCCGCATAATCATGCGCGGCATTTGCCCGTTTTAGAAGCTCTCGGCGAAACGCCCGATAGCCGGTCGAGTCCTCAGGGGAGGCAATCACGGGCAATTCTCCGTCAGGAACCTCCTCCGTGCTATCGAACACACCGTAGAGGCCATAGTAATCTTGCATGGTGAGCGGGTCACTCTTGTGATCATGGCAACGCACACACTGCATAGTGAGCCCCATCGTGCTCCGGAACGTGACATCAATCCGGTCCGCAATGATGAGGTCATGCTTGTTCAGGTACCGGCGTCCCAGAGTAAGAAAGCCCAGGGCGGCCTGCTCTCGCACTGGAACATCCATTAGGTCAGCCGCAATCTGCCTCCGGAGAAACTCATCATAAGGCAGGTCCTTATTCAGAGCCTCTATGACCCAATCCCGATAGGTGAACGCAAAGGGGAAGAGGCGTCCGGCTGTAAAATCGTAGCCCTTGGTATCCGCATAGCGAGTAACGTCCAACCAGTGGCGCGCCCAGCGCTCCCCATAGTGCGGAGAAGACAGGGCCTTATCAATCATGCGAGCACTCCATTCTGGCAGAGGCTCCTCCGTTGCCCCAGAGACCTGAGTGCCGAGAGCCGCCGGAGGCTGGAGGCCAGTGACCACATGCCATGCCCGGCGCAGGAGGACCTCGCGGGACGCATCAGGCACCGGTTTAAGGTTTTTCTCCCTCTGGCGAATAGCCAGAAGCTCATCCACAGGGTGGCTCTTTCCCGCAAGAGACGGACGGGCAGGCATCTGAAAGGCCCAATGCTGCTCCGCGGATGCAGCGCAGGCCCTCGTGGCGCCAACCACCAAAGGAAGCACCACGATCCCGGGAAGGAACAGGGAAAGAACTCGCATACGAACTGGGTTTCCCAAAAATGTGCCCGCCGCGCGGCATTTCCGCAAGGGCAAGTCGCCCAGCTGGGAACTCAAAAAGACCGGTTGAACGAGAGCATTAACCCATGAAACCGCGAACTGTAGTCTCCGGCTACCAGATCACCGACATCAAATTCAGGGGTTGGATCAAGAACCGTCCGGTCTGAAAAGGCATATTGGTAGGCCAGGTCGACGGTCCACGCTGCCGCGCTGTAGCTTACCCCGGCACTCAGCCAGTGCCGATCCGCATCGGCAATTGCCGGGTTGAAATTCAGATCTGGCTGGCTGTTCTCTATGAAAATATAGCCTGCGTTGAAGGCCCAGGTTTCATTGGGCGCATACGTCACTCCGAATCCATACATGAAGTTAGACTCCCAGTTAAAGGGGATTGGATTGTCTGGCCGTGGTGCCTGACGCAGGGTTGGAACTTTCAGGCGCCTCCAATTTACCCACTCAACGTTGGCTTCCAGTGTCCACTGCTCGTTCGGCCGAAATGCGTATCCTGCAACTAGAGTGTCCGGAGTCACCAAGTCCAAGCCTGCCTCGGGAATGGCCAGGCCAATTCCTGGGGCCGCAGCCGACCCCGAAAGGTCGAGTTCGGTCTTAGCCCGATAGGTGAGGCCAAAGGAGTGTCGGCCACCAGGCTGCCACAAGAGCGAGGCAATCCAGCTAGTGGAATAATCATCGCCCTCGAAGCCAAATTCCGCAGGCGGATTTGGCGGAGGCAAAAATTGCTTCAGAGTCCCGTCAGCATAAGTCAGGGCAAGCCCCCCTCCGATGGAAAGGTCGGAACTCAGCTCATACCCAAGGACGCCCCAGGCCGTAGCGTAGGTAAGATCGGTCTCGGTTGCAACCGCTCGAAAAGGCGTGCTTGTTCCCCAATCCGTGCGCAGGCCAAAGGGCGCGTTCAGGCCAACCCCCGCGGACAGGCGGTCGTTGAGCGGAGCAGCAGCATAAAACTGGGGAAGGGGAATAAACTCCGCCTTGTTCTGGTGGCTTCCCCCATCGATCGCTGTTTCTCCATCTATTCCGAGGCGCACACCGTAAACGCCGATATGCACTGCCGCGGAATCAAGCTGCGTCAATCCAGCAGGGTTATAGAAGACCGCAGATGGGCGGTCGGCGGTTGCGACAAACGCATTCCCTCGTGAGGCCGCAAAGGGGTCCTGAACGGGTATGTAGAAGCCATTGGCATGAAGACCCGTCACCGTAGCCAACAGAAGGCAGATGATTCGCATAACAGGCGGGGCAGAAAACCGGAAAGGAGGAGAGGGTGTCATCTTAGGGGGATCGGGTTCGTGTGCTTTCACGGGGATTCAAAAATGGAGTGCTCCTCTGTGAGGAAAATAGACGATCTGGAAAGGTCGCAGAATCTGGCCTCGTCCTCAATAAGCTTCTCGTGAGCTGCCACGCCCTCAGGCGTTTGCATTGCTTCGAGTAGCTCCTCATGGGAATTCCACCAGATTTCTGTAATTCCGTCGTAGGGGCCGGCAGCCCCACGGCCCTCTTGTGCCACTTGGTTGAGGGGGGACTCCAGAAGATGGCTCTGGACATATTTCCCGGCATTAAGGGCTTCCGCGAAGCTTTTCACGAGGGGGCCGTGATCCTCTTTCCAGTAGCGGAAGAATTCCTCCTGGGGCATCCCGGCTTTACGGTGAACGCAGTAAACGAGTTTAATCATTTTAGTTGGGGGGGGTGGTAATCTTTCTAGGGGAGAGCGCTAGTCAACAAAGCGAGACCAGAACAGTTCGTTCCCCACGAGGTCAGCAGCCAGCTCTTCGAATGGGTCATGGGGAGCCCTTTCGATCCGGGAAACGTCAAATCCAATACGTAATCGAATCTCACTCTGGCTGGGGTCCGGGAGAAAGTCGAAGGCGCCACCGTGGTGTGCTATGCGCATACAGGCCCCAATTAGGCTCAGGGTTTCCCTAGGAGGCTCTTCCGCACTCGAGCTCATGATAACAGCAAGAAGCGCGCGCAGCGGGCGGGCGGGAAAAACCAGCTCTAGTCCGGAAAGGCATTCCTCGAGTCGAACAGGCCCATCGCCCTCAACGACCCTCGCAAGGGACTCGACCAGAGGAATCACTACTTCCCGGAGGCTCTCGAGCGGCCCGGGCCAGTCAGGTGGAGCGCCGCGTGCCTCGCTCCATTCGACGACGGGGCTTCCAGAGACCGCTGGCTCAAGCACATCCCGAACGCTGCATCGATTATTATAGTCGAGACTGGCCGGGCTAGTCAGATCCGCAGGGAGGTAGGAATGCACCGCACCGAGAAACGACAGGTGCCGGCGATACAATTCGCGCCAGGACAGTCCCTCGTGACCAATAGCCTCGGAGAGGGATCTCTCCCGCGGATCTTCCGCGAGGCGGACTACTATTCTCAGGGCCTCTCCAACATGGCGGATACCGGAATCTCGGAAAACCGCCAGAGCCGCAAGCGACATGATCCGATCCGATGCCGCAAGAATATCTACGCTCATCATTTTCTGACGGACGAGCTCTTCCCTCTCAAGCCGGACAATATACAGTTCCATGGCTCTCTTAAGAGTGACCTCCAGTTCCGGGACTTCCCACGGCTTGGTCACATAGCGATAAATGCCACCCTGGTTGACCGAGGAGACGGCGGCATCAATATCCGCGTATGCCGTGGAGAGAATTCGAACAACCCCGGGCTTGAGGAGGGCTACCTTTTCAAGAAAATCGCTGCCAGTTTCCTTTGGCATTCGTTGGTCGGTCACCACCACCCCGATCTCGTCCTGGTATTCGCGGAACCGTTCCAAGCCCTCCACTCCATCTTCTGCAAGAACGATCCGGAACGTTTTCCCGAAGAGCTTGGCAAAATATTTTCGTGTCTTCTGTTCATCATCGACAAACAGAATGATGTGTTGGCGATAATCGAGAGTTGGCTGGCTCATTTTTCCCACGCTTGTTGAAGATCCGCAGTATCCACTTCCGCCTCATGCAGGAGGCCCTCTTCCTCAGACCTGCCTGCGGAAAGGCCAGGCTCTTCGGCATCCATCTCTCCCTGCCAAGGCTGGGGGATGATCACACGGAACACTGTTGGCCGCCCCGGATCGCTCTCGACCTCGATTCGACCATTGTGGGATTCAATAATCCGGTGGCAGATGCTCAGGCCGAGCCCCATTCCTGCTCCCACTTCTTTTTTCGTGAAGAAGGGGTCGAAAACATGATCCAGATCTTCGGCCGCGATCCCTGGCCCATTATCCTGAACCTTTATCTCCACATAGTCCTCTCCGCTCCGGGTCGAGGAAACCGTAATCCATGGCTCAATTCCGCGCTCGCGGGCCCCTTCGAGGGCTTGGGCGGAGTTCTGAATCAAATTCACCATGACCTGGCAAAGCTGGTTCGCATTGCCGCCCACCCGGTGGCTCTCCGGCACCTCTACGTTGAAGGTGATCCCCTTAAGTTCCCCCGCCAGCAGTCTCCGCGCATTTTCGACGGTGTCCGCAAGAGTGATCTCCTCCTTCAGGACAGCCTCCCCTTTGGTAAAGGCTCTCAAATCACTCACAATCCGGATAACCCTGTTCACGCCCTCCTCCGCATCAGCAACCGTCTCTTCAAAATCCGCGCGCTCCTGCTCCTCCACATCATCGGCATACATCCGGAGGGCATGCAGCGCAGTTTTAACGTAGTTCATCGGGTTATTCACCTCATGAACGATGCCCGCGCTCATCCGGCCCAGCGAAGAAAGAGTTTCTGCCTGCAGTAGCCGCGCCTCATTCTCCTTAATTTCTTCGAGCGCAACATCGCGTTCATCTACCGCAACCCTGAGCTCCCGATTGATCACTCCAAGCTCTCTCTGGTAGCTCTGACGATCCAGAAGGTTGCGAACCCTGAGACGGAGCTCGGCAGTTGTGAACGGCTTGGTAAGAAAATCACTGACTCCCGCCTCGAGAGCTTGAATGCGGGGCGTTTCATCAGCCGCGGCTGTGACCAGAAGAATTGGAACCTGGGAGGTAGAGTCATTCTGCCGAAGCCTCTGTGTCAGGGTGATTCCATCCATTTCCGGCATCATGTAATCGAGAATGATCAACTGGGGTTCAAACTGCCGTGCCAGCTCCCACCCTTCCATACCATTACAGGCCTCGATAACCCCACATCCCATTTCCTCAAGCTCTCCCTTCAGGAAGCGCCTCAATCCATTTTCGTCTTCCGCGATAAGAACAAGCTCCTTGTTGGAAGAGCCGTCCAAACTGGAGCCCACCGCCACGAACGGCTCAGTCGAACCGCGCCGGGGGTCTGCTGTCCCCAGCGCCCCGCGGATGCGGGCTTCGTTGTGAATCTGAGTCAGGGGGTCATTTGCCCCGGAAGGGGCTATCCGGGAATCATCTGGCAGAGCAAGAAGGGGCACGGAGATCGTAAATTTGGTGCCTTTGCCATACTCACTTTCAATAGCGATAGTCCCTTTCATCGACTCGGTCAGGCTCTTTACGAGAGCGAGCCCGATCCCGACGCCGTTGTGCTTCTTGGCGGCGGACGTATCGGCCTGCCAAAACCGCTCGAACGCAGAGTTAAGCTGATCCTCTTTCATTCCTGCACCATTATCCTCCACCTCAAGGATCAGATGGCCGTCCTCAACAGCAGCCGAAAGTGAGACCTCTCCTCCCGACGGGGTGAACTTCAGGCCGTTCACTGCCAGATTGAGAACGACTTTCTCCAAGCGGTCCCGATCCAGAAAGACCTCTTCGTCCTCCCCGCATAATGCCTCCCAACGCAGCGCAATTCTTTTTCGGTCGGCCATGGGCTGCAGGTTCCTCCCAAGCCCATCTATGAAGGTCAGGGGGCGGAATCGCTCTGGCCGCATCGGCATCTCTCCACTATCCATTCGCACCAGGTCGAGAATGTCGTTGATAAGGCGCAGCAGCCGCATTCCGTTATCCTCCATCCCGTTCACAAGCTCGGAAACCTTGGCGTCGTTTTGCACCAAATTGAGGTTTTGCATCTTCTCGATGGGCGCAAGCATGAGCGTAAGCGGAGTGCGTAACTCATGGCTGATATTGGCAAAGAACCGCGTTTTCGCTTCATCCAGATTTTGGAGTTCCCGGTGGTTTTCCGCCAGAGCCTCCTGCTGGGAGACCACTTCTTCCCGCAGACAAAACTCCGCGAAGCGGAGCTTGTTGTAGAAATAGAGGCCGATGCAGACGAATGCCGCAGTCACAAAAAGGAAAAATAAGGCGATCGTTATATTCTGAACGCTAGTTGCGGTATTGACGGCTACCGCAAGGTAGCCCACTATGCAGAGTGTCGAGCTGATCACCCCATCGATACATCGCCACCGCAGGAGCAGCACCGTTCCGACCATGACGAGGTTCAACCCCGCATAGTATGGCGAGCCCCCTCCTCCGGTTTCAGAAAGCATCCCATGGATGGTCACCATTGGGATTAATGCGACGAGATGCCCAAGAAGGTGAAGCGTTCGACGTGACCTGCTACGGACCCGATAAAGCAGGAAAAGCACAAACAGGAGCCCACAAGAGCAGGCCATCCGAAGCAGGAAGAGCGTAAGCACCACCCCCTTAGGGCTCTGGGCAGAAGAGGTCCCAAAGGCCACCCAGTCCATTCCTGCTCCCAGGGCAATAAAGAGAGCGGCCAGAAGGGCGCCTCGGCGGTAGTTCAGGAGGCGATGCTCATCCTCCTGCGCTTCAAACCGCTGCTGGAGCAGCGTGGGGCTTCCTCCCCGCTCTGGATCAGCTTTCCCCATGATCGTCTTTTTTCCGGACCTCTAGAAAGAGATTCACTCCCGTCTCATCCCGGTCGAGGGTTGTTTCATATTGGCCGCTATTGAGGGGCGCTATTTCCATCATCGCGTCGTCGTCCCGGTAAATCAGGTTCCATTCCAGAACGTATTCCATCCACGCACGACTGGGGTTTGTGTCACTGACATTAGTAACCAGCATGAGCCCACCGGGTGCGAGGAGCCGGGCAAAAAGATCGTTAAGGCGACGGCAAACCCGCTGGGAGAGATAATCGAAAAGGCCCGAGCAGTAGACCATGTCGAAGGATTCCCACTTCAGATCTACATCCCCGGTCGAGGCCTGCCGTAACAGTTTGTGGACCGAACGCTGAAGGAGAGAAATTGGTGCCACCCTACCAGCCTGAGCCCGAACCCGAGTGAGTTCCTTGCGGGTGTATTCGATGGTCTCGGAGTTGAAATCCAGAAGGGTGATATCGCAAAGGTCACTGAGCTCCTCATTTTCAAGAAACTGCTTCACCTCGTGGGCAGGACCACAGCCAAGATTTAGAATACGGGTCCTTCTTCCCTTCATCGCGTTACGCTCAGCCTCAGCCTTGAGCTTTTTGGTGAGATAAGAAATGCGATTACGGTGCGCAACGACAGGAGGGGTCTGCAGGAAGGAGTGATTGATGAGTTTTGCGAAGAGAGATCCGCCTTCGTAAGAATCTCTCACCATCATGTTCACCATTTCATAATCCCCGGCATACCCGAGTGGTTTGTGAAAGGTGCGGTAGGTAAATGGAGAGCAGAGGACCAGCGGATGAATCTGACGGCGGACATAAAACTTATGAGTCGCCTCGCGTCCCTCAGGGATTTTACCTACCGACTCTTCGAAACTCACCATCGCTCCCTGCATTTCCTCCAACACGCTCCCCTGAAGCTGGTCGATAATTTCTCGCTCAAGAGTGGGCCGATCTACAGAGGCCGTAGACCGTATGCCCAAGTCTATTTGCTCCATCCACCGTTGCATCCCAACAAGCAGGTTCTGCATGTCCGCCACCGTCAGCTTGAAGGACAGGTCAACCTCATGGGCCCGTTTCCAGTCCTGAACAAAGGCGTCAAACTGATTAGCGAGAGGGTCCCGACCCTCCCGGTCGGACAGGAAATCAACATCCAGCCAGGCGTTTCCAAGAGTCGCCTCACATACCAGCAGGATCCCCGTGTTTACAAGACCCGTCACGACCGCCTCCCCTTGGTAAACTACTCTGTCTCCCACCCGGATTCTGAAATCCCGCAGAACCTCCGACAGCTGAAGAATACTGTAAGGATTATAGATCTCAAAAGCTACCGAGTAGCGGCGGAGCCTTAGAATATTGGCCGTGATCTCAGAGCCCTGGCTGTTGCGGCAGACCACAACACTGGTAAGAAGCGAAGATCCTTTCTGCATTGACTAGATAGCTAAGATCAAAAAAAGTAGGACGGTAAAGACTGGCTGGCTTCGTGGTAAACTTAGAGGTCCGGGCCTGCAAACAAACTGCCGGCGATACTATCATGTCCCAAGACCCCCCGAAATTCACTATTACACGCGAAGGGCAGCACTTCAGGTGTCCCAACGGCGAAGACTTGCTCGAGCTTGCTGAAGAAGAGGAATTTTCCGTTTCGGGAGTCGCGGAGCATCTGAAGCTTACCAACCGGCAACTGGAATACGCTGTTGAGAGGGCCTCTGGCCTCCGACCCAAGGAGCTGTTCCGGCGGCACCGGATGCTCCTCGCCCGGCGCCTTGTCGCCGAAGGCTTCTCCCTGCAGGTCATCGCACACCGCCTCGGTTTCAAGCACTACACCCACTTCGCCTCCGAGATTAAATCTTACTTTGACCTGCCGCCGCGGCAGTTCCAAAAGTCGGTTCGCGCACTCTGCCCGGAAACTTAATAGAGAGGAGAGGCCCTCGAAACCGGGATCAGCTAGGCCTCGATTCGCAGTGAATTGTCTTCCGGAAGCCATCGATCTCACAATTGTCTGTATTCAGGAAGCTGGCTCCAAGAAGGAGCCATCGAAGGCAGAAGGCAATAGCTGCTTCAGGGTTACTCTACCGACAGGAGTCTCCTGCGGATCAACAAGAAAGATGACGAGGTCGGGGCAGAACTCATTCAGAACCTGGCGGCATGCTCCACAGGGAGTGGGAGCTCCCGGCGCGCAGACAGCGATAGAATCAAACTCGCACTCCCCCTCCGAAACCGCCTTGGACAAGGCCACTCGCTCGGCACAGATGGTCAGGCCGTAGGAAGAATTCTCAACATTACAGCCGGTGAAAATGCGCCCAGAACGAGCGCGAAGCGCGGAGCCCACCTGAAAGCCTGAATAAGGAGCATACGCGACTTCGCGCGCCTCCCGGGCTGCTTTTATCAATTCCATGTCCAAATCCTCACTCATGGCCCTATCGCCTTGCGCGTAATTCTCGGCCCTGAGTGGTCCATCCAAGATCCGCTGGCATCAGAGGGTCGAGACTGAGCTTCATGGTCATAAGGATGGCTTAGATACTAGGCAATGTGTAGCTAAATCGCCCTATTGGCAGGAAAATCCTCCCTTTTTTGGTGAGCAATATTTCCGGGCTCCCCGTAATTTTCATGAGGATTTTAGTCATCTACACCTAATTTTCCCACATCCGGAACGCTGTGTGGCTTCCTCTTTGAGCCCCCACTTCCCGGCGCACTTTAAAGGCCTTGGGCCCCGCTCTATTGTTCATCGCCCCTACCAAGCTCCCCGAAACTGATCAGAAAGAGCATTAGAGGCGCCCTCGACAGGCGCTATCCCAGCGGCCCACCCTCGCCTTTATCTCCAGGCGAAATACCGAATACGGGAAAGTGTTTCACCTCCGCCCGCTAACGATTAGGCCCGTTTGCAAGACTGGATTTGAAGCCTTGCGGCGGCCTAAACTCCGGGTAACGTCATATTGCATGAACCCTGACTTTCTCCTGAAAGCTCTCACTACGGCTACGGCTATTGTCGCCCTCGTCGGACAGGGGGCAGCCCGGGAAGATGATCCAGTTGCTCCTCCAGCAACGAGCGAAGATGCCCCGCGCAAACCTACCCTGGATGTTGGGCCTCGTTATACCTCTGAAGAAGTAACCTTCACCGCTGGGTCAATCGTAGCCAAAGCCTACCTCGCCCTTCCGGCGAACAAGACAGCCGGGCCTTACCCCGGTATTCTGGTCTGTCCAGAATGGTGGGGGCATAACGATTACGTCCGTATGAGGGCGGAGATGCTCGCCCAACTAGGCTACGCCGCGCTGGCAATGGATGTGTATGGAAACGGGCAGAAAGCGCACGACCCAAAAACTGCGGTAAAGCTCGATGGGGCTCTCAAGGCAAACCAACGCGAAATGAATGCCAGAGTGCTCGCCCACCTCAAGTTTCTCAGAGAGCGACCAGAGGTAGATGGGGCTAAGATCGCCGCCGTAGGATACGGAAGCGGAGGAGACGTCTGTCTTCAGATGGCGAGAAACGGAATGCGCGGGCTTGGGGCAGTGATCGCGTTTCATCCCTTATTTACTGTAGTGCCCTCTCAACCCCCTATCCGGAAGGCAACCGCAAAGGTCATGGTCTGCAACGCCCTCGAGGACCCTTACGTCCATCTCAGAAAGGGCAAGGTAGAGGCATTTCGCAACGAAATGGCGAGCGTAAAAACGGACCTTGTGATCATTCCCTTCCCAGATGCGATGCAGAGCTTCACCGTTCCGAACGCCGACATAGTTGGGGAGAAGTTCCGGATTCCCCAGGCTTACAGCCCTGAGGCAGACAAGCGAGCCTGGGGCCTTCTCCGGGGATTTTTTAAGGACCTCTGGGGGCCCGCCAGCCCGTCCGACGAAGAACCCTGAGAGTCACACTGCTCCCCCTCCCCCCTCCATGGCCTTGAATCCCCAGCCTTTTCATTTCGTCCGTCGGTGGCGCCTTCTCCTCGTGGGCATGACAAGCCTCATGATGCTTGTCTCCTGCAAAGAGACAGGGCCGCCCATCAACACGAGCCCTCCCAAGGGACTGCAGGAGCGCCCTCCGGAGCCTGACCCTGAAGTCGTCGCCGCTCTCAAGGCACAGGCGTTCGGCAGCAAGCTTCTTGGCCTGACAAATTACCTCGTGCGGGGCGATTACGTTCGAGCCGATCTGCCCAAGGCGCCCCGGTATTATCTCCTCAATTTTAGTGGAAGCACTTGAGGCCCCTGCCGAGTACACGCTCCAGAGTTGCTGGAGAAATATCAAAGACAAATCGCGACAAACCCTGAGGTGGCACTGGTCCACGTTAGTTGCGATGAAGTCGAAGCGGATGCCCTTACATGGGCTCGGCAAGAGGGGTTTACATGGCCAACTATTCTCTTCTCTGACCTTGAGCGGGCAGGGCTTGCCCAGTATGACGCTTGGCCCGGCGAGGTGCGGCTCGTGGACAGCGCGGGCAGCGTTCTCACCAAGGACGAGGGCGAGGCCTTTGCGACTATTTCCCTAAAAAATTGACATTTTTTCTCCCCCGATGACGCTTCTGTTCAGCGTAACCTCCGTTTCCCCGATCCTGATGAACCCAAAAATATTAGTATTCGCTGCCTCTTTGGCTCTTATCGGCCAAGGCCCCCTCGCCGCCCGGACGTGGACCAGTGCCGATGGCTCCAAGACCTTTGAAGGCGAACTGCGCGACCTGAGTGAGACGGCGAAAACAGTCACCGTTCTCATGGAGGGCGGGAAGCTAAGGACTTTCAAAATCAGCCTCCTCTCGGAAGAGGACCGGAATTTCCTTAAAAAAGAAGGTCACAAAATCCTTCTAGCTGCGAGTGACGGCGAAGGAGGCGACAACGCCCTGCAGGGCAATAAAATAGGTAAGAATCTGGCGAAGGAAGGAGTCCTTTCCAAGATTGAGGGAGAGAGCTTTGTCGGGCATAAGCTCACCAAGACTCCCGACTATTACATCGTGTATTTTTCGGCGAGTTGGTGACCGCCCTGCCGCACTTCTGCTCCACAGTTGGTGAAGCAATACCAAGCCGAGATCGCAAGCAATCCTGCCGTCGAGATGATCCATGTCAGCCTCGACCGGGACAAAAAGGCCGCCGAGACTTGGGCAGCGAAAGAAGGATTTCCCTGGCCGACCGTCATGATGGACAAAGTTAATGAGGGAGGATTCGAGGACTATATGCCTCGAGCGGTCCCGAATTACAAACTCCTCAGCAAGGATGGCAAGATCGTCGCAGAAGGGAAAGGTGAGGTGTTCGCCAAGGCCGCCGCGCTCACGAAAGAGGAAACCTAGCACCGGGATCCAAGAGCGCGGAGTCTATCGCGCCAACCAGCCCTCCCCCATCCAGTCCCACCTGATTTTTTCGCACCTTTCATCGCTAGCTCATGAAACACATCATTCTATTCGCTCTTCTTCTCACCGTCCCCAGCCTCTCCTCCTGCACCCTTGCAGGGAGGCTCATTCAGGCTCCTGTTCGACTGATACAGGCCGGCGTGCGCACGGTCACCGATGTCGACGAGCAGGTGCCGCCGGCCACGGCCGAATCCCCCCGAAGTCATGGCCTCGCCCTGAAGCATTCCCAGGCAACCCAGTTATCACGAAGCTTGCCGCAGAATCCGACGGCCGCCCTCAGAGGCCAGATCCAAGTGGAGTCTCAGCGCCCCGGGAGGAAGTAATTCGGCAAATTTGCCAGCCCACTCTACCACAACCACTCCGGCTGGGTCCTCCAGAAGCTCATCCCACCCGAGAGCAAGAACCTCCTGCTCACCTTCTACCCTGTAGAAATCGAGATGATACAGGACTCGCTTTCCTGAAGCGTATTCGTGGAGCAGGGTAAAGGTAGGACTCGTGGCCAGACCCTCATAACCCATTCCGGCAGCGAGACCCTTGACGAATTCCGTCTTTCCGGCTCCCAGATCGCCATCCAGCCCAATTACCTGCCCAGGCTCCACTTCCTGCGCCAGTTCATGACCCAGAGCACGCATTTCGACGGGATTATCGCATTTTCGAGGGAAATCCATACCTTGGGACTCTGCCTCCCTCCTACGGCTTTGGCAAAAATTTCTTGCTCCCCCGGTAAGCCTGTGGTGAATTCCCCGCCCGCTTCGCCTGTGGCGCGGCAACTCTATCTCGTCCCCTAAACACAATGGCCTACGCAGTATTCAAGACCGGCGGCAAACAGTATCGCGTCCAAGAGGGCGACACCCTCGATATTGAAAAGCTTGAGGGCGAAGTCGATGGCGAGGTCCAGTTCGCTGAGGTTCTCCTCGTCAATGACGGTTCAGCAACCACGGTCGGAACTCCCCTCGTGGAAGGTGCGGCAGTCACTGCAAAGGTTCTCGATCAATTCCGCGGACCCAAGGGTGTCGCTTTCAAGTTCAAGCGCCGTAAGGGGCATCACAAAACCAAGGGATATCGGAGAGCTCTTACGAAAGTTGAAATTACCGGCATTGCAGGGTAACTATTTTTCAGAATTACACACCCAGGATCTCATGGCTCACAAGAAAGGACAAGGATCGGTCAAAAACGGACGCGACTCCCGCAGCAAGCGGCTGGGAGTTAAAAAGTTTGGAGGAGAGGCTGTCATTGCCGGCAACATCATTATCCGGCAGCGCGGAACTAAATGGCACCCCGGAGAGAACGTGGGCTTGGGACGCGATCATACGATTTTCGCCTTGGTTGATGGCAGTGTGTATTTCGACCGCGAAGGACGCCGCGTAAATGTCGCGGAACCCGCCGCGAGCTAAACGAACATTTCCGCGCCGCCCTATTGCACATCACAGCGACCTCTGAAAGGGGGTCGCTTTTCTTTTGCGGCTCATCCTGACGAGGATACGATTCTCCAATTACCGCCAAAATGTTTAATCTCGTCCTTGTCGCACCCGAGATCCCGCACAATGCCGGAGCCGCGGGCCGGCTCTGCCTGGCTACTGGATCCACTCTCCACCTGGTTAAGCCACTTGGATTTTCTCTGGACGACAAACAAGTGCGCCGGGCGGGCTTGGACTATTGGAAGGACGTTGAGGTGAGAGTCTGGGGCTCTCTCAAGGAGCTGCTCTGTAAGGCCTCTCCGGAGCAAGTTTGGTTTCTCACAACCAAGGGGACTACTGCCCATTGGGATATTGCCTTCAAGCGAGGAGACTACCTCGTGTGCGGATGCGAAACCCGGGGGCTGCCCGAGTCCGTTCTTGCCGAGTTTCCGGACCGCCTTCTCCGAATCCCTATGGCACCAGATGGAACCAGATCGTTAAATCTCTCGACCGCAGCAGCAGTGGCCCTTTATGAGGGCATGAGGCAGGTGCAATAAGCAAACCTGCCGGCTTACTCGGAATCCGACTCTGCGTCTGATTCTCCATCCGATTCTCCATCGGAAGTAGCTTGAATATCTTGGAGGGCCCCAATGAAATCGCCAAGGATTTCGGCAGGCACCATTATTGTGTCCCTGTTTCCGGATACATCCTCCGTAATTTTCACCACTTTTCCCCGGGCATTTTCCTTCAAATCGAGGAAAAACACTTTCCGGTCCGCAAGAATCTTTTCTGTGTGCAGTAAATCGCTTTCCACCTGTCCGCTTTCGTTAATTAGTCCTGAGTATTTTCAGCTGAATCGCCCCAAGGGTCAAACTCAAAAGATCAAGACGAGGTGAATGCTCAAGCCCATGGAATTGTATTCCTTTCCCCGTAAACCCATGCCCAATGCCGCTCCTGCTGCTTATGCCCGCCGAGGCCTAGGACACCTTTACGCCATGGACCTCAATGGAGTCCAACTGCCCGGCGCACACGGTCGAGTACCGCCCTTGCCTGCTCCCGGGCCCGGCCTGCCCCTTCCTTGAGAACCTCTTCAACGTAACCAGGATCCTCGATCAGCTCCTGCCGACGCTCCCGCATGGGAGCGAAAAAGTGCCAGTAGGATTCCCAAAGGCGTTTCTTAAAATCACCATAGCCAATTCCCCCCGCCTGATGGTCCGCAACCATCTGGGCGTATTCCTCCGCGGTCGCAAAAAGCTTGAAGAGATCGAGGATGACTGAGCCCTCGACAGGCTTGGGGTCCTCGACCGCGGCCGAGTCCGTAACGATTCTCATCACCTTTTTTCGCAGGGCTTTTTCCTCACCAAAAATTGGCAGGGTATTGTTATAGCTCTTGCTCATCTTCTGGCCATCGAGTCCCGGCACTTTGGCTACGGCATCAGGAATGACCGCTTCTGGAAGAACCAGGGTTTCTTCCCCGTAGTTCTCATTGATTTTAGTGACCAGATCTCTGGTAACCTCAAGGTGCTGCTTTTGGTCCTCCCCAACCGGAACCCGGTCTGAGTCAAAGAGAAGGATATCCGCAGCCATCAAAACCGGATAGGCGAATAAGGCGTGGCTCGCAGCAACTCCCTGCGAAACCTTGTCCTTATAGGAGTGACAACGCTGTAGCAGCCCCATGGGACACACTGTGGAAAGGATCCATGCCAGCTCACAGACCTCGGGGATGTCACTTTGCCTCCAGAAGACCGCTTTCTCAGGATCAAGTCCACAAGCGAGGAAATCCAGCGCCACTCCACCGACATTGGCACGCAGCTCGCCAGGATCATGTGTGGTGGTCATAGCATGATAGTCGGCTATGAAATAGTATGCCTCCCCCTCCTCCTGCAACTGTACCGCCGGCCGCATAGCTCCGAAGTAGTTTCCAACGTGCAAAGTTCCGCTTGGCTGCAGGCCCGTTAATGTCCGCATGCGGGCATGTTTACGCCTCCCCCATCCCGGAAGCAAGAAGCGAGGCCCCTGTCTGGACACTCTTCCCGAGGCCCCTCCTGAATGACCTGCTATTGCGGAATGGTATTCTTACGACTCGACTCTCCAATCCCTGCTCTGCTCTTCTCTCTCCATGGATTCTTTGAATGGAAAGGTCGCGGTTGTCACCGGGGCCTCGAGCGGGATAGGCCACGCCATCACCGAGAGCCTTCTGGACAAGGGAGTTCGGGTCTTCGGGCTTTGTCGCCATATCGGAAAAATCCCCGAGGCCGCTTTTCCAATCTCATGCGACCTCCGGCAGCCTGCCCGCATTGCCCACGCTTTCGAAATTCTGCAACAGGCAGTCCCCTCCATCGACATTCTGGTAAACAACGCAGGGATTGCCTATCTCTCGAGCCTCCTTGAAGGCAAGGTGAACGACTGGGATGAAATGTGGGAAGTCAACGTGCGGGGGCTTGCGGTCTGCAGCCAGGAGGCTCTCAAGATGATGGCCCCTGAAGGCGGGCGTATTGTCAACGTGTCCTCCCTCAGCGGGCACCGGGTTCCGCCAACCGGGGGATTTTACGCCCCCACCAAATTCGCGGTCAAGGGTCTCACGGAATCAATGCGGTCCGAATTGAAAGCTGCCGGCCTCCCTCACCAGGTGGGCTCGGTCTCTCCCGGGTTCGTAGATACGCCCTTGGTCAACGACTATTTCCGTGGCCGGGAAGGCGACTTGGCCGCCCTGCGCAAAAACACCAGAATGCTTGCGGCCAAAGACATCGCACGAGCCGTTCTCCACATTCTTGAAGCCCCTTCTCATGTTGAAATTGGAGACATCATCCTGCGCTCTACAGACCAGACCGTCTAAGAGAGGGCCTCAGCCGCTACAGCGACTACTCTTACGGGGTATTGCAGATGAGTCGTTGCCCTTTTGGTCAGGGCGCTTCGCTCGGCCACTCATAGGTGGTGGGGCCCGATCCGCCCCTGCCGCCGCCAACGCGGTCTGCCACATCCTTGCTTGTGATGAAGAGGAAAAGACCAAGGAGTAAAAAGAAGAAGGCAAATTGGACGAACTCAAGAGCCCGGGCTTTGATCGGCCTACCCTTGATCATCTCGCCAAGCGCGAGCACGATGTGCCCGCCATCAAGGATGGGCAGGGGCAACATATTGAGAATTGCCAGGTTGACGTTGAAAAGGACCATGAAGAAGAGCAGGCGCCGCCAGCCGTCTTCCGTGCCCAAAAGGTCATACATCATCCCGCCGATGCCAACTGGCCCCGAGAGATGCTGAATGCCCACATCCGACCTGGGGGAGGCTATTTTGACCAACGTCGTTTCCATCATTTTGTAAACCTCCTCGATTTGCTGCAGGGGGCTGGGATAGAAGAGCGCCGTATTAAATTCTCCCCCAGCTCCAAAGCCCACCCCGATCATGACTCTGGGAGGCTCTACGTTTGTCGGGCTTTGGGGCGTGACCGTAATTTCCTTCTCTCCCCCATCTCTCTGAACGATGAGCTGAAGGGCGCTGTTCTCTGCGCCTTCCACGACGTCCCTGAAGCGCGACCTGCTACGCAAGACCTCGCCATTCACGGCTAGAACCACGTCGCCGACTTTGACTCCTGCTCGGTCTGCCGGTCCGCCCTCAAGGACGCTGGCTATCACCGTCTGGTTTTCTACCGAGATTCCAACCTGGCGCATTGCCTTGCGCTCCCACCACTTCGTCTCGGGAATCTTAAATTCCGTCGTCACGGTGACCTGTGATCCATCCCGTAAGACGAGGAAGTC
>DIHT01000012.1:43359-60434 GCA_002420305.1 Akkermansiaceae bacterium UBA5689 | reverse complement strand
AGTTTGTCTCCCTCGCTCAACATGATGCTTTCCTGAACCGAGTTCAACGAGCCAGCGAACCCGTCCACTTTTTCTCCGTTGATTGCGAGAATCTCATCGCCCTCCCGTAATTTGCCATGTGCCGGACCGTCCTTTGCAACGTATCCTATCACGGTACTCTCGGCTGCATCCATGGGCTTACCAACCCCCATCACCACGAAGGCCGAGACGATCGCCAGAAGGAAGCTGAACAGTGGGCCCGCGAAGGCCACGATAATCTTGTCGAGTGGCTTTACCGGAGGCAGTGGCTTCTCCTTTTCCTCTGGCTCTCCGGGCTCTCGGTTCTTCCCCTCCACGGCCTCCATGGGCGCCATTTGAGGCAGCGCCACAAAGCCCCCTGCAGGAATCCAACCCAAGCCGTATTGTACTCCGTTAATTTCTTTCTTCCAAATGGGCTTACCAAACCAGATCTGGAAACGATCCACGCGAAGCCCCCTCCACTTTGCGGCAAGAAAATGCCCGAGCTCGTGGACAAAGATAATGACGTTGAAGAGCGCCACCACGATGAGGATATTAATAAGAAAAGTCATTGTTGAATGGGGCTGGAAACTAACGCTGGCGTCTCTACAAGCAAGGAGCCATTCACTACTCGGTCACCTACGTGAGCCTTTCTAGCGGCCTCCACAGCGCCCATGAAAGCTCCCCGCACCGCGGCACCCTGCCACAGGAGACTTTAGGAATGAAGCATAACCCGCGAGCCCCTCGGCCTTGGTGGCCAAGACATTCAGGCGGGAACCCGCTCGTTCGACTCCGCATCCGAGCGAACTCTGCGCAGCAGGTTGATCAAAACACTGCGCTCCCTTTCTGACCACTTTTGGAACACTGTCTCCAAGGCTTCTCCACGGAGCTGCGAAAAACGCTCGACGATTTCTTCTGCCTCTTTGGTAACGGAGACCCAGACCACTCGCTTGTCATCAAGGTCTCTCCTCGTCTCGACTAGACCGCGACGATGAAGTCGCTTCACTGCCGAGGTCATTGAGCCACTGGTGAGGCCAACCTGTCTGGCCAACCCATTGACCGGACGCGCGCCCTTACGGGCTAAGCGCTCGAGGATCGCAAGATCGCTTTCGCACAGTCCGTCGGGGAGAATCTCTCGATCGATTTCACTAAGAGACTGTTCCGCTCGGACGATCGCCCGCCTGAGGCGAAACATTTCGCGCCAATCTTTTTCGTTGAAAAATGCCATTATGCTATCCTCTTTTTAAACGCTGTCCTGTTACAATCTTCTATGCCTGCGGCTTAGCGGAGCGCGATCGCCCGGTAAGTTCTAACTCGGTTTGGCTCATACGCCGCTTGAAAACCGCCATGCCGGTTCGCACGATCCTTGGTATCGGCAGCCCCTGAAACAGTTGCCGTGCCATTCGAGACGAAAGATCGGTTCTCCTGACCAACGGGGCGCATTCCATACCAGCGAACAGGATCTCTTCTGGAAGTAGGAGCGTGTTCACCTGCATGGACGAGCAGCTTATCCTCGAGTCTAAAATCCTGACAAGCATTGAGCGCAAAAAGTTGAAAGCCAGATCATCGGAAAAGGTAAACCTAACACCTTTGCAGGAAATTTAATCGTCCGAATCTCCGGAGAGAATCCCTCGTACTTTTGTATCGAATTCCGTGCCGTTCTGGTGACACTGCTGCTGTTGCAACGTGAAGCCAGCTGTCACCCTCGCCGAAACCTGCGCACCGAATGGCGCTCCCTTTACCCTCATCGAGCACGATGGGGAGTTCTCCCTGCATTCGGGAGGCGTCCAACTGGAAAGCAGCTTTGCCCACAATGGAGCGGCCGAGCTCGGGCGCCTCTCCGCCCAGCCCTTCCGGAGCGCCCGTCAGCCCCGGGTCCTTCTTGCGGGGCTTGGATTGGGCTATGTGCTGAGCGGGCTACGAAATGCTCTTCTCCAGAAAAGGGCTATTTTTCAGGTGGCAGAACCCATTTCCGACCTTCCCGGATGGCACAGACAGCACCTTGCCTCTCTCCATGAGGGCCAGCTTGACGACCGTCGGTTGACTGTTCGCAAGGAGACCCTCAATGACGCCCTGCGAAAGGACAAGGAGGGTTGGCAGGCTCTGGTGATTGATGCTGATAGCAGCCTTCCGCAACCTGGAGTCACCAACCGGGGAGGCATTCCCCACTCCTCCTTCTTGCACCGGGCGCATTCTTCGCTAAAGGAGGGGGGCCTTCTGGCCATTTCCTGTAACGCCGAGCATCACACCTTCGAGAGGAAGATGCAAAGAGCAGGTTTTGACGTAGTCCACGAGGTCGTCCCGACCTCCCAAAAAGGGAAACAGAAACAACGATCTACAATATGGCTTGCTCGGAAGGGCGCCTACGAACAAACCCGCACTCACCGTGGGCCTCAACATTAATAGACCAACCTATGAAACCGTCCCCATTCCTCCTCACCATGCTCCTCGCCTTGCCAGCCGCCTATGCAGGTGAATTCAAAGTTGAGAAAAAGCCTTTCAAGTCCACCGTTCGATTCGAGGGCAGTTTTCTTCCCGCAGAGGCCCTCGTCACAAAAATCGACCCAAAGGTCTGGACCGATTTCACCATCCAGGAACTGGTCGCCCAAGGGGGAGCAGTGAAAAAAGGCGATCCGATCGTGGTCCTCGACTCAGAGGGAATTGATCGCCAGTTGGCGGATGACGCCGATACGACAATCGCGAGGAAAATGGCTTTGAAGGGCAGTGAGCTCGAGCTCGCGAACCTCGAAAAAACCACTCCATGGCTTCTTGAGGCTGCTGAGGTAGGCTACAAGCGCGCCAGAGATGACCATCAGTATTTCGTAGAGATCAGTCGTCCCCTTCAGGAGGAGAGTGCCAAGCGGAGCCTCCAGAGCGCTGAGCGCTATTTGGAATCCGCTACCGAGGAGCTTAATCAGCTTCTCAAAATGTATAAAGAAGACGATCTCACCGAAGAGACCGAGGAAATCATCCTCAAGCGCCAACGATATTCGGTAGAAAGTGCCGAATTCCGTCTTAAATCTGCTAAATTGTCGACCAAGCGAGCTCTGGAAGTGACGATTCCTCGTTCCGCGGTAGATCAGGAACAGGCGCTTAAGGATGCCGAAGTGGCGTGGAAAACCGCCCGGGAAGCACTTCCAGCGGCCCTCCAGCAAAAGCGCCTTGATATCAAGGCATTGCAGGTGGCTGATAAGCGTGCTGATGCCAAATCAAAGGATTTAAAGTCCGATCGCGACCAAATGGAGATCCGCGCTTCCGCCGACGGCACGATTTATCATGGTGAAATGGCGAAGGGCCGCTGGAATCCAGTCTCCGCCGCCAAGTTCATGAAGGTCGGCGGCAAAATTCTTCCACGGGTGGCACTGGCCTCTCTTATCCCCTCCAACGCAAAGCTGCATCTGGATGCGTTTGTTGACGAGACTGCGGCCGCCAGCCTCAAAGAAGGCCAGAAGGGCTATGTCGCCCCGGTTTCATCCCCTCGCTCACGCCTCTCGGTAGAATTGGGAAAGGTGGCTACTCACCCCGCCGTGGATGGGAAGTATCATATTCAACTGATGCTTTCGGGAGAGGAGCTTCCAGAAGGCCTCAGCTTGGTTCCCGGGATGAAGGGCAAAGGAAAGATCACAATTGGCGATGAGGGGGAGAGCCTCGCTGTGCCCTCCAAGGCATTAAAAGAAGAGGAAGACGGGACATACACCGTGAAGGTCAAGAGCTCGGACGGTCAGGAATCCTCCACCGCAGTAACGGTCGGCGCTGAGTCGAATGGGATGATTGTTGTTCTCTCTGGCCTGAAAGAAGGGCAGATCGTCGTCACTCCCGACGAGCCGGCCTCCAAGTAAGTCGTCAAAATTTCGATTACTAGAACTATGCGAATCTGTACTTTTATAGCAATTGCCGCCGGGATGGCGTTTTCCTCGGCTCAGGGCTTGGCCGCCGAAACAGAGGCTTCGAGCGAAAAGCCCTGGCTGTCGGACTTGCCCCCCCTGCCAGAAATCGAACCCGTCACCAAAGCCCAGATCGACCAGTCGATGAAGCGGGGGGTAGACTTCTTGATATCAAGCCAAAATAAGAACGGCTCCTGGGGATCGGCCACAATGACAAAGGGCCTTAACATTACCGCCCCCATTCCAGGCGCACACCACGCATTCCGAGCTGGCTCGACCGGTCTCGCGCTGGAGGGAATCCTTCGGTCCGGAGATCGCCGACCTGAGACCATCGCGGCAATTGAAAAGGCGGAGGCGTGGTTTTTAAAGGAACTGCCGAGGCTACGGAGGGGCACCGTCGACACGATGTACAATGTTTGGGGCCATTCATACGGCATCAAAGCCCTTGCTGAGCTCTACAATTACCGAGATGGGGACGACGCAAAGCAATCAGCACTTAAAAATTTGGCTCAGACACAAGTCCAGAGACTAAAGCGTTATGAGGATGTAAATGGGGGGTGGGGTTATTATGACTTCGATGAAGCGACCCAGAAACCCACGGGTCTCCCAACCAGTTTTACGACGGCGACTGTCATGATGGCCCTATGGAAGGGGAAAGAAGTCATGGACCTTGAACTTCCGCCCAAGGAGGTGACGCGGGGAATTGAATTTCTCAAACGCCAACAAACCCCGGATTTCGCCTACGTGTATTCAAACAGCCATCGCTACCGACCCCGCTATAGCATCAACCGCCCTGGTGGTTCATTGTGCCGATCGACGGCGTGTAACGTAGCCAGAAGAGTTTGGGGAGATCCCGCGCCGACCGATGAAATTGTCAAAGTGTGGCTAGACCGGCTTATCCTTCGCAACGGTTGGGTGGATATTGCCCGGAAAAGGCCTCGGCCGCACTCAACCCATTTCGCGAACTCTGGATACTTCTACTTCTACGGCCATTACTATGCGATGGACTGTGTAGCGCTTCTTCCAGAAACCGACAGGTCTGTTTATTATCAGAACTATGGGAAAATCATGCTTTCTAAACAAGAAAAGAACGGCTGCTGGTGGGACTATCCGCTCTACAAATACCATTACGCTTACGGAACGGGCTACGCTCTCTGTGTGTTGGCAGAGTGTAGGAAAGGCGCCAAATAATGATTTGTCGGTGGGAATCTTTCCAGAAGAGACAAAGTTCTTGATATCAAGGTATTTAGGCGCGGCCAACTCGTTAGCGGCGTCAGGGAAACATCGCCAAGAGCCAGCTCGCTAGAACTGTCCTTTCTTCAATCGCTCACGACGCGGATTCTTAACCAAATCTGCTGGTTGAGGCCGCCATTGGAACCTCCCGTCTCGGATAGTCGCTATCGAAGACGGCCTTATCTCAGAGCACTTCTTAACCCAGTGTGGCCTCTCGTCCGGAGCTTGTATGAAAGGGCCTGCGGCGGCGCATTCCAAGGTCCCTGGCAAATCCAGTAATCGTAGGCGGCCGATCCAGCACCCTGAGCCTTTCCAACCGATGTATCATCGCGGTGAGTTCCATCAGCGTAAGCCTCTCGGTGGACGGTCTGCGCCGGAACCCTCCCCAATCGCTACGGCGACCCCGAGAGCCGCCATAAAATTTGGCGACTTTATGTCTTCAGCTTACTTCGGCTGTTTTCCCTCCGCTTGGATTTTATCCATGTGGCCCGTTCCCTTCATGGTGCCCCGGGGGCCGGCCAAAGTGGCGAGCACACTCTGGTCGATTCAGCCAACCGAGGCTCTTTGGATCAAACCAACGGGTTGGTTTATAATAAAAACATTAAGAATTCTTGAGATTATTAATTGTTCGGGTGCCGTTTTCCCTTCTTGCTGGTCGGTTTGGCGGGCATAGAAGGCCCGTTTATATGCCTTGATGTCAAGCAGAGTGGCGTTGGAATCCGCCGGGAAGGCCGCGACAGAAGCGTGTTGGGCTGCCTAGTGGTGATTCATCGCGCCCTCAATCTCGCGCGAAGGCATCGAGGCTCCTTTTCCATGGCGGACTTCGCCCTCGCTTCCGCGGCGTGTTTCTGCTTTCCAAGAGGAATCCAAGCTTATGGTCGAAAACATCCGTAAACAATTAAGACAGCTTCTGCTGGAAAAGTCGGTCCGGACAGGCGAGTTCACCCTCGCCTCGGGAAAGAAAAGTGACCTTTACGTGGACTGCAGGGTAACCAGCTTCGACGCCCACGGCGCCCGCCTGATTGGAGAGACTGGCTGGGCCCTTGTGCGAGACCATATCGCCACAGAGGGCCTTTGCGCAGCGGCTATTGGAGGGATGACCCTCGGAGCAGATCCAATTTCCCTCGCGATCGGTATGGAATCCGCGAGGCAACAGCCCGATCGTTTCCTACAAGTGTTCACGGTAAGAAAAGAAGCCAAGGAGTATGGCGCCGGCCGCCGGATCGAGGGGAATTTCTCGTCGGGAGATCCGGTGGTGGTGGTGGATGATGTCGTTACCACCGGGGGATCAACCCTGCGCGCGATCGACGCCATCGAGGCGGAGGGGGGCAAGGTCCTCTTTGCATTTGTGCTCGTTGATCGAGAAGAGGGGGGCAGGCAGGCTCTAGAAGAGCGGGGCGTGAAAGTCGTTTCGCTGTTCACCCGCGCGGAGCTGTTAACGGACTCCTAAAAAGGTTCTCAAGCACGGCTACAGGCCTCCCCTGCGCATTCGCGTTTGAAGCTGTATGAAAACGAGGCATAGTAGCCCCGAAACTTTCTATGAAGGTGTTTGTCACAGGCGCCACAGGCTTTATTGGTCGCGCTCTGGTGCTCGCGCTGCAGGGAAAAGGGCACTCGGTAATCGCTTGGGTTCGCGATGAAACCCGAGCCCGAGCCCTCCTTGGTGAAGACGTCGAACTTCTTGGTATTGCCGAGGGAGAGGGTGTCCTTCCGGAAGCCCTGAGTTGCTGTCAGGGGGTGATCAACCTCGCCGGAGAGCCCATTTTTGGGAAACGTTGGTCCAAGAACAGGCGCGAGGCGATCGTCGAAAGCCGCGTCTCATTAACCTCAAAGCTCGCGGCCGCGATCGGGAGAGCTGAGCGCCCTCCCGAGGTATTTGTCTCCGGAAGCGCAGTCGGTTTTTACGGTGACTGTGGTAGCGAGGAGCTCGATGAGGGCTCCTTGGTCGGCGAGGACTTCCTCGCGTTGCTGTGCCGCGGATGGGAAGAGGCCGCCTTGGAGGCCTCTTCTCCCCGCACCCGGGTAGTGTGCCTGAGGACCGGAATCGTTCTCGGCCAGGGGGGAGGCGCTCTCGAGGCAATGCTTCCCGCTTTCAGGATCGGTTTAGGAGGGCCACTGGGAAGCGGCCGCCAGTTCGTACCGTGGATCCACTTGGAGGATTGTATCGCCCTTATCCTCTCAGCGTTGCATGACCCGGGCCTTGTGGGCCCTCTCAATGTCGTGGGTCCGTCCCCCATAACCCAGAGAGCCCTCGCAAGCGCTCTGGGTAAGGTGCTCAGGCGAACCAGCGTCTTCCCCGCTCCGCGGATCGCCCTGCGTGCTATCATGGGGGAGGCCGCTTCAGCTCTGCTCTCTGGGCAGCGGTGCTACCCGCGGAAAGCAGAGGCCGCTGGCTTCCTTTTTCGTTTTCAATCGATCGAGAGCGCTCTGGAAGACCTCATCGTGCCGCAGGGCGTTGATATCACTCTTGCAGGCCCAGGGTCTCCCCCGCCCCTTGGAAATTCCGACTATCTTCGCCAAAGACCTCCAAAATACTTTCTACGAGCAACGACCATAGTTGACGCTCCTCTGCCTGAGGTCTTTGCCTTCTTTTCGAAACCGACCAATCTGGCTCTGCTAACGCCCCCGAAGGTCGGCTTCACCATCCACCACATGGAGGGCTCAATGGAGGCGGGAGCAACAATTGAGTATCGTCTCCGGGTTGCAGGCTTCCGCCTCGGATGGCGCTCGCGGATCGAGCAATGGGAAAAGGAAAAATTCTTCGTGGATTCTCAAGATCGCGGCCCCTACCGCTCATGGTGGCATGAACACCACTTCGAGGCAAGGGGCAGGCAAACCATACTGGAAGACAGGGTGTATTACTCGCCCCCTATGGGGCTCCTTGGCCGTATCGCCAATCTTTTGTTCATCAGAGGGCAGCTTAAAGAAACGTTTCATTACCGCGCTGCGGCAGTTCGGCTGCGCTTCGGTAATGCGCTCCCAGAAAATACGCATGAAACAAGTCCATAGAACGCTGGTCTGGTTCAGGGGAAAGGACCTGAGAGTCTCCGATCACGAGCCACTCATCAGGGCAATGGAAGATGGGGAGGTAATTCCTCTTTTTGTTTTTGATCCCTACTTCTTCCACCCTCTCCGCGCGCGGAAGTTGCCTCACCGGATACAATTTCTCCTCGAGAGTATCTCGTCGCTTTCCGACACCCTGTCCTCACTTGGAAGTCGGCTCATTTGCGTGTCAGGTTCAAGCACAGCAGTCATTCCTGACTTGGCAGAAAGATGGGGCGTCACTCAGGTTTTCGCTCATCGATGGACGGAGCCTTTTGGTCGAGTTCGTGATGCAAAGGTAGCCGATGCCCTCTCCGTTCCCTTTAAGCTTTACGAGGGCGAGACCCTGCATCCGCCCGGGACACTCCGCACGGGTAAGGGCTCCCCTTATTCTGTTTTCACGCCATTTTCGCGGGCGCTGCGTAGCCAAGCTCGGATTTCTGCAGTCATACCTCCCCCGCAATCAATTCCCCCTGTTCCCAAAGTCGCCCTGACCGATAACGAGAACATCCCAGACCTCAAGGGTCTCGGAATCGACCGAAACCCATCTTTGCAGAATGGCGGTGAAGCCGCTGGACAACATCGGTTGAAGTTATTCCTCGAAAAGCATGCAGCCGGCTACTCGAGTGGCCGAGACCAACTGGGAGCATCAGCGACCAGCCGCTTGTCCGCGGATATTAAGTTTGGCACCCTTTCTGTCCGGACGATCTGGGAGGAGATGGAGCAGGTGAAGACGGATGCCTGTGCAGAGTCCATCGAAACCTTCAAGACCGAGTTAATCTGGAGAGACTTCGCTTATTCTACGCTCTGGGACCGCCCCGAAGTGCTGAAACACCCTTTTCGCCCAGCCTGGAAAGGATTTCCTTGGCAGAATGACCCCGAAGATTGGAAGGCTTGGACCACCGGCCGAACCGGCTACCCTGTCATTGACGCAGCAGCCCGCGAGCTCAGAGAGACTGGTTTTGTTCATAACCGGGCACGAATGATCACCGCGAGCTTTCTCTGCAAGCACCTGCTCATTGATTACCGCCGCGGGGAATCTCATTTCCTCAAGTATCTTACCGACGGAGACTGGGCTCAAAACAATGCTGGTTGGCAATGGTCCGCAGGGAGCGGCTGCGACGCACAGCCCTACTTCCGCGTCTTCAACCCGTTCTCACAGGGAGAAAAGTTTGACCCCAGCGGAGCCTATGTGAGGCGCTGGATCCCCGAACTCAATCTGCTGCCGAATCGTTACATTTATCGCCCATGGGATGCCCCCGAGGAGGTTCTGGCTAAAGCAAAGGTCTCTCTTGGTGCCGACTACCCCGCACCCATCGTGGATCACGCTATGGCCCGCGAACGCTTTCTTCGCGTGGCCAAGGGCCACCTGAAGCGGGGTGAATAATAGGAGAGAGAATCAGGGGGTCACCCCCAGTCGGCTTGAGGTATCCCGTACGCAATCTGGTCTTTGTCTTAGGGCTAGCTCACTCCTAACCTGCTTTATATCAACTAGTTAGGGCTTTTCGTTGGGGCTCGGAGACCGCGGCTTTGACCCCAGCAAGCTTCGCCATCATAGAGGCGTCTCCCTTCTGTTCCACGTGGAACAGATCCCTTGAGGGGAAGTGGTCAGCTTGCACGAAGAGAATCCTTCCCCCACAACCCCTTGAACTCCTGCCCCTATCAGCTACCCTCGACCGCGCCTCGAACCCAACCATGTTCGTTTACCCAAAAGAATACGACGTTCTCGTAATCGGAGCCGGCCACGCAGGCGTGGAAGCCGCCCTTGCCGCAGCCCGCCTGGGAGCCCAGGTAGCCATCCTTACCCAGAACCTCGACACCGTTGGTCAGATGAGCTGCAACCCTGCAATCGGCGGCTTAGGTAAAGGTCATATGGTTCGCGAAATCGATGCTCTAGGGGGAGCCATGGCCCTCAATACGGACGCTACCGCAATCCAATGGCGCCTTCTCAACAAGTCCAAAGGCCCAAGTGTTCGCGCGCCTCGGGCCCAATGCGATAAGAAGGCTTACCAATTCCGGATAAAACACACCCTCGAATCAACCGAAGGCATCGACTTTCATCAGGGGAATGCAGCCCGTCTATTGATAGAGGAAGACGCAATCAAAGGGGTTCAAACCAACCTCCACTTTGAACTTCGCGCGCGTGCTGTGGTCTTGAGTGCGGGAACGTTCATGCGGGGCCTCATGCACGTGGGCAAGCGCAACGAGAAAGGCGGGCGCATGGGAGACACCATCTCCACGATCAGCGACTCACTCCAAGACCTTGGTTTCGCCATCGAGCGCTTCAAGACCGGTACACCGTGCCGGATCAACGCACGCTCTATCGATTTCTCCAAGTGCGAACGACAGGATGGCGATGACCCTCCCCCTTTATTCAGCTATCTCGCAGATAGCATAAGCGGGGGCCCTGATGATATTTTCACCTTGAATACTTGGGGTCGCAAAGCATTCCACGTGGAACAATTGCCCTGCTGGATCACGTGGACCAATCCACAAACACACGATGAAATACGGGCTAACCTGGATCAAAGTCCGATGTATTCGGGTCAAATTGAAGGCACAGGGCCCCGTTATTGCCCCTCTATCGAAGATAAGGTGGTTAAATTCGCAGAAAAATCCCGACATCAGATCTTTCTGGAGCCTGAGGGGCGACACACCCATGAATACTACGTCAACGGAGTATCCACCTCCCTCCCCTACGAAGTGCAACTATCCTTTATCCGGACCATATCCGGGTTGGAGCATGCGGCCATCATCCGCCCGGGATATGCGGTAGAGTATGATTATTGCCCGCCCACACAGCTGTTCCCCACTTTGGAAACAAAGCTGGTTGAAGGCTTATACTTTGCCGGGCAAATCAACGGAACTTCGGGATACGAGGAAGCCGCTGGGCAGGGCCTACTCGCAGGGGCGAATGCCGCCCTCAAGGCACAGGGCAAAGGCCCTCTGGTCCTCTCCCGAGATCAAGCCTACCTTGGTGTGATGGTTGACGACCTAGTGACAAAGGGCTGCACAGAGCCCTATAGAATGTTTACCAGCAGAGCGGAATATCGCCTGCTACTGCGGCAGGACAACGCAGACCAGCGGCTTGGCCCCGTTGCCGCTTCCCTTGGGCTCAATTGTCCTGTTCGCGAAAAGAGAACCGCCACCAAGATTAATCTCCTCCACTCGGCATCGGCCTATGTCAGGGAAACGCCTCACGAGGGCCTCAAGTTAGACCACTGGTTTCGGCGGGAGGAAAACACGTGGAGCTCACTCCCTCCTGACATTCTCGCGAAGTTCCCTGTGGAACTCTGGCCCCTGATTGAAACCGACTTTAAATATGAAGGCCATATTCTCCGCCAGCGCCAGCAGGTTGACCGCATGCAGAGGCAGGAAACGCGACCCCTTCCCCCGTCTTTGGACTATCAGACCTTGGAGGGCCTCAAGCAGGAAGCGCGACAACGACTCAGTGAGATCCGCCCTCACACGCTCGGCCAAGCCGCGAGAATCAGCGGAATTACTCCAGCGGACATAGCGATTCTCTCTATTTGGCTTGAGAAAGCCGCGCGGGAGAAAGCCGCGAGAGAAAAGACCTCAGGGAGTTAAGGCGGCTGACCTGTTCCCTGTCGAGTTTCGACCTCTTCCCGCTTTGGGAACCGAATTTTGATTCCCGGTGCTAGCACCCTAAACCACCTCGTGGAGCCACTCTGTTTAATACTATGTTCATAGTATTTCAAGGCCCTGATCTTTTTACCTTTTTTCTGTAGGTCACCAGATCAGGCGCCAACGGGGTTGCTATCTCTGAGAATCGCAGCCCGGACCCGCACGTCGTTATCAATTCGCTTGAACGAACAGCTTCCCATTTCTATGCGCCCTCTAAGATCGACCACTCCCTCTCCTCCCACCGCCGGAACGTTCCCTCCAGTAATAAGCGGCGCAAGATAGAACACGGCTTCATCAACCCACCCCTCGTCCAGGAACTGCCCCACCATGTTGCCCCCGGCTTCAATCATAACGCTCAGAACGCCGTGATCCGCAACAAGTTCGCGCAAGACACATTCGATTCGTCTGGACCTGTAGATAAGGGTTCGATCACTAAACTCATCGGCAAGAAGATGACACTTCCCCGGCAGGCCTTTTTCTCTTGATGTCAAGACAACCCGGAGCGGTTGATCCTTTCCTACCGTCCTCGAGGCCCCTCTTATTGTGAGCCTCGGGTTGTCGCTCCACACTGTCTTGCCGCTCGTTAGTATCGCGTCCACTTCTCCCCGGAGCTCATGAACCTCCTGCCGGGAGCCTTCTCCACTCAGCCACTGGCCTTCGCTCGCAGGCCGTGTCACCTTGCCGTCTAGTCCGAATGCGCTCTTCACGATCACCCAGGGTAGCCCGCTCCGCTGGACCTTTGTGAAAGCCCGGATAAGCGAGTGACAGGCCGACTCTTCGATTCCCTCTTTAAAATCAATCCCCGCTTCGAGAAACAAAGCTTCGGCTTTGCCCTCATGGCTTGGGTTTGGATCGGCAGCCCCGACCACCACCCTGCTAACTCCGGCACGTATGAGAGCGGTCGTACACGGCCCGGTACGACCATGGGTAGAGCAGGGCTCAAGAGTGACATACATCGTGGCGCCCTGTGTCACCCCTTCTCCGTGGCGCTTCACCGCGTCGCCTATGGCCTCTACTTCTGCATGGGGGCACCCCGGCCCTTTGTGCCAGCCACTTCCCAACTCAGCACCCTCTTTCACAAGAATGGCGCCAACAGGGGGATTAGGACTGGTTATCCCTAATCCGCGCCTCGCCAAAGATAGCGCTCGACGCATGTATTCACTGTCGTTCACAACTCATAATTAGCTCCATCACTCGTTACGAGCAAGAGCCGTGGACAACATGGTAAGATCATGAGCGAACCTTGGGAATGAATTGAGTATGGGTGCGAACAGCAACAATCTCTGACTAAGGCTCGGTCCCTCTCCTCCTTTATTCCCGCCTTATTCTTCCTGTGGAACCCCGACAAACATAGTGAGGAACACTGTTCTTGCCGGGTTATTCGCCCCTTTAAGAAGAAGAATTATGGAGTTCAAAAAAGAATCTCTTCCTTCATCCATCTGAATAACAAATCAGGATCCCACTCTTCAGAAATCCAATTTTGCGTGCAGATCAAAAGTAACCAGTATAACAAAAACACAGTGAAGCGCCTCCTCCCTGCAACCCTGCTGATTGCTTTACTGGTCTGCTTCGGTTGGGCAGCGCCCGGACTCCAGGGCCTTCTGCCCGGCTTCAGCCCACTGCCACCGCTCTTCTTCTGTATTGCAGCCTGTATGTCAACACGGTGGATCTGGTTACCTGCCACCGCATGGACCCTTTCCTACTTTATTATTAATCTCACACAGGGGCATCAGTGGGGACTGCATTTTTTTTGGGTGATAGCAGGGTTGGCGGCGACCTTCTGGATTGGAACCCTGATGCGACAGAGGTCCTGGTTTTTGCTCATCGGCGGGTCCCTCGGAGCCGCCCTTGCTTTTTACCTGGTCACCAACACAGGAGCGTGGGTCCTGTCCGGGCAATATGCAAAAACGTGGGCGGGCTGGATTCAATGTCAGACCACTGGTCTTCCGGGTTATCCTCCTTCTTGGATGTTTCTGAAGGGCCAAATGACTGCTAGTGCCCTTTTTACTCCGCTTTTTCTTCTCGGTCAGGGTCATTTTAGGCGCCCAGAGCAAGTGATCACTAATCCAGCACCAACTTCTCGAGCTTGCTGAGGTTAAGGAGTGATACCTCTTATCTCTTGCCCGCGGTGCGCCTGAGGGGTATGCACGGCCAGTAGCCACCACCATGCAAGACCCTTCTGCAGAGCCACCGTTTGCTGCGATGGATTTTTCCAGCTCACCGGTGAACCGCGGCCTGACCCCTCAGGACAAGATCGACTTTTATCGGACGATGGTTCGGATCCGACGTTTCGAGCACCTCGCACTCGGCCAATATCAGAAAGATAAAATGGGTGGTTTTCTCCACCTCTATATCGGCCAGGAATCTGTCGCGGTTGGGGCAGTCTCCCTGATGGGCGAAAATGACCACGTGATTACGGCCTACCGGGACCATGGTCACGCGCTGGCCGCGGGAATGAGCATGGACGAGTGCATGGCCGAGCTCTTTGGAAAAGTGACCGGATGCTCCAAAGGCAAAGGGGGATCCATGCACTTTTTTGCTCCCGACAAGAACTTTTGGGGAGGTCACGGTATTGTGGCCGGACAGACTCCGCTCGGCCTTGGCCTCGGATATGCCTTGAAGTATAAAGGATTGGCGGGGTGTGCGCTGTGCTTTCTCGGTGATGGGGCTATCAACCAGGGAGTGTTTCACGAATCCCTCAACATCGCCGCGCTCTTTGAGATCCCCGTCGTCTACATCATCGAGAATAACGGCTACTCAATGGGGACATCACAAACCCGTTCCAGCGCATATCGAGATTGCCTGGCACAGCGGGCGGAGGCTTACAACATGGCGTGGGATCTGGTGAATGGGGAGGACCTTTACGAGGTCAGAGCCAAGACATACATCGCGATGGAAAGAGCCCGCAAGGAGCACCGCCCGAGCCTCCTCGAGATCCAAACATATCGCTATTATGGACATTCGGTTGCCGATGCGAATGCAGATAAGTATCGCACGCCGGATGAGATCGAGCGCTACAAGACATACCATGACCCCATCCGCCTCTGGGAGCGACGGCTTATTGAGGAAGGCCACCTGACCGCTGAGGAGGCTAAGGCGATGGAAAAAGAGGCAACGAAAGAGACGGCTAAGGCGATTAAATTTGCCGAGAGCTCGCCGCCTCCAACCGTAGATGACATCTTACATGATGTTTACTGGGAGGTAGATGAAGATACCGAGGCGGGCAACACAGGCCGCCACTTTTTCAACGACTAAACGGTGGCGGAACAATGAGAGAATTACTCTACAGACACGCGCTTCGCGAAGCTCTTGATGAAGAGCTGGCCCACGACGAGAATGTCGTTCTTCTTGGAGAAGAGGTTGCCGAATACAACGGAGCCTACAAAGTCACAGAAGGTCTCTGGGACAAGTGGGGAAGCAAAAGAGTGGTGGACACCCCAATTTCGGAAGCTGGCTTTATTGGGATGGGCGTAGGCGCATCCATGCTTGGAGTTCGCCCGGTCATGGAGCTGATGTTCTGGTCCTTCCACTCGGTTGCCTTCGATCAGCTGGTGAATAACGCGGGATGCGTGCGCTATATGGCCGGGGGCAAAATCAACGTTCCCATCGTTGTCCGCGGGCCAGCAAATGGGGGCACTAACGTTGGCGCAACACACTCCCATTGTCCCGAGGGGCTCTTCGCGGCTTTTCCGGGTCTGAAGGTTTGCGCGCCAGCAACTCCCGCCGACGCTAAAGGCCTGATGAAGTCCGCCATTCGGGATAACGACCCGGTTTTCATCATGGAGAACACCAAGCTTTATGGGAACGCGGGAGAGGTTCCTGACCCCGGGGAGGGAGAGCTTCTCATTCCACTCGGCAAGGCTGATATCAAGCGGGAGGGAAGCGACATCAGCCTGATTGCGCACGGGCGATCTGTCCTACACTGCCTGGAGGCAGCGGAGACCCTTCATAATGATCACAAGATATCCGCAGAGGTCCTGGACCTCCGCTCAATCCGACCTCTCGACCAGGAGGCCATCCTTAAATCGGTCGTGAAAACGAACCGAGCAGTTCTCGTCGATGAGTCTAAGCCGTTTAATGGGGTCTCTTCCCAGATCGCGGCTCTTATTCAGGAGCATGCGTTCGACCATCTGGATGCTCCCGTTAAGAGGGTCTGCAGTATCGATGCCCCTGCGATTTATTCGCACCACATCGAGGATGAGCAGCTTCCGAACGCTCGCAGAGTGGTCGACCAGGTGCTTTCCATAGCCTGATTTCAAGGGTGGAATTGTTTTAAAGCTTGCAGGAATAAAGCGAGACTCCTCGGAGCGCAATGTCGGGGAGATTCTGTTTGCACTCTTGGCGAAGGGCCCTAGCATCCGGGCTTCCTATGAAAACCTTGGTGTTCATCCCGGCGATCCTGTTTTTAGCTCTGAGCTTCTCATCCTGTGGCTTGAGCTGCAATGGGTGTTCCTCGAAGAAGTATGTGGAAGTTGAAGAAGTTGAGTGGATCGAGGAGGAAGTGATAGCAGAGCCCGGACCGAAGGGCGGGACAGGTGAAACAGTGAAGGTGCGTCGTCCTGTCGTGAAGACCGTGCGAAAAGCTGCCAGCTGCGCCCCCTGTGGATCATGGTATTGCACAGATCCAGATTGTGGCGGAACCGTGAGCAGCCAAGTCCTGAGAAGGGCAACCGGACAAGGCTCCAGCGGGGAGCCACACATTGGGTTGATTCCGACAATGAAAGAGCTTGCTCCGGAGGAGAACTAAGCCCCGGAAACGAACGATTTTCCTGCGGGCTCTCCTTCATCGGGGAGCCCGTTTATTTTAAGCCGCGCCCAAATTCCGGGTTATATTAACATGAGATCGGCTCATCTTATCTCAAAACTATCACCTCCCGGTCTTGACCGGAGCTAAGATTTAGGCCCAACTTTCCTCACGCATCGACCCATGGCAACGCACATTGAAATGCCCAAGCTCTCGGACACCATGACCGAGGGCACCGTGGTTCGCTGGCTCAAGAGCGTCGGCGATCAGGTGGAGATTGGCGATGAGATCGCCGAAATCGAGACAGACAAAGCCACCATGGCGATGGAGGCTTTTGATGAAGGGATTCTTTCGGAAATTCTGATTGAGGAAGGAGCTAAAGCTGAAATCGGCGCTACTCTGGCAGTCCTAAGGGATGAAGGGGAAGGGGATCCCGCTCAAGCAACGCCAGCGGTGGAGCCAGAACCTGCTGTCGCGGAGCCCCCTGCACCTGCTCCTGCCGCCGAGCAAGCTGCCAGCCCTCCAGCCGA
>DIHT01000012.1:40219-42981 GCA_002420305.1 Akkermansiaceae bacterium UBA5689 | reverse complement strand
GAAGATACTCCTCAAGCCTCAGCGGCCTCTGACAGGATTAAGGCCTCTCCGCTCGCGCGCAAACTAGCCTCAGCTCACGGGGTTGACCTTGCGGGCCTCACCGGGAGTGGCCCTGGAGGCCGCATTGTGAAGAAAGACGTGGAAAGCGCTGCAAAGGGTGGATCGAACGCGCCGGCGGTAGAAAAAGAGCCAACAGCTAGCATATCTCCGCCTCCAGCGCCCCCTGAGCCCGCTCAGGATTCCCCGAAGAGTGCGCTGCCGACCCCTCCGCTTGGCGTGGGAGACCATCGGGTCGAGTTGTCCAGCCTCCGCCGGATTATTGCGGAGCGCCTACTGACCTCAAAAACAACGATTCCTCATTTTTACCTTCACGCCGAGGCGGATGCGGCCCCCTTGATGGAGATAAGGCGCCAGATCAATGTTCAGGCAGAGGCAACACACGGAAACAAATACACCGTAAATGATCTCGTTCTAAAGGCCGTGATTGGCGCCCTGCAGGCAGTTCCTAGTGTGAACGCCACCTTCCAAGGGGACCATATTCATCAATTTGGTGAGATCGGAGTCTCCGTCGCGGTTGCTGTTGAAGACGGCTTGGTCACCCCGGTGGTGAGGAATGCGGCGGCTAAATCCCTGCTTCAGATCTCGAAGGAAGTCAAAGATCTCGCCACCCGGGCTCGCGATGGCAAGCTGCTACCAAACGAATTCGATGGAGGCACGATCACAGTTTCAAACCTTGGCGCTTATGGGATCGAGTCTTTTGACGCCATCATCAACCCGCCCCAGGCAGCAATCATTTCGGTTGGCAGCATTGTGGAAAAAGCGGTTGTCGAGAATGGAGAAATCGTGCCCGGGCTGCGGCTCAATCTCGGACTTTCCTGCGATCACCGGGTTGTCGATGGGGCTGTTGGAGCCGAATTCCTGTCGCAGGTGAAGAAATTGATCGAGAAGCCCGCTCTCATGCTGGTGTGAGCCTCTGGATCGTCCTCTCTGGGCGCGTATGGCAAAAACCATTCAGGAAGAGGTAGCTCCCAATTTTGAACTGCGGGATAGAAGTTTCTGCGAGCAAACCCGACCTCAGGAAACCACCCTGCGCCCAGGAGCCTCCTTTTTGCGAAGTCTCGCCATACTTGCGCTAATGGGGCTTTCCAGTTTTCTGCTCTATGCAGAACGCCCACCGACGCGGTCCCCGCATGAAATGTGCGCAGAGGCGGATGCAATAGTAGAAGGCGAGAGGGTAGGGGCGAGCAGTGTGATGGTCAGGCAATGGTTGCGCGCGCCACCTGATCTCGAAAACAGGAGCTCCCTGATTGAAATCCCGGGCCTTGAGAAGAACCAGCGGGTGGTCGTGCAGCCGGGAACAAAACGGGAGGGCTCGACAACCCGGCACCTGAAGTCGCAGCGGCTTCTGTGCTTTCTCGTTAAAAAGCAGGACCAGTGGCAGGTGTTGGCACAGGGAGAAGCCGGAAGTTTGGGAATGGTGTGGATAGAGGACGGCCAGTGTTACCAGTATGAGCAAATCGAGAATAACGATGGTGTCGGCTCGCCAAGTTACAGTCTGGGGGTCTCCAGATTCTGCAAAACGGAAGGAGAATTACTGACACAAGTTCGACAAGGCCTTGAAGATCACAGGAACTGGGAGAGGGCATTAGCGATTGAGAATGCTGAGGAGCAGGCAATTGTGTTATGCTCATATCTGCTGCGGAGGACCTCTCCCGAGGGCGCATACGAAACATACCGCAAGCGGGTCAGGGCACTTCTGCCCAAGCTCGGGGAGCATGCGGTTGCAGAGCTCATGATCCTTTTGCGCCGCGCGAAGGCAGGAGACAGACTCGACGAAGCAATACTTGTTCTTAAGGACCTCGGGCCGCTGGCGAGACCCGTGGCTGGTGATATTGTCCGTCTTCTTGAGGAGCCCGGACGAGTGGATTCAGGCATTGCGATTGAAGCTCTTGGGAGAATTGGGGACACAACTGTAGCTCATCGCATTCTCCCGTTCCTTCAGGACACGTTGTATGTAAGGGCTGTCGTCGCAGGGGCGATGGCGAGCTTCGGCTACCAGGACTCCATTCCGCTTATCGAGAAGGCGCTACCCGACGTGGAGACCGTAAAAGCAACGGATGCACACTATATCTATGCTATGCTACAGGCCCTTCATGAACTCGGGTCTGAGGAGGCTCCTCGATTTACGGAAGACTACCTCGAGGCCCCAGCGATGCGACATCTGCACGACTTGCTGGAACCTTTCCTCGAAGGTCGTGACATGCGCTAGGGAAGGCCCGACCAAAACAGCTCTACTGCCAACGCAAAAGAGCCAAGCTGCTGTGTGAAGTTCGACTCGTTCCGGTCGGAGCCAGGAATGGGGCTTCACGATAGCTCATTCCGAAACCAACTGCAGACCACTTTAGGTCCACTCCTTGAGGGTTTTGCCCTTACTGTCTTTGAATGACCCACACGCGATCATGATCAAGTCGATAAAGGACCATATAACGCACCCCCCCAAAGTAAAAATCTGGGCGATCCCACTTCCTGTTTTTCCAACAAAGAAGCGATGGATGCCGAGGGGTCCAAGAAAGAAACACAGAAGAAAGGTAGGCAGGATTTTCTTTTCAGATGATTCAGAGGTAAGCCCAGGCGCGGAGGACCGGGCCGCGCCTAACGCGGTTGCAGCTGGCTGTGCGATGCCCGGCATGGAGGAAGGAATCATCCCGGGGGCGACTCGTTGGACGGGTTGGACGGGTTGGACGGGCTGGACGGGCTGGACG
>DIHT01000012.1:3463-39910 GCA_002420305.1 Akkermansiaceae bacterium UBA5689 | reverse complement strand
ACGGGCTGGACGGGCTGGACGGGCATTGGAGCAGCCTGTAGTGGCTGAGCCTGCAGTGGTTGCGCTTGGAGGGGAGCTGCCTGTGCCAAAGGCCGGGGAGAGCCTGCCGGTGCGCCGGTGAGAAGCTGGGGGCGGCCTGCTGGGGCTGCTGGAGCCGTCTGGGCTGCCGCAGCATTCCCTTCCGCCGGAAACAATCCCTCGACGTTTTTGGCGGGGATCCATTGGTCTTGCAGCGCCTCTGTCCAGATCATGGTCTCCTTTGTAATGGATCCATTGTTTACAAATCCTTCAAGTTGGTCCGCGCTATAAGGGCCATACCGCTCCTGATTCACGACGCTGATGAAGTACCACTGTTGTTCCGGCTCGGACATCTTGTGCGGATTATTAGGCCCAGCTGGCACAACTCGCAAGTAGCCAGTGCACAACAAGACAGAAAGGAAGCAAAGGCTTACATCTAACAGGGCTGAACCTAGCGAGGGAGTGGAGGAAGAAGTGGGTTTGCCTCGTTGATTTGGCCCGGCAGGAAATCGGAGGGGATGAAGAGGGGGCTGGCTTCTTGTATGCCCCGCTGCTCAGCGAGGGTCCTCGGCCATGCCTGATGGTCGATAAGCTCTCCGCCATATCGCATCTCAACAACCTGCCCAAAGTGCATACGCTCTCCCAGGAGATGGCGATCTCGCTCATCACCGGGCGGTATGATGTAGGTATATTGGAGCAACTCCTCGCCGCTGTCGCCCCAGTCAAGAGGGGGGGTAGCCCACTTGTGACTCAGATTACTGTCGGACGTCGCCTGATAGACCTTCCCGTTACGCTTGTCGTAGAACGTCACCTGGATGGAAAGCTTATTCGTGTCCACTCCCTGCCCCGGCGCGGCAAGGACGGGAATCGTGAGAACCACCCGCTTGCTGCCGTTGTCTCCCCGGTCGCTGTAGTGGCGAATACGACCAAGCCTCATTTTTCCTTCCATGCCCATTCCCTGCTCGAAGCCGAGGCTCAGTTTACGGGACGCCAATTCATAAAGGGCCCCGGCTCTGACGGGTCCGAGGTTGAATACTTTCTGGTAGTAATCCGCGGCCTTGTCGTAGTGGCCTACGGCTCCAAAGACTTCCGCAAACTGGTAAAGAACGTTGGGTTCCTCGGGAGCGATACCCTCAGCAGCTTCAAGCTTGAGCACCGCGGCACCGATATTGTCCCGCACCCTGGCCTGACGCGCCTGCACGACGAGTCGCTCAACTTCAGGATTAGCGATAAAAGGGGTTTTCAGGGAAGGGGTCGCGTCGAGCGGCTCTGCCTCGCTGTTCACCAGCTCCTCTGCGGTTGTGAATGGGGCTGGGAGAGGAGAGGGCTCGGCCGTAGAATCGGTTGTCGGCTCAGTTATGGTGGCACGAGGATTGGCGGCAGGGGGCTGGATGGGGAGATATTCTGTGACTACTCGCTCTACTACTACGGGGGCTTCCTGAGAATTCATGCGAAGCGCCAGCGCGAGGCCGACAGCCACCACCTCGATGAAAGCGATGACAACCAGCACCCAGCAGGCAGCGCGAAAAGTGCCGAGGGATGAATTTGTAGGGGAAGAACTCAAAGACAGAAGGCCCAATCATATCGCTGAGCATCGTGGGAGTCAATGACCCCAGCCCAGCGCATGGTCAAGTCCAGGAAGGGGCTGCTGCAGGGGTTGAGAGGGACCCAGACCTTTGCATGGAGAGGTTTGCAAGCCACCCAGATCCGCAGTATCAATCAGCAGCGTGGCACTCAGTCTTCTACCAGCGCCGGAATTTCGCTCGGTTGATCTCGGCCTTACCCCGGCCGAGGCTGCAGCGGGGCTCCGTCATTTGCCAGGTTTGGCCTTTTTCGATAGCTCGGGAAACCTATCCCGATCTCAGGCATTATCTATCATCGCGGCCTGTCCCACCGGGGAGCTGGAAGGAAGGATCGAAGACGTTACCGAACTCAGGAAGCAGCTCCAAGAGCGCATGGTGAGAAGACCAGATTGCGGATTCCCTCTCGGGGCGGCTTGCGGGTGGATTGGATACGAGGGAGAATTCCACTTTGGGTTCTACGACGATCTACTCGTTTACAATCATGCCACCCAGGAGTGGTTCGAAGTCGGCTCTCTCCGTGAGCATTTAGAATGCACCCCTCTGCCCTTACTGGAAATTGCAGGGCCCTGGCGCAGCAATTTGAGCAGAGAACAGTTCGTGGAGCGGGTGTGCCGTGCGCAGGACTATATTACCAGTGGCGACATTTATCAGGTGAACCTGTCTCAGCAGTTCAGCGCGGACTTCCCTAAAGCGGAGTCTCTTTTTCCACTTTATGACCGATTGCGAAGCGTCTCGCCGGCGCCTATGGCTGCCTATATGGCCTGCGGAGACCATGAGATTCTCTCCTCTTCTCCTGAGACCTTCTTGAGCATGCACGGGCGAGCAATTGAAACCCGGCCTATCAAGGGAACTCGTCCCCGGTTTGCAGATCCTGAGCTGGATAGCAGATCTGCCTTTGAACTTCAGACTTGCGAGAAGGAGATAGCGGAGCTCGTCATGATCACTGATCTTGAGCGTAACGACTTGGGCCGTGTCTGTGAGTTTGGGACAATTGCGGTTACCGAAATGCTCAAGCATGAGCGCCTCGAGCAGGTGCATCACCTGGTTTCGACCGTGACGGGCCAACTCCGAGGGGAGGCGGACCAGCTGGATGCCCTGCAGGCCTGCTACCCCGGGGGCAGCATTACGGGTGCACCCAAGAGAAGGGCGATGGAAGTCATCGAGGAACTCGAAACCGTGCCCCGGGGGCTCTATACAGGGGCAATTGGCTATCTTGGGTTTAATGGGGAAAGTCAGTTCAATATAGCGATTCGAACCCTTGAACGAAGAGGCTCCCGATTGTCTTTCGGAGTTGGCGCAGGCATTGTGGCGGATTCCGACCCTGAGATGGAATTTCAGGAGACGCTTCAGAAGGCGGAAGGAATTCGCCTGGCTCTCGGGGAGACCTGGACCCAACCTGCAGGGGGCAGGGGCTAGCGGCGGCGGCCGCGGAAACGATTGCGGGGGTCACTCGCCTCCGGAGTTTCGTCATCCTTGTATCTGAGGATTCCGTAATGACGGAGGTTGCGCATGAAGGTCTTGGCGTCTCCCTTCATGTCGCGGTCATAGGCGAGCGAACCGAGCAGTCCTTCGCTCCCGGTAACACTGTTGAGGGCGCCCCGGGCCTCGCTGGCGACCTCTGATATCGAGTCAACCGCCTCAGGAACTTTGCTGAGCGTCGGACCGAGTTTGCTAATTTCAGAAGAGGCCTGGTTGAAAGTGCCCTCTGCGGCCTTTGCCGCGTTGCCAAAACTGGCGACGGCGTCCTGGGCGCCGGCGATAAGAGGTTTAATTTCCACACTGGCCTCCTTGATTGCATCTGTTGCCCCGTCCAGATTCTCAAGGGAGCGGCTGAATTTGGCGATATTATCCTCAGTGATTAAACCTGAGTTGATCCGTTCAAGACTCTCGGCGAGTTGCCCCGATACGGCGCGAAGGTCGTCGAGGGCACTATCGACTTTGGAGAGGGTTGTTTTACCGCGCGAGATGAGAGCTACAGCGTCTGAAGCAATCTGCTCAGCATCTGTCTGGAGCGCATCAAGCCCTCCGGCTTCTGCTCCGACGATGAAATCTCCATCCTGAATATACCTTCCTGATTTGAGCTCCGACGTCGCAGGAGGAGAGATCGTGATTGCCTTGTCCCCGAGAATACTGAGGGAAGTGATTTGAAAGACGGCATTGCGGTCAATTTTCGGGGTGCTCTTTCGAATCACCATGTCGACCACGATTTTGCCCTCTTCGGTCAGGGAGGGTTCTTCCACAACCTGTCCCACCTGAGCCCCTGAGAGGCGGACCTGGCTTCCCTTAATCAGCCCCGAGGCATCGCTGAAGGTGGCGGTAATCGTGTAGACTCCCCGGAATCGATCCGCGAAGCGTCCAAATTGCATGATAAGCACGCCGAGCAGTGCCAGCCCCACGAAAAGGAAAAACCCGACGAGGGTTTCGATTCGCTTTGGGGAGTTAGCCATACCTCTATGATCCTCTGCCTAACCTCTGGTGTCAATGCAGGGAGCGTCCTGTTCTTCGGTCCCCCATTTTGATTACGTTCCTCGCACAAAATCGACGATTTCCGGGTCTTTGGAGGCCTGCAGCTCCTCTGCGGTTCCGTGCCACGAAATGATGCCTTCTTTCATGAAAGCGACGCGATCGGCAATTCTAAACACACTGCGGAGCTCGTGGGTGATTACAATATTTGTGATATTGTGGTCTGCTTGGAGATCCTTGATGAGATGGTCAATAGAGTTAGAAGTGATTGGGTCTAGCCCGGCGTGCGGCTCGTCATAAAGGACGCACACCGGCTTTTCCACCACCGCTCGAGCAAGGGCCACGCGCTTACGCATTCCTCCCGAGAGGTCTGCAGGCATTTTCTTTTCCTGTCCGGGCATATGCACAATTTCCAATGCCCGGCCGACACGGCGGTCAATTTCCTTTCGGTCGCGTAGCCCGGCTTCGCGAAGTGGGAAGGCAATATTCTGGCCTACGGAGAGGGAGTCAAAGAGTGCGCCCCCCTGGAACATCATGCTGACCTTCCGGCGCACAGGCCCGAGCGCTCGCTCAGGCAGGTCGGTAATGTCTTCCCCCTCGATAAGAACAGAGCCCTTCCACGGGCGCATGAGGCCACAGAGGTGCTTGACCAGAACGCTCTTCCCTCCTCCCGATCCACCAAGAAGGCAGAGAGTTTCTCCCTGGTAGACCTGCAAGTTGACCCCCCGCAGCACGTGCTGCCTTCCGAAGCGTTGATGAAGATCCCGCACTTCAATAAAGGGCTCTTGTTCTTCGGACATGGTGAAACGCGGTGGTAGGAAAGTGAAATGAAAGCTCCTATTCGGGCCTCTTGATTTCGTATTGATTACTGGTCCGGCAATACCAGTCTGGAGCGGCCATCCGGCCAACTGGAAGAAACATCTCTGTCTGGAGATGCAGGGTGTCGGGGTCAAGAATTCCGTCGCGGATGTGCGCGTAGTGGACAGTTCCGACAACCATACGGTTGGAGCCGATTTCAAGAGTGGCCCACTCCCGGCACTCAAATGAGACAGGCGCTTCTGCAATGCGAGGCGCCATTACAGATACCGATTTTGCGGCTGTCAGACCCGTGATCGCGAGTTCAGATTCTCCATGGGGAAGGCTGGCGGCGGTCGCGACCATTTTATCGGCAAGCGCTTCGTCGGCAATGTTGACGACAAACTCTCTGTTATTCCGGATGTTCCGAGCGGTATCCTTGGGGATGCCGGGCTCTTTGTTCCCGGGGGCGAAGGCAACGATCGGGGGGTTGGAGCCAAAACAGTTAAAAAAAGAAAAGGGCGCGGCATTTACCGCACCCTCCTGATTCACAGTTGTGATCCACGCAATCGGGCGAGGCGTAATAAGGCTCGCCAGCACCTTATAGCATTCGGCAGGCCGAAGGGTGCTGAGGTCTAATTCCATCTCTCAACTACGGCTTACTTGGGAAACTCGTTAATGGTGTAGTAGGCGTTCTGGTGCCAGAGCTCGCCTCCGGACTTACTGCGAACTCCCGCGGACTTGAGATGATGGCAATGCCCGGCCTGCCGGTTGGTCACCTTTAGGCGCACGGACTTCTTGTCGGCCCCTACGGTAACAGACTCAATCCTCTGGGCGGTTTTGTCCACCTCGGGGCTGCCATAGCCGCTCTGGTAGACATAGGTCCATGAGTTCATCGAGTAACTGGCCTTGTCGCCGGCGGTCTTAGGGTCGATTTCCCCCGTGAAGGTCAGCTCGAATCCATCTTTGGTGATCCTCATCTCGTGGATCTCAAAGGGGACCTTGCCGTTCCAACGCGTGCGCTCGAAGCTAAACGGGAGTCCGCCCCGCGCGCCCCAGCCTCGGTTTGTGGTTCCCACAAAGAGGGACCCGTCGTCCGCGAGCTTGAGAGGAACGATGCCGGAGCGGTAGCCACCGAGAAAAGGAAATGCGGCTCCCTGGTAGACGCCATTGATTTTCTCAAGAAAGACCCTCTGCACCTGAGAGTGGGTCTGCTCGCCCACAAGAACCTGACCGGCAAAGGGGCCGAAGGCTCCTTTGGTATGGTCGGGGATGATTCCGGTGGGGGACTGTCCGAGCTTGCCGTGAGGAAGCCAGACGGCGGTTGGAACCAGCTGGGGAATGCGCTTGCGCTCTGTTTCGATGCGGGACCCACTCTTGGGATCTGCGGGCTTGGGCCCCATGTTGGGTGCTTGCTCCCAGAATTTGTTGCCGTTTGGATTTCCCACGAACCCGCCTGGCTTGAGGTGCTTCAGCGAGGAGGAGCCATTCCAAGTGCCCTGATTGTCACAGTAGAAGACATCTCCCTCCATATTGAATCCGATTCCTCCCGGGGAGCGAATTCCCGAACAGGTAGGAATGGACTTACCGTCCGGGGTGATGCGGAAACACCAGCCTCGCCATGGGGAGTTGGCATTAAATGAGCCGGTTAAGCAGAGGACCACCCAGACATTGCCATCCTTGTCGGGGGGAGTGCCGAAGGCGTATTCGTGGTAGTCTCCGTTAATGCCCCAAGGAGCGGCGACGGTGACAAACTGGTCGGCTCGACCATCGCCGTCGCTGTCCCGCATCTGCGAGACATCGGGGCGCTGGGTGAAGGTGAACCAGCCGTCCTTGTGGGACATCCCGAGAGGCTCGTGCAGCCCGCTGGCAAATTTGCTCCAGGTTACCTTGCTCAGGTCTTCGTCGAAGGCGCCATCGCAGATCCAGACGTCACCGCGGCGAGTTGCCAGCGCGACGCGCTTATCGTCGATAATGGCAATGGAGGCTCCCTCCATCACTTCTCCCTCTGGCAGAGGAATCTCCTCGCGCTGGTAGAAGTCTTCCATCGAGGGTGCTGCAGCGGAGAGGGTTGCCGTGGCCAGCATGGAGAAGACGCAGGCGCGGGTGACGCTGAACTTGAATAAGGCGGGTGGTGTTTTCATAAAAATTGTTTCGTTTGTAAGGTTGTTTCCGAGGCGGCTACTTACTGGGCCCACTTGTAGGTCAGCTCGATTTTTGCGGAGCCGTTCTTGAACTCAACGGGAAGCCGCAGCTCGTTGGCCTCGATGGAGGCCTTGCTTTTCGTGGAAATCATGAGATCGCCATTAACGATAAATCCACCGGGAGCAACGGTGATATTTCCTGAGGCGGCCCGAAAATAGAGGTTGGCTGGGGCAGTCTTGGCCGAAAGCTGCAGAGAGCGAGTGAGGTGGCCATATTCCCCTCCGGCCACCGGAACAGGGGTATCCTCGATGGAGACTCCGCCCATCTCATAGTGGAATCTAGGCTGCTGCTTTTTGTTCAACTGGTAACCGCGGAAACGGAATGCAGAGGAGCGCGTCTCTGCTTTCGGCCAGGCTGCGCCAGCTGACTCCAGGGAGGCAAATGCGGCCCCGGCGGGCAGTTTGATTACCGCGTCGCCAGCGGGGGGCTGGAAACCCTGTCCCCGGCCGTTCCAGTGGCGGGCGCCGTCCATGAAGTCTCCCTGCCAGATCTGGGCGAAGCGCATGTTGTTGGCGTCGAAGGTTAGGTTCACGCCCTCGGAGTAGCCAACCCCGATGGCTCGCGGTCCGGCGTCAGAGATAAAGTTACGATAGATGGCGGCCTCACCGTCCGCCGCGGCGATGAGCATTCCGCTTGGGCCGCTGCCTCCGGAGGAGCCCGAGCCCGGGGACAGAGGCTGCTTCTTCACTCCCGGCCCTGACCACTCCACGAAAAGGCCTTGCTCTCCACTCGCCTCGAAGTAGCGGACCTCAATTTTTCTCTTCCCGGCCTTGAGGCGAACCTGCCCCTTGGTGGCTTGGGTGGCGTGCACCCCGTCGTTGTTCACCACTCTAGTGTCGTCGATATAGAGGCTGGAGCCATCGTCTGAGGTAACCGTGAAGGTGTAGATCCCGTCTTTTGGACACTCAATGTCCCCCGTGAAGACGAAGCCGAACTCGTTGTCCCTGTCTTTTGGGCTGAGCTCAAAAAGGCCGCTGGCCAGAGTTCCGGTCTTTTTTGGTTCCATCTTGGAGAAGTCGGGAAGCTTGTCCCACTTGCCGTGATAGAACTTGTAAGTCAGGTTGGTCACCGGGTTGGCTCGCTTGGAGACTGCCATCATTCCGTTCATCAGCTCGAAGTGGCCCGGGAACGTGCAAATGTAGGGATAGTTCCCCTCTTTCTTTGGCGCCCTGAACCAGATTACGGATTCTTTCTTGGGCTGAACCATACCAGTGCTATGGAGAATTCGGGGGTGCCCCTTGGGCTCCCAGTTCTGCTCGACTCCTTTTTCCCCAAGTTTGAGCACGGCATCGATGACCTCTTTTCCCTTGTCGCCACCTTTCGACTTTCCGGGGGTGCACAGGATGAGATTATGAGGGAGGTCGTCCGGGTTCTTGAAGGTGAGCTTCACCTTTGCGTTTGGTTTTACGCTGAACGAGCGGACATCATACTTCATCGCCGCCTGCAGCGTCGAAATGGTGATCTCCTGATCAACCTTTTCAAAGCCCTTTGGCGGCGCCTGCGCGTGAAGGGAGAGAGTGGCGCCACAAAGCGCCGCAAATGTAAGAAGCCTGGATTTCATTGGATGCGGTGTTTTTGAGATTTCGGTTATTGGGTGCGGAAAGTGAAGAGCCGCTGGGAAATGATCTGACACGCTCGGCGGTGGAGTATTACGGAGGCTCGGAGAGGATCTGGCAAGAAAGTCAGAGTAAATTCTGCGAGGGTGGGGTCAGTCCTCTGTCCAAGGGGCACGGGCGCTAGAAGCAATCTCCTTGTCTAGAGCGGCCATCCGCTTTTTAAGGCCCTCAACAATTTCTGAGTTCTGGCTGGCCAGGTTATTTTGCTCCCCCATGTCCTGCTCCAAGTCAAAGAGGAATATCTGGCCTGCATTCTTGGAGCCGTTTTTGCCTTGGCCCCTGCGGCCTCCCGGGCCTTTTACGAGGAGTTTCCACTTCCCCTGCCGGATTCCCTGGAGCTCCCCCCTTGAAGTGTAATGAAGGAATTCATAGCGGGGAGATTTCTTAGCCTTGTTCATCCAGAGGTCGGAGACATCCAGCCCGTCGATTTTCTTTCCTGCAGGCAGGGCGGCTCCGGTAATGGCGGCAATGGTCGGCAGAATATCAATCGTGCCGGTCAACTCCGAACAGACCGTTCCAGCAGGAATGCCTGGCCCCCGCATAACACAGGGGACTCGCTGACCACCTTCGAAGGTCGAGCCCTTCCCGTCCCTGAGAGGCCCTGCGGAACCGCCATGATGCCGGAAGGGCAGCCATGGACCATTGTCTGTGGTGTAGATCACGTAGGTCTTCTTGGTCAGCTTCAACTTGTCGAGGGTGTCCAGCAGGCGCCCGACCTCGGTATCGATATGCTCGATAGTATTGATATAGGCGTTCTTGGGGTCTGGGTCGCGCACGTCGTCTGGAACGTAGAGTGGAATGTGAGGCATGGAGTGGGGTAGATAGACAAAGAAAGGATTCTCTTTGTTGGCTTGCACGAAGTCTATGGCCTTCTGGGTGCACCGACGCGTGATGGTGCGCTGGTCGACCGGCAACTCGACAATCTTTTCATCCTCGAAAAGCGGAGTCTTCCACTTGGTCAGGGTAGACTTTGGGTCGTCCCATAGAAGGTCCATGCCCTGCCAGCCTCCACGGGGCTTTCCCTTGTTGTCGGGATGGTTCATGTCGTTGGAGTAGGGAATGCCAAAGTAGGTATCGAAGCCGTTGGAGGTTGGAAGCACTTCCCGCTGATGGCCAAGATGCCACTTGCCGAAGCAGGCGGTGGCATAATCCTGGGCCTTGAGGTGATCGGCGATGGTATGCTCTTCCGGGTTCAGGCCTTTCCGGGAGGAAGGGAAGAGCACGTGCTGGTGCATTCCCACCCGCTTGGGATAGCACCCTGTCAGGAGAGCAGCCCGGGAGGGGGTGCATACCGGCGAGGCAACCATGAAGCTGGTGAACTTCCGGCCCTCCTTGGCGATTCGATCGATATTGGGGGTCTTGATCGTGGTAGAGCCGAAGCAGCTCAGGTCTCCGTAGCCCTGATCGTCGGTGAAGATGATGATGAAATTCGGCTTGGCGGCGACGGCGGCATTTGAGGCCAGCGCAATGGCGGCTAGGAGAAGGAGTGGCATCTGGCGGAGAGACATCGTTTCAGGGGAGTAGTTTAGATTCGGGGACCGAAAAAGCATGGCCTGCCAGTCCCAGCGGCGAGGGAGCCTCCCAGATTTGATGATGATCTGCGCTGAGCGCAAGATCCGATTGTGGAATGCGGTAGAGTTGCTGGCCGCCAGAAGGCTCTCAAGCCTTCTCAGCCAAAGAGGGCCGGATGGTGCGGAGTGACGGACTCGAACCGCCGACCCACTCGGTGTAAACGAGTTGCTCTACCAACTGAGCTAACCCCGCATTATAAATTTCGGCGGCGGGAGGATGCCTGTTCTGGAGACCAGTGCAAGTCCTTCCGACAGAATTCCCGCAGTTTGCCGGGCTTTTTCTAGCCGAGCTCGTCTCCGAACTCGCTATCTCCTGACTCATCAAAGTCCACCTCGCGCACACGCTTTTTGTCGCGAAGGGACTCAACCTCCCGGCGCAGGATTTCGCCGACTTCCCTCGGGCCCTTGATGGCGTTAAGGGTGGCTTTTGGATGGCTTCGGTCCGAGGTCTCCAGAATGACATGACCCAACCCAAAGAGACGATAGAGGATGGGCTGTTGAATCTGAGTATCCTTCACTCGATATAGCTCGATTTCGTCAACGGAGCGGTTGAGTACGCCTTCGAACATTTTAAGGCGTTCGGTGCTGATCTCGAATCGGTGGCAACGCACAGTCAGCCATTTCCACCCGGCCCAGAGAGCCGGGATGAGTGCTCCCAGCATGATATAGTTCTGGACTTCTGGGAACCTCGGCCCAACCACGAAGAAAATACTAGCGACCACCGCGCTGGCGACGAAGGCAGGAAGATTCACAAGCTGGGAAGGGCCTCCTCGCCAAGCTGCTTTTTCAGGTTCCTCACTCATGACACTATCCTTTCAAGTCGCGCTCGATTTTCAAGGCCTTTGACGCATCGCCTCTTTGTGGTACGCGAGCGCGTAGTGCGCGGCTTGTTTCACTACTGGTTTTTTGAGAAATCTAAGGCTACGCCATGTTGTCTGACCAGTTGATTATTCTCGTGATGTTTGCTGCCAGCGCGTTGGTGGCCGGGGGGGCTTGGCTGGCTCCACGCGACAGGAAGTCGCACCACCTTGTAGCCCTGGGAGCGAGCACGGGTCTTGCGTTCCCGATTGGCGCACACCTGTTGGTCTTTCATATCTATACCCTTGGGGAGCTCGGCATTCTCCTTTATCTTGGTGGGGCTGCAGGTTGGTATCTCTTCGCACTCGCTTTCCTGCGATCGCGCTTGGTGCTGCGACGGCTAGAGGGGCGCGGCCCCATGAGCGAAGAAATTACCGAGAGACCGGGGAGGAAAGGGGTCGCTACGGCTCTTGGAATCGCAGTCCTGTGGGCCTTCGCCTTGACAGGGCCGATCGCATTAGTAATCGGCGGGCTGGCGCCTCGACAGAAAGGAGTAATGGACTGGGTGATGTTCTCTGGAGGAGCCCTTTTGCTCGCCATCCCCCTGTCCTTCGACTTTATCCCCCTCGGCCTCCTGATCTTTTCTTTCGGCTTCTTGATCGACAGCCTTGGCAGGCGCCAGCGCGCCAAGGCCGAACTCCTTTACAGGTCTCTGAAAGCCGGCGGAGACGGCGCGCAAGATGGCTCGTCGAAATAAAGCCTCTTTATGAATTGGCCTATTGAAATTCCGCGCGTGCGGCAGCAAGCAGATTATTTTTCCCAGAGCGGTCCGCTCCTGCGCCACGGGCCATGTCGGGCTTGCCCCCACCCTTGCCACCTACCAAGGGGGCGAGAGCTTTGATCAGGTCCCCAGCCCGGTTTCCCGCGCTCTGTCCCTCAGACCCGCAGAGAGCCCCAAGGTGAAGTTTTTCCCCATCATCGACTACTAGGACGGCAGAGCCGATGAACCCTGCCTTTTTCAGGCCATTAAGCAGCTCCTGGAGAAGTGCTGCGGGGCCCTCCAGGGATTCGACGATTGCGGGAGGATGGCTATCGCCTTCCAAGCGGGCCGCGAGGAAAGTGTCAGCCTGTCGGGCAGCATTCGCAGCCTGGGCTTTCTTGAGGGCCTTTTCGGCCTCGACCGCAGCGGACTTGATGGACGCCGCATCGGCATCGTCGAGGGGCTTGAACTGCTCGACGCCGAGGGCCGAGAGGGCACCGTTAGCAGCGCTCAGCTTGGCGAGGGCAGCTGTTTTTTCTTTGGCTTCCTGCTCGGCAAGTTCGGCGAGGTAGGCCTCCGCAGCGGCTCCACAGACTGCTTCGATCCGGCGAGTGCCGGCGGCGATCGCTTCCTCGCGCCGGATTTTGAAGAGCCCGATCTCTGCGGTGTTGCGGACGTGGGCACCCCCACACAGTTCCATCGAGTAGCCGTCCAGGGCCCGGGGCTCGCCCCCGATCTGAACCACTCGGACCTTGTCGCCATACTTGTCGCCGAAGAACTGCATGATGTCCTCACGGCCTTGAACTTCGCCGAAGGAAACTTCCTGCCAGCTCACGGCCTCGCCGGCCTCAATGCAGCTGTTGACCTTGTCTTCGAGGGTCGAGATCTGTTCCGGGCTCATGGCGCTGGAGGTGAAATCAAACCGCAGGCGGTCCTCGGCCACCAAAGAGCCTTGCTGGGTTGCCTCCGGGGAAACAACTTCGTGCAGAGCCCAGTGCAGCAGGTGGGTGGCAGTATGGTGGGCTTCAATGGGCCGCCTCCGCGCAGAATGAATGGAGAGGGTGATCTTATCGCCAGATTTCAGGGAGGCAGATGGATCCGCGGGAACGCCGTGGGCCCGGGCCGACCCAATCTGCTGGAGCGCAACGATCGGGATCTCCGAGTCCCCAGCGGAGACGACGCCGGTGTCTCCAACCTGCCCGCCCATTTCTGCATAAAAGGGAGAGCGATCCGTCAGGAGCCAGCGAAGGTCCCCATCGAGGTGCGTCTCCAGAATAGTGGCCTCGCAGCTGTCCTGCTCAAATCCGATGAACTCAGTGTGAACCTCGGTGGCGATGTCGAGGGCGGAAACAATTTCTGATTTCTGGGCTTCGCGGGCGATTTGTCTGGCCTGCTCCATGAGCTCCTCGAAGCGAGACATCTCCAGAGAGATACCCCGCTCGCGGCAGAGAAGCTGGGTGAGGTCCACCGGGAATCCAAAGGTATCGTAAAGTTTGAAGGCGGCCTCGGCGGGGAAGGCCTCGCCGGAGAGTCTGGCGGCTTCTTCCTCAAAGAGGGTGAGGCCCCGGTCGAGGGTCTCGTTGAAGCTGCGCTCCTCACGCTGCAGGGTTTCCACTACGACAGACTCCCGAGCCTTGAGCTCCGGGAAGGCCTGTTCCATCTGGTTCACGAGAGTCTTGACCAGTGCGGTCAGGACAAACTTGTCTCCAGTGAAGCCCAGAGATCGGCCGTATCGGACCGCACGCCGCAGGATGCGCCGCAGGACATAATTGCGCCCGGTGTTGCCCGGGAGAATCCCATCTGCGATCGAGAAGCTGAGCGTGCGAAGATGATCGGCGATGACCCGGAATGCTACTGCCGTCTTCACGGTCTCGTCCGGAGTTTCCTCGTCAGGGCCGGGATAAACGTCCTGATAGGTTTTTCCGCTCAGCTCCTCGAGGGTATTGAAGATGGGACGGAAGACATCGGTGTTGTAGTTCGAGGCCCTGCGCGAGAAATCCGTGAAGCCATTTGTGTTTTGGATAATCGAACAGGCACGTTCGAATCCCATGCCGGTATCAACATGTCTGGAGGGAAGGTCCCGAAAGCTCCCATCGGCCTCGGCATTGAATTGAATGAAGACGAGGTTCCAGATCTCGATGCACTGATCACTATCCTTGTTCACCAGCAGGCCCCCGGTATCTCCCTCCGGGGTGAGGTCCACATGCAGTTCGGAGCAAGGCCCGCAGGGGCCCGTCTCTCCCATCATCCAGAAGTTATCGGCCTTGTTGCCATCGACGATATGGACCTCAGGGTCACAGCCGGCCTTTTCGAACAAGGCTTTCCAGTGGTCGTAGGCTTCCTGGTCAAAGTCGGCTGGGTCTCCCGGACCAGGGCGATAAACGGTGGCGTAAAGGCGCTCGGGAGGAAAGCCCCACCGCTCAACCATGAGCTCCCATGCCCAGGTGATCGCGTCCTGCTTGAAATAATCTCCGAAGGACCAGTTCCCCAGCATCTCGAAAAAGGTGTGGTGGTAGGAATCCTGGCCCACGTCCTCGAGGTCGTTGTGCTTCCCTCCCGCCCGGATGCACTTCTGAGTGTCGGCGGCGCGGGGAGGGGCGTAGGGCGGCTTTTCGGTGCCTAGGAAGTAGGGAACGAACTGGTTCATCCCCGCATTGGTGAAGAGCAATCCGGGGGACTGAGGCAGGAGCGACGCGGATGGCACAATGGAGTGCCTCTTCTCTGCAAAGAAGTCCAGAAAGCTCTGGCGAATTTCCGCGGCGGTCATTGGGCGGTGATTTGGAGCGGCATTCGCAGCGGATGGCAAGGACGGAGATAGGAAGAGGCCGAAGTTTTCAAAATAACTCGACTGGGGAAGCGCACCCCCACGGGATCGGGGTAAAGCGGGTGGAGTTGCTTGGCCGAGGGGGTTGACGGCAGGAGCCCCCTTCGGTATTTTATTCGCAGGATATCTGCTATCTCAGCACCCTTCTCAGAATGAAAAACCACCCCCGCTGGGGCGTCAGCTTGGCCGCCGCCCTTCTCTCAATGGTCATGCCGTCATCGGCAGATTCCGTGGCCCGGACCTGGAACGAACAGAATCTGGCAGCAGTGCGCCTGTCGTTTCCTGACCCCCCTGTCCATGCTCGGAATTTGTTTCATGTTTCAGTGGCCATGTATGACGCGTGGGCGGCTTACGACCCGGAAGCGACCGGCTACCTTTTTCGCGAGAATGTCACTTCGGCTGGAGATGTGGAGGCCGCTCGCCGGGAGGCAGTTAGCCATGCCGCCTACCGGGTCCTGAGACACCGTTACATAGCCGTTCGCCATCCGAACACGCCCTTGGCGAATGCTCTTCAGATTCAAAATGAGCTTCGTGACCTCATGATTTCTCTGGGATATAATCCAAATAACCTGAGTACGGCGGGAAATAGCCCCTCCGCGGTAGGGAACCGGGTGGGCGAAACGGTCATCGACTGGACGAGCGGCGACAACTCCAACGAGGCGAGTGGCTATACCGATAGCAGCTATGCCCCGGTCAACGACCCACTCGTTCTTGCGTTCGCGGGAACTACGCTGAATGACCCCAACCGTTGGCAGCCGCTGGAGTTTGTTGAAGCGGTCTCTCAGACGGGCCAACCGCTGGCGTTTAATACCCAATCGTTCCTGGGGTCGCATTGGCGTGATGTCTGGCCCTTCGCCTTGAGCCGGGAGCCGGGGGAGATCCTGTATTTTGATCCGGGCCCGCCCCCCCAGCTGGAGGGTGATGGAGACGAGGAATTCAAGGCTGGGAATCTGGAGGTTATCCGCTTCAGTAGCCTCCTGGATCCTGCTGTCGCTCCCGTCAGGGACTTTTCGCCCGGTGCGATAGGCAATAATTCTCTCGGAACGAATGACGGAAGTGGGCATGCCCTAAACCCGGAGACTGGGGCAAGCTATGCTCCAAATCTCGTGAACGAAGCCGACTTTGGCAGGGTCGTTGCGGAATACTGGGCAGATGGGCCTGAGTCAGAAACGCCTCCCGGGCACTGGAACGTTATAGCCAATGAGATGATGGATCACCCCTCTTTTGAGAGGCGCTTCGAGGGATCTGGCCCGGAGCTCAATGAACTAGAGTGGGAGACCAAGATGTATTTTTTGCTTAACGCGTCGCTGCATGATGCGGCTGTCGCAGCGTGGACCTGCAAGCGGGAGTATGATTATGTTCGCCCGATCAGCGCGATCCGCTACATGGCGGCTCAAGGGCAGTCGAGCAATGAGGCGTTTCCCTTTTACAGCGAGGAGGGCATTTCCCTCGAGCCCGGTCTCGTGGAAATAGTGACTAGAAGTACAGCCCTTGGCGCGGGAAGGCATGCTCACCTAGGCGCCGGCGCAATCGGCAAGGTTGCAATTTATTGCTGGCAGGGGGAGCCGGCTAACCCGGCAACTCAGATTGGGGGAGTCGGCTGGATCCTCGCAGAGGACTGGCTCCCGTATCAGCGGGATACCTTTGTGACGCCTGCGTTTGCTGCCTACCTTTCAGGGCACAGCACTTTTAGCCGCGCAGCCGCGGAAGTGCTCACTCGCCTTACTGGGAGTGAGTTCTTTCCTGGAGGCCTTGCTGTTCATGAAGTGGAGGAGTTGGAATTTGAAGCGGGGCCCACTGCTCCGGTCCAATTACAGTGGGCAACGTATTATGATGCCTCGGATCAGGCTGGGATTTCCCGGCTTTATGGGGGAATCCATGTGCCGGCAGATGATGGCCCGGGCCGAGCGGTTGGGTCCGAGTGCGGGGTTGCGGCGTGGGAGCTTGGAATTAAGTATTTTGATGGGAGCATCTTGGACGAGCGCCCAAGTTTGACGGTGACCCGTCTGGCGGAGGATGAGCTCCGACTGGACTGGACGCAGCGCCGTGGCCTTTTTTACAAGGTGCTGCGTACAAGCGACTTGGAGAATTTTGAAGATGAAACGCTTTTCGAGCGCGCTACAGATGAGCGGGGGACCCATACGATCAGCCCGCTTGGACAGCCCCGGGAATTTTATCGGATCGAACAGGGGGAGTAGTGATGAGGCTCCGCCGCTTGATCGTGATGCGCCATGCGGAAAGCCCCTGGGAAGGGGTGGAAGCTCCGGACCATGAAAGGCCTCTCGGAGTCGTGGGCAGGGAACAAGGCCCTCGGGTTGGGGCGACTCTTGTTGAGAAAGGGAGGCTTCCCGAAATCGTGCTGAGCAGTGATGCACAGCGGACCCGAGAAACATTTGCGGGGTTGAGCGAAGCCTTTGTGACGAAGGTTGAGGTTCGGTTCCTCTCCTCGTTTTATCAATTCGGGCAGGCTGCCGCAGAGGATGAAATGCTGATGCTGCCGGAGACGGTGAGCTGCGCTCTGTTGCTGGGCCACAACCCAGGGTGGGAACATCTCGTGGAGGCGCTCACTGGAAAAGCCATTGCGATGGAGCCGGCTACCGCAGTAGTTGTGTCGCAGGAATTGAACTCTTGGAGAGATGCCGCTTCGGCAGGGCAGTGGGAATTAGAGGATGTGATTTTACCAGGGCTGCCGCCTGCTGAGGACTAGGCCTAGTAGGCACCCGCGTTGTAAAGCTGTCCGTTAAGATCTTCCTTTCCGAGGATTCCATACCTCCGCTCAAGTGCACTTCCATTTTTGCGGTCAAATTCTCTTACTGGAACTTTTCCTGCTCCTTCGGTCGTCTTCATGGTGGCCGGCTCAAGAATACGCCGCCACTGAAAGTAGTAGTAGTTGTCGTCCCATTTAGCGAGGGCGACATGGTCCTGCGGCTGGAGCCCGCCCGCCCTGTCGTGGATCAGCTCAAAGGTCACATCCGGGTACGGGTCGGGGGAACGCTTGTTAAAGATGAAACAACCGGGCAGGGAAAGAAGCACAAACATGATGAGCAATTGCCTCATCGGGGGAAATCTAATCAGCTCGCCGCCAGCCGGTCGAGGGGAATTCAACATTGCGGGGTCGCGGCCTGAATGGTGGGATATACCATCCTGCGCCCCGTTAAGGTTAATGCATCTTCGCTTTACAGAGGAGGAACTCAGCGTCCTCATTGATATGATTAGCCTCGCCGCTGAGGTTGGATCTCTGAATCGGAAGCCTGGCGCTAAAGAAAATTTTGCAAGGTTTGAAGAATTGGAGAACACCATTCTTGAAAAGGTCACTCATTTAGGCTTTGGCGATATTATCGAGTTCGATGAGGCTCTTCAGCGATATCGGGTCACCACAGATTATCTGACCCGGTCCTTCGTTCAGGAAGCCATCGATGAGATGCGGAATGAAATCTTTTGGGAGGAGCTTACCCTTCGTCTCGCCGAACGAGATGTCATACGCAAGATAGGGCTTCCGGCCTGGAACTCCCTTGATGAGGAGAAACGAAAGGAGCATACCAGGCCGATAGAAAAAAGTTACTGGGAAGAATTTACCAAGAGGGGGATCGACACTCTTCACCTGATAGCGAGATTCGAGACGGGCTGAGAAGCCTGATATATTTTACTCCCCCGGAGGCGTTCCGGGCTCACGCCATGTCTTCCCTCATCCAGAAGCGCAAGCACTACTATCCTGTATCGGGCTTCCTTCTTCAGTATCTGCAGCACTTTGGGCGTCGTTGTGAAATTCCCTTGGTATACGACGACCTGCTGCGCTTTTCAGAGGCCGTGCCCTACGAGGATCCGGATGGAGAAGAAACGCTCTGGCTTACGGTCTCCTATCCGCAGGAGGTAATGAAAGACCTTCGGACCAAGCTTACGGAGATCTATGCGGTCCTGAAGATCGGGGGCGACCTCTCGCTGGCGGAGCACCTGAGCGTGGAGCGGATTGATTTTGGGGAGTTTGGCAATTCTCGCCCTTTCCGGGTCCGGATCACGAATCAGTTTAATGGCAATTCGGATTATTATTACGTCAAGATTGCGGACGCTAACCGGATTTACGGGTTGGAGCTGGAGCACATCCTTTCTCCCAACCGGATCAATTATCTGGTCAATGGGAACACCCTGATTGAGGAGCACATTGCCGGAGTTCCGGGAAACATCTTCATCAAGGACTACCTGAAGGCCCCAGAGCTCAACAAGGTAAGGGTCGCAAAGGAGTTCGTAAAATTCGGGGAGCGGTGTTTTCTCCGGCTGCTTGGGGACATGCGCAGTGTGAATTACGTCGTTGATATCACCCCTGATTTTGAGGAGGTCCAGTATCGTGTACGACCCATCGACTTTGACCAGCAGAGCTATGAAGGGATGCTGGAAGTATATCGGTCCCATTGTTTTCCGGACAATATGCCCGTTGATGAACTGGTTCGGGAGCACCTCAACCCCACGACAATTCTTCAGTATCGCAGTGAAGAACGTAGCCAGATGGCGCGCCGCTACTGCGCCTCCCGTGTGCGTCTCAAGGGAGTGCTGAAGATGATGAGCAAGGACACCATTGCCCCTGAGCAGAAGCTTGTCAGCCTGCGGGCGGCTCTGTGCCAGAGATATGGCACTTCAGCGTTTGAGGCATGCGATACGATGGGAAGCCTGACCGCTTGCCATTTGCAATTCATGCTGGACTAAGAGGTCAAAAAGACGGCAGGGCCTTCTCGGGGACTTCGGGGAGAAGGGCGATGACCATTGCCTCTCGCTGATTGGCCACGATCAGCTTTGCCAGTTCTCGTCCCCGGGCAACTTGGGCAGGGATGAGCTTGGAGATTTCCCCATCAAGGAGAAGCTGGAGACGAGCGAGGGCAGGCCCTTGCTTGGACTCGGCATCAATTTTTGACCGGAGGTCCTCTCGCAACTTCATCCGCCTGAGTCTAAAATATTGAATGAAAGAAACTCCTTCCATGGCGTCAGGATCTGCTTCCTTTGCCGCGGTCCAGTCACGGAGGTATTGCTGCTTCTGGCCCTTGAGGTCCTGAAGCATACGCGCCACGTTGGCCGGAACTCCTGGGGGAACAAGGTATCCCCACGCAGCGAGCCAATAGGCCCTTAAAGCTGGGGCGTTTTCGGCAAGAAGCCTTGCCGGGCTCGGCGCCCCCTCTGCACATGCTTTTTCGACCAAATGATGGAAAAGAGCGGAGTGCAGGGGATCGGCGAGGTTGAGCGCTTCAGGGGAAGCCTCCTGGAGGCTGGCGGGATCTACAGAGGGAATTTCACGAGCAAGCGCGTCATTACCTTTCAGAGGCTTAACGTTTTCGAGCCTGAGGCTGCGTTCTCCCTGATCTGCAGGGTATCCCTAGCCGGCAAGCAATCCGGTCTTACGCTCTAGACGAATCCAGCTGCCATCATCGAGAATGAGTTCAATGGACTCCTTCAGCTCCCGTAATTCTTCTACCCGGGAGGTGGGTGCTCCGGAGAACGCAGGGGACAGGCCGGGAGCAGCTGAGAAGAGAAATGCGGAGATTGTATCCGCTCCAAGCTGGATGCAGGGAGCGATGCCGGGGCTACGGTTAGATTGAATTTTCTGGTCGCCTGAAGAGACCAGTTTCTGATGCTGGCGGACCAATTCTGCAAGCCCCCTGACCCTGAAGGCGGAATCACCGAATTTTGCATAGGTGCCGCTCTCTTTTCCGGCCCTCTGCGGCACCCACCAAACAGTGCCGCCTTTGCCAGAGTCGGACTGTAACTTTACGAGGCAGGCCCCCGTTTCGCGATTCTCAATGAGAAAGCCGTGGAGGGGTTCATCTGAAGTCGGGGAGACTGCCGTATACTCCGCCCTGAAGCTGCCTAACGCTGTGTATTTCTGGCCAAGCGCGACCCCCCACTCCTCGACGGATTGTCCTGTAAGCGCATACGGGCAGGCCGCAATGAGACCGGCGCAGGCGATGGACAGGAGCGTTATTGCGCCGCGTGGGGTGTTATGGGCCATGGGAGCGATAGATTGAAGAGCTCTCCCCATCACGGAAGATCTCATCCTTTTTCAAGGTCTTTCTGCTTCTCTCGCTCCTAACTCGTTCATCTGGTGTCCGGCGAGGAGCAGTGGGTGCAGTGGGGGCTGGAACTGGAGCAGGATAGAGTAAAACGACCTCCAACGCGTTTCCTTGCCTGCGCGGCCTTGACATTCAGCAGGGCTTGAGCAGCTTCGGAGCACGACTACTCCTCTGGGGGGTAGCGCTTAAACTCGACGTTGTTACATGTCCTACGATCTGGTTGTGATTGGTGGCGGACCGGGCGGCTATGTTGCCGCTATCCGGGCCGGGCAGTTGGGAAAAAAAGTTGCCTGTGTAGAGGTGGAGCGAGCGGGGGGAACGTGCTTGAACTGGGGGTGTATTCCCACCAAGGCGTTGCTCAAAAACGCGCACCTTTTCCATACACTCAAGCATCAGGCAAAGGAGTTCGGAATTACGTTCGACAATCTTTCCTATGACTGGGGCGCCGTGATCGGGCGCTCTCGAAATGTTTCCGACAGGCTTGCTGGGGGTGTTGAGTTTCTCTTTAAGAAAAACAAGGTCGACTACGTAAAGGGCTATGGCTCGGTAGTCGATAGCACTCACGTTGAGGTAAAGGCGAGTGATGGAAGCGTGCAGGTTCTCGAGACTTCCAACATTATCATTGCGACCGGCGGGAAGGCCCGAGAATTTCCGGGGTTGCCTTTCAATGGCAGTAACGTCATTGGATCCCGGGAGGCAATGATCCTCCCTTCCCAGCCTTCCCGCATGGTGATTATCGGGGCAGGAGCGATCGGGGTAGAGTTTGCATATATCTACAATGCGTTCGGAACAGAGGTGACCCTTGTGGAAATGATGCCCCGTCTTGTCCCGGTTGAAGACGACGATATAGGAGATGCCCTGAAAAAGTCCTACTCACGTCAGGGGATCAAATGCCTCACGGATACGAAGGTTATCGCGACCGAGAACGCCGGAGACTCGGTGAGGGTAACGGTAGAAGACGCCAAGGGTAGTCAGGTGATTGAGGCTGATATCTGTCTGGTCGCGATCGGGGTCGTTCCTGTACTGCCCGGAGGCCAACTCCCTGAGTTTACCGATCGAGGCTGGATCCAGATTGGAGACCGGTATGAGACCTCGATGAGAGGGGTATATGCGATCGGGGATATCGCGGGGCCCCCGTGGTTGGCGCACACGGCAATGTATGAGGCAACCCAGTGTGTCGATGGGATCTTCCTGCCCGAAGCAACCCCCAGCCGAGTTGGAACCTTTCCCGGCTGCACCTACTGCTATCCGGAGATTGCTTCCGTTGGGAAAACTGAGCGTGAGCTCCAAGAGGAAAGAGTTGCTTACAAGGTAGGGAAGTTTCCTTATCAGGCGCTTGGAAAAGCTCAGGCTGCCGCGGAGACAGAGGGCTTCATCAAACTTCTTTTTGGCGAAGAGCATGGGGAGTTGCTAGGAGCTCACATCATTGGCGCCAACGCAACAGACATCATAGCAGAGATGGGCCTCGGCCTTACGCTTGAGGCCACTATTGAGGACTTCCATGCGACCATCCACGCACATCCCACTCTCACCGAGGGCGTTCATGAAGCTTCGCTTGATGCAGAGGGCCATGCGATCCATTTCTAGGAGCGAGGGCTTTGCTTTTTCCTCATGGCGGGATGACATTTGTCCCGGAGGCGGTTAGTATGATGTCGATCCTGGAGTCTGGATCTGGTTCTCATGTCTGCTCCCGAAAACCTTTCAGACGATTCTGTGCCGCCACGGCTGGGAGACTATCTGCTCGGGCAGTTGATTGCCGAGGACAAGGATACATGGACCTATCATGCCCGCCAGAGGTCGATGGACCGTGGAGTGGTGCTGGTCAGGCAGAAAGCGGCGGGGTGTGATCAGCCGGCAGCGTCGTTTCTCGGAGATGTCAGAGCCAAGGCCGCGATTGAACATACGGGTATTGGTTCTGTTTTTGAGGCCGGAGAGGATGGGGGAGAGCTTTATTGGACTCGCGAGCTGTTATTAGGACAGTCCTTTGGGGAGCTCTGCGAAGGCGGGCACATGTATATCCCCTTGGAACTTACTGGGCTGTTGAAGCAGCTTGGCAGGGCGATGGCTCACTTGGAGGAGCGGGGGACTAGAAGCGCCCCCCTGAAAGCCTCAGACCTTGTTCTGGGGGAGCATGGAATCCTACGCATCCAGAATCTCGCTCTCGCGGGGGAGCGGGAAGCGGATGAAACTGCTCGGGATTTGCGAGCGGCGGCAAGCCTCATGCAGGAGTTCCTGCAGCCCGGACTGGCAGGAACGGACCTCTTTGGAGATACCCGTCTTGGGCGGCTTTTTGTGCTGATGATGGGCGAGGGTGAAGGGGTCAGATTGAGCTGGACGCAGGTTGCCAACACGGCGCAGGAGCTGGAGCAATCCCTTGCCTCCGAGGTCCGGGAGGTTTTGGAGGAGAGGTCAAAGGCCTCGCGACGTTACCGGATGAAGAAGATCGGGCTCACCGTGACTGGAGCAGCAGTCTTGACTGTCGTTGTGTCTGCGCTCCTTGTCGTGGATAGGCGCGATGCGCCGCCCGCTCGCGACCTGTCTCGAATGGTTCCTATTCCGGGAGGAGATTATCGAGATCACGAGGGGAAATCCGGTCTGCTCTCCTCCTTTATGATAGATGCCCATGAGGTCACGATCGCGGAGTATCTGGAATTTCTTGATGCCCTGGCTGTAATGGGGGCAAGCCAGCGCAAGGCCTACGACCACGGGAGCCAGCCCCGGACGAAAGTGGATCACCTTCCGGACGATTGGCTCATGGTTTTGAGGTCGGCCCGTAGCGGCGGAATCTTCGATGGGCTCAAATATGATCTGAATCACCCAGTGACGGGGGTCGATTGGTGGGACGCCCATGCGTATGCCGCTTGGAAAGGAGGCCGTTTGCCGACCTTGAGAGAGTGGTTGGCAGTGGTGGCTCTGGACGACAATGTGACCTCTTACGTAGAGGGGTGGGGTCCTGTCGATCAGTCCCCGCGAAACCCCGGCAAGCTCGAGATTCACGGGTTGGCAGGGAATGTCGCAGAGTGGACAAGGGATTCTGAGCGGAACCCTTCTTTCCCAATGAACGCGAAAGGCCCAGTAGCCTGTGGAGGCTCTTTTCTCGTGCCGGCAAGCGGGGCGTCCGGCCGGAGCTGGGTTTCAACAAGAGCTCTCAGGCGTAAGGACCTGGGTTTTCGAACCGTGAAGGGAAAGCCCCCCCAAGGGGGTAGAACGGCCCCGGGGAAATCGACGAAGGGCAAAAATCAGGGGTCAAGTAACGGGTTTCCCTTGCGGTCACAGGATGATACGACGTAAACCCACGGCCCCAATTTCTCCACCTCCAAGTTATGCGTTCCAACTTTAGGCTGCTCTCCCTGATCTGCTTCCTCACGGGAATTTTAAACCTGAGCGACGCATGCGCTCAGGTCCAAGCAAGCCTGAGCATGTCGAAAAGGGAATACATCGCTCACGAGCCTGTAGTTGCAACCGTGACCTTGACGAACAATTCCGGACGCGACCTCCTGATCCATACGGAGGAACAGACGAGTCTGAACTGGCTCGATTTTGAGATTAAAAATTCCCGAGGGACGGCCCTTAGTCCTCTCGCCGCCATGAATTTTGGAGCAGTAAGAATCCCAGCAGGGCGCAGCATCGCAAAAAGCGTGGATCTTACGGGGGCTTTCCGTGTCACTGAACCGGGCAGGTTTCGCTGTAAGGCCGTGATCAGGCTTCCCGGGGGAGGGGGGAATTTTGTCACGAACACGACGTATTTTAGCGTGACGCTTGGGCGCCAAGTCTACACGCAGCGGGTTGGGGATCCCACGCTCGGCAACGTGCGGGAATACAGGCTCTCAATCCACAATTCTGCCCGGAAATCTTCACTCTATGTGCATCTTGTCGATATCCGGACCGGCCGCAACCTCCAGGCATTTCGAATGGGGGAGGTCATCACCAGCAAGGCGCCAAAGGCCACAGTTGACCGGGATAACAATCTTCATGTGCTTTCTCTCTCGGCTCCAAATGTTTACGCGCATGGAACGGTTACCCCGGCGGGAACATATCTCGGCACGAAATATTACAAGCCCGCCGCAGGGCGGAAGCCTGCCTTGACAACCTTTAACAACGGGGAGGTCGTGATTTCGGGAGGGATCTCCTATGACCCCAAGGCAGAAGCCCAGAGCAGGGCGCGGCTCCGAAAATTGTCTGAGCGGCCTTCCATGACCTTTCGATAATGGAATGGCGGGCTTGTCGGGCAGGGCCTTTCCGAAATTTCTTTCCGCGTGCGCTAGCCTTGTCTAAAAGAAATTTGTAGCCGGACCCCCCTTCCTGCTCTCTCGCCCATGCCTATTCCCCATCCTTCGTTTCGGGCAATCGCGTTTTCCGCCTTAATCCTCCTCGTATCTTCCTCCGGAGTGTGGGCGGGTTATTTCAGCAGGATTGTGATTGATCCAGGCCATGGAGGTGATGATCGAGGCGGGCGATCCGGGAAGGTCTACGAAAAGCATCTTGCCCTCGATACGGCCATGCGCCTGGAGCATTACCTGCTCGCGAAGGGCTATCAGGTCACCATGACCCGCAAGAGTGACACCTTTATCTCTCTCGCCAAGCGTGCCGCGATTGGGAACCGGTTCAAGGGTGCGATATTTGTAAGCCTGCACTACAACTACACTTGGCGACGCTCCGTCTCAGGGCTGGAGACTTACTATTACAGCAGGGCAGGTAAGCCATTAGCTGAGGCGATTCAGGAAGGGATGCTGAAACGGGTAGGAGGTCGTGACCGCGGCGTTAAATTTGGACGATATTACGTTCTCAGGGCTTCGCGAAATCCGGCGGTGTTGGTGGAAGGAGGCTTTGTCAGTAATTCACGGGAGAGGTCTCGTATGAAAACAGGAGCTTATAGGGACGCCATAGCACGAGGAATAGCGGACGGAATTATTAAGTATCGCTTTCAACGTTAGGATAGGACGGAACCGTCTGGGCCCCGGAGTTCAATCACCCCAGATGCAAGGAGCTACTGTAGATGGGTCTTCTCAGTTGTCATGAAATGCGAGAGCTGGAACGCCGGGCGTTCCGCAAGGGCATTTCGGCAGAAAGCCTCATGGACAAGGCAGGGAAACGGCTGGGCGAGGCCCTGGTAGATCTGTATTCCGGCCCCGGAACGGCTGTAGCTTACGTCGGCAAAGGTAATAATGGGGGAGATGCCCTTGTTGCCCTCAGGGTGCTTCGCTCGGCGGGATGGAAGGTCGTTGTGCGGAGCGCCTTCCAGCCCCTTGAGTTAGGGGCTCTGCCTCGTCAGAAGCTTCGAGAGCTTGGTGACATAGAGGTCCAGCGGGAACGCCGGGAATTAGAGATAAACCAAGGCCCTCTGCTTCTTCTCGATGGCCTGTTGGGAATCGGAGCGAATGGAGCATTGAGGGATCCGATTGGCGTCCTAGCAGCCGAGATGAATTTTCTTCGGGAATCCGGAGGCGCAGAGATTGTCGCCATTGATGTTCCTTCTGGAGTGAATGCGGACGATGGAAGGGTAGAAGACGGAGCTGTCCGAGCTGACCTTACCGCAACTATTGCAGCTCCCAAAAAAGGATTAGTGGCCGAATCGGCTCTGATGCACGTCGGGCGAATCGAGGTGATCGCTCTGGAGGAGCTTCCTGATTCTGGCTCTGGGGACGAGTTGACTACTGGGCCAAAGCTGCGCGGTCTTTTTCCGCCGCGGGACTATGGAACCCACAAGGGGGAGGCCGGGCGAGTTGGGGTTGTAGCGGGATCGCGGGGGATGCTTGGGGCGGGGTGCCTCGCGGCTCTTGGAGCCCTCAGGGGAGGCGCGGGCCTTGTCACGCTTTACGTATTGGAAGAGGACTATCCGTTCATGATTTCCACGGCGGTCCCTCCGGAAGTCATGGTAAAAGCCCTTTCGAGCTACGATGACGTGATGGATGCGCCTCATGCGGCTCTCGTGATTGGGCCCGGTCTTAACGGGTCCGGAAAGCTCGAAAAAACCGGGGTGTTGAATCTGCTGGAGAGCTGCAGCATGCCCATGGTTGTGGACGCAGAGGCGCTGAACCTGATATCCGCCATGGGACTATCCGGACGCGTAAAGAGTCACATGGTCCTGACGCCGCATCCGGGGGAAATGAGTCGGATGTTCCCCGCGGCTGAGAAACTAAGCCGGGCCGAGTGTGCCCGGGCATTCGTGAAACTGCACCCCTGCACGCTCCTCTATAAGGGGGCGAGGACGATTGTGACATCCTCTGGCCAGGACTTGCATTACAATGTCACCGGGAATCCAGGAATGGCCTCAGGCGGGCAGGGCGACGTTCTCAGTGGTGTGCTGGGGGCCTTGTTGGCTAGGGGTTTATCAGGGCTTGATGCGGCGCGCTCTGCTGCTTGGCTGGCGGGGCGGGCCTCTGAAATTGCTCTGAAAAAACACCAATCTCCGGAATCGCTCGTTGCTAGCGACACCGCTCGGGCGCTTGGGGGCGCCTTCCGGGCGCTCCGTCGGGGACGCTGAATTTCCGCTTTCCCCCCGTCCAAAAGGATCCATTCTCGAACTAGGCACCCAACGATCATGAATATGGCATTGCGTCGAACGGCCGTTCTCCTTGGGGTATTCCTGCTGGCCTTTCTGGTAGTCGCTGGTTTCCGGAAGCTGCCCGGGATAGGGGGCCTTTCGAATCTCCTGAACTTTGGGGCGAAAGACCGAGAGAGCAACTATGTTCCGGAAAGGTATACCCTTAGCAGCAAACCAGCACTCTCTCTTGGGGACGTGGAATACCTTGCAGCGCTTGACGAGGAATTTGCGCGACTGACGGCTGCGGTGGTGCCTTCGGTAGTCTCTCTGCAAACCGAGGGAGTGAAGAGAAACTTCATGCAGGACTGGCTTGGCCGGGTTTGGGTAGACGAGGGGTATCCCGTCCGCGGAATTGGCTCCGGAGTGGTCGTCTCGAGAGAAGGGCACGTAGTAACCAACGAACACGTGACGAATGGGAAATCCAGAATCACTGTGACCATGCACGATGGCAAAACCTATCCTGCTGTTGTGATTGGTGAAGACCGGGCGCTGGATATTGCGGTGATCCGAATCAAGGCCAACCGGGAGTTTAAGCCTCTTAAGTTCGGGGACTCTGATCGGGTTCGCCAGGGTCAGCAGGCTCTGGCCATTGGCAATCCTTTTGGACTGGGGGAGACGGTGACCCGAGGAATTATTTCAGCCAAGGAGAGGACGATCTCTGATCGTCAACGCGACCTCTTTCAGACAGATGCGGCGATCAATCCTGGAAACTCGGGAGGTCCGCTGGTGAATATTCTCGGTGAAATAATCGGGATCAATGTGGCGATTTACTCTCCTGACACGGAGGACGAGGGATTCGTTGGAATTGGTTTTTCCATACCCTCCAATGACGTGCGCGAGGTGTTCGAACAGATTCTTGCTAAAGGCAGGGCCACCCGGGGCTGGCTAGGTGTTCGTTGCTATGATTGGAACCCTCTCATTAGAGAAAAAGTAGGGTGGTATGAGAATGGCGGGGTCTATATTCAGGATGTTGTTCCAGAGTCCCCTGCCGAGGCTTCAGGCTTGTTACCAGATGATGTTGTGGTGCGCTATAACGATAAAAACGTTGAGAGCAGGGTTCAATTCTTTGCCCAGATTCAAAGAACCCCGGTCGCTCGCGAGGTGGATATTACGGTTTGGAGAAAGGGCGAGGAGGTCACTCTAAAAGCCACGGTCATTGATGCAGAAGAGGCTGAAACCCTGACGCAGGCGAGCGGCCCTGTGGAGCGAAGCATATCGGATCAAGCCGTAATCAGGGATATTGGCATCACCGTGCAGGGATTGACCCTGCTCCAGCGAACTCGTGGAGCCAGGGGGGTTCTGATCTCCGGAATCCATCCCGAAGGGCAGGCGGCCGGAAGGGGGCTGCGGGTTGGGGATATGATTTTGGAAATTAACAATGCCCGGGTGGATCAGCCGGCAGATTTTTATGACAAGCTGATCGCTTCAGCGACGGAGCAGCAAACCTCCCTAACGGTGCAACGGGGAAGGAAGGTCTATCGGGTGAGGCCCTTTGCCCGGGTGCGTCTTCCGGAGCAAGAGGAATAGGCTGGTTCCCCATGGTTTGCCGGATAGCCTACGGAGAAGATCGACCGTAAGCTGGCAGATGGGCCGGCTCTTCGAGTGCTGTTCAAGTTATGGGACGTGGTTTTCGTAGTGAGCTTGTAGTGGGGCTGTGCATCTTTGTGCTCTTCCTGTTGGGGGCTATTTTTTTCAACAGCCCTCGCCCACGAGATCCTATTCAGTCTCTCCGGTCCTGGCAGGACGCGGATGCTCCTCCGGGATACCCGATCGGAGCGAGTGAAGAAGCGGAAGGGCGGGTTCCTGCTTTTGACCGCCAGTTCATACTCCACGATGCATTCAATCGTTTCCTTCTGGCCCCGGTGGCATTACTGGACCAGCCCCTGGGATCGGAGACCGGAGCGTTTACCTACAATGCGCAACCGTTCCTAGAGCGTAATGAACGAGTGCAAATGAACCATCTCGGAGAGGACCTGAACGGAATAGGAGGAGGAGACTCAGATCTCGGAGATCCCGTCTACGCGATGGGAAACGGCCATGTTGTTTTTGCGGGTGACCGGGGAGGGAATTGGGGAAAGGTGATCATTCTGGGCCACCGCCAGCCGGATGGGCGGAAATTTCATAGCCTCTATGGGCATCTGGACCGAATTGGGGTGGCTGTCGGTGGGGTTGTAGCGCGCGGACAGCGCCTTGGGACCGTGGGAACTGGTAATGGCGCCTGGCTGGCTCACCTGCATTTCGAGATTTACGAGGGAGCGTGCGTGGATCCCGGATCAGGATATTCCCTGAGGAAGGGGAACCGAATCCACCCCGCGAAATTGATTGAAGCCTCCCGCCCTACGGGTCCGGAAGGGACAGCCATAGCGCCGCTGAGTGTTTTTGAATCGGTGCAGAGGGTCTTCCAGCTCGCGGAATAGCTAAGAATGGCTGGCGTAAAGACGTCCAGGGGGCGACAGCCACGAGGGCAGAATTAGGAGAGTAACTCCTCGACAACCCGACCATGAACATCGGTGAGCCGAATATCGCGGCCGCTGAAGCGGTAAGTAAGCTCTTTGTGATTAATCCCCATCAAGTGAAGAATCGTGGCATGAAGATCATGGACTTCCAGGGGGTTCTCCTCCGCCTTGTAACCCCACTGGTCAGTTCCTCCATACACCGTGCCTGGCTTGACCCCGGCTCCTGCCATCCAGAGAGAGAATCCGAATTCATTATGATCCCGGCCATTGCCTCCCTGCGCAAAGGGAGTCCGCCCGAACTCTCCAGACCAGAGAACGAGAGTATCATCCAGCATGCCTCTGGCCTTCAGGTCCTTGAGCAGGCCCGCGATGGGCTTGTCCACGGAACGAGCGTTGTTGCCGTGATTCTTCTGCAGCCCTCCATGAGCATCCCAGCGGTCCTCTCCGATGTTTGGAATCGTGAGCTCGACGAAGCGGACCCCGCGCTCAATGAGCCTGCGGGCAATCAGGCACTCTCGTGCATAGGTTTGAGTTCCTTTGTAGCTGTCTTCAATTCCGTAGAGCTCTTTAGTTGAAGCGGACTCTTGACTGAAATCCATGAGCTCGGGAATCGCGAGCTGCATTCGGGCCGCCAGCTCGTAATTTATGATGGCAGATTCCAGCTCGGTGTTTCCCTTGGAGGAGCGGGCATTGAGGTTTCCGATCAGGCGCCGCTTGAGGAGCTGGCTTCTGGCGTCTTTCTCATTGGGGCTCACGTTTGCGACAGGTGTCCCGTTGGCGTTGAGAAGGCTCCCCCGGTGGGTAGCGGTGAGAAAGCCATTGGAGAAACAGTCGAGCCCGCCAGACGGGATTCGGCCTCCGTTTATGACGACATATCCAGGAAGATTATCACTTTCCTTACCCAGCCCGTAAGAAGCCCAAGCGCCCATACTTGGCCGCCCCTGTAGTCCTGTTCCACTATGAAAAAAATAGTTTGCGGAGGTATGCTCCGGGAAGTTTGAGGTCATTGAGCGAACGACGCAGAGATCGTCTGCCATTCCCGCAATGTGGGGGAAAAGGTCGCTTACCCACATTCCGCTCTCGCCGCGCTGCTTGAACGTCCACGGAGATTTCATCACTTTCCCAATATTTTCGAACTGGGTTTTCTCCAGCTTGCCGATCGCCTTTCGAGGGTCCTGCCCGTGATACTTTTCAAGCATCGGCTTGTAGTCGAAGGAATCCACTTGGGAGACCCCCCCTTCCATGAAAAGGAAGATAATGTTCCGCGCCTTTCCCGGGAAGTGACTGTCGGGAATCAGGGGCGATGCCGCTTTGGCTTTGTCCATGAGCCCTGCCATGGCGAGGGCGCCAAATCCCATGGAGGATTTTTGCAGGACTTCGCGGCGGGAGAGTGGAAACGGGCTTGAACTCATGGGAGGTAAATGAAGTCGTTCATGGAAAACAGACTGTGGCAGAGGTCCTGCCACAACCCTTCGGAATTAGGATTGCCGCCGTGCAGCTCCATGAGTCCGGGAAGGGATTCCATCAGGATGGCAATCTCGTGTCTTCCGGCTCGCCGTGTGAACGCATTCTCAAACATGCGATTCAGCCTCTCCTCGGGAGTCGCGGAAGGCATTTCCTTCAGAATCTTCTGAGCCCAAATCCGGGCCTGTTCGTAAATGAGCTTATCGTTCATCAGGGCCAGCGATTGCGCGGGAACATTCGTGATGTCTCTCTTCCCCTTGGTGCTGAATGGAGCGGGAAAGTCAAAGGCTAGCATCAGGGTGGGGAGGAAGTTTCGCCGAACAGAGGTGTAAAGCGATCTACGACCTGCGCCGTCCAGTGGGCCCCCTCCGGGGCGCCCCCTGCCCACCACGAATTCGTCGAGGTAGGTGGGGATGGGTTTCCCCCCAATTTTGCGCTCAAGCCGTCCGGAAACAGCCAGCACGGAGTCTCGAATTGCCTCGGCTTCCAGCCGCCGGACAGGCATCCGGTGGAGAAGGATATTGGTTGGATCCTTCTGGTCAAATACCGGGTCGGCACTGGCGCTGGACTGGCCGTAGGCTTTCGTAAGGAGAAGCCTTGCGACGAAAGACTTGATCGACCATTTATGGGTTTCCATAAATTCTGTCGCGAGGTAGTCAAGGAGTTCGGGATGAGAGGGGCGTTCCCCCAGCCACCCGAAATTGTCAACGGTTCGAACAAGGCCAAGGCCGAACAGCTGGTGCCAGATACGGTTGACCATGACCCGGGCGGTCAACGGGTTACTTGGGCTTGTGACCTGCCGTGCCAGTTCGAGCCGTCCGGAGTTTTTACTGTCGATGGAGCTCAGACCAAATGCCTTGGGGAGGCCTCTGGTCGCAGGCTTCAGTGGCTTTGCTGGATCTCCGCGGTCCATGTTATACTCGTTGACGCCATTGCCATCCAGCCATGCCACGGCTAGGCCCGATTCCCATTTGACCCCTTTACGAATAGCATCAAGCTCCTTTAGGTAGGATGAGGCGATCTGGGACGCTTTGAGCTTTGGTTGCTCAACGATCCAGCGCGCGGCATGAAGATTCTCCTTTTCGACCACCCCGTCGGCCAGGTCCTTCCATGCCGCGGAGAGATCGATACGGGTTAGGTTGAGTTGCTTCTGCTCGACGGGCGGAGGCTTGTCTGCCTCAACTACCATGAGAACCTCGAGAGGGCTACCGCCCTCCGCCCCAAACTCGATGTGAGTCCGGAGCCCCGCGTATCGGGACAGGTCGTGGCTTACCCATCGTGGCTGATCGCCATCAATCTTCGGCCGTTGGACCAGTCTTCCATGGAGTGGCCCGGTGATCATGATATGCTGACCAACCCCGGCGTAGACGGAGGCATGTCCTCGGATCAGGTAGTGCAGGCGGCCCGTTTTTAGCTCGAATGCGGGGGTCCGGATCATTTTCCCGGATCGCGAATGACTGTTGAAAGACCCGGAGTCATTGGCGCTGTCGGTTATCTTGAGCCCATTCCAAAAAGGATCCCGGCGCGCAGCGCCGTAGCCCGCGATACGGAGACCTGGCTCGTCGGGATTAGATCCGAGGAGGAGGGACCCTTCGGGAGAGACTCCTGACCCGAAAGAGGGCCCGTCTACGATCCAGGGAGCTAGATTGGGGCGAGTGTAATCAGCAATAACCCGGACATCCTGTCCCTCTTCGGGCTGGACCTTAAAGGGCCCGGGTATTCGGTATGTGGGCTGCTTGCTTAACTCCACAAAATGGGGTTCGGCTTCGCGGGCAAAGTTCTTCAGAACCTGAGTTGCGGCTTTTGCGCGCAGGGCCTCAAGCTTCCGGGCCTGAGCCTTGTTCACCTCGATGGATTCGTAGCGGACCTGCCGGTAGCTCGAACTCGCAACGAATCCGGACAGAGCGTAGTAGTCCTTCTGATAAATCGCGTCGAACATGTGATCATGGCATCGGGCACATGCAACGGTGAGCCCAAGGAAGGTTTTGCTAAGCACGTCAATCTTGTTGTCTGTGCGATCGCATTCGTCCTGCCGGATATCGACCGGAGAGTGGACCTCTTCCCCGAGGAATGGCCACCCGGTCGCCAAGATGGACTCATTGGCTTTTGTCTGGGGGTCGAGGCGAGGCGCCGCAAGGAGGTCGCCGGCAATGTGTTCAGTGACAAAATCGTTGTAGGGAACATCGGCGTTAAATGCCCGGACTAGGTAGTCTCGGTAACGCCATGCGTTGGCGATTCCGAAATCACTCTCGTGGCCCCGAGATTCCGCATAACGAACGAGATCCATCCAGTGGCGCGCCCACCGTTCGCCATAGTGTGGAGAGGCAAGTAGATCTAGAACCGTGCTCTTGCGTCGGTCCTTATCCGCACTGGAGAGGAACTCTTCCGTTGCCTCGGGCGTTGGGGGCAATCCCGTGATAGCAAAATTGACTCGGCGAAACCAGTGACGGTCACTCGCAGGTGGAGCTGGGGACATCGCGCTTTCCTCGAGGGCCGCGAGGATGAATGCATCGATCTCATCTGTGGGCCACTCTTTGTCTGTCACCGCAGGCGCCGGGGTCTTGGTTGGCGACTCCCAGATCCACGGGAGGCGGTCTTTATACTCCTGGAAGGCAAATTCGCCTCGCGCTGACCCCGGAAGGAGATTGGCGACTAGCAGAGAGAGCAGGCAGAGAGTTCGCATTAGAGGGTTTGTTTCTCACAGTATCTCCCGTGCAGCGGGGACTTACAACGGGAAGTTTTAGCCTTCCTGTCGCGTGTTGGGGCGACTGTGCCGGAAACAGCGCCAGAATACGGCCTCGCAGCCTACCGAGGCCATATTTTCGTCTACTGGCCCTTGTTCGTGGTCCCCCGCGGTCTAGATGAACTTGCCGGGGTTGAGGATCCCGCGTGGGTCCATAGCCAATTTGAGGGCGGAGTGAGCAGAAACAGCTTCTTCGCCGACTGCGTCGGCAAACCATCGCTTCTTGGCGAGTCCAATCCCATGCTCTCCGGTAATCACGCCACCGCTCTTGGTGATCCACTGGAAGAGTTCGTCCAGAGCGTGGTCTGCTTTTTCCCGAACTTCCGGATTCTCGTAATCCTTCACCATCAGATTGGTGTGAATGTTGCCGTCCCCCGCGTGTCCAAAGCACGCGATCGCGATCCCAGTGCGATCTTGCATTTCGCGGGCGAATTCGACGAGGTCCAAGAGCTTGGAGCGCGGCACAACAATATCCTCATTGAGTTTTGTCAGTCCAGTGTTGCGCAGCGAGTAGGAGAAATCGCGCCGCAACTGCCAGACCTTTTCGCAGGCCTCCTCGTCGCAATGGTGCTCCGTGGTAAGCGCGCCAAGCTCCTGCAGGAGGCTGGCGAGCTCTTGCCGTTCGCCCTCAATCGCTTGGGTGCGGCCATCGATCTCAACGATGAGATGCGCATCTCCGGCTGGGAGAGCATCGGGTCCAAGATATTCACGAGCGGCTTGGAGAGTGAAACCGTCGGTGATTTCAAGAGCGGAGGGGAGATGCCCAGAGTTGAGTATTTGCTGAACTGCGTGGGCGGCGTGCTGAAATTCTGGGAAGGTGGCGGTCAGCATGGCGCGGGCCTGAGGATGCGGAATGAGGCGGAGAGTAGCCTGACTGACGACGCCTAGCATGCCTTCCGAGCCGACGAAAAGGCCTACGAGGTCGAAGCCGGTTTTGTTCTTATGACATCTTGAGCCACAGCGGAGGACGTTTCCATTGGCGAGCACAACTTCCAGCCCGAGAACATAGGGGCGCGTGACACCATACTTTAGGCAGCGCGGACCGCCTGCATTGGTGGCGATGTTGCCTCCCAGCGAGCATTCCTTCAGAGAGGCAGGATCGGGAGGGTAGTACCACCCGATCTTTCGCGCAGCGTTCTGCAAGTCCGCGGTAATTACGCCCGGTTGGACAACCGCCAGGCCATCACCGGGGTTGAGCTCGAGAATCGTATTCATGCGAGCAAGCGACAGAGCAATTCCCCCCAGCTGGGGCACGCAGCCCCCGACATAACCGACTCCGGCGCCACGCGTTGTTACCGGAATGCGCCGCTCGTGAGCAAATTGCATGACGCCCACGATGTCCGCAGTGGATTCCGCAAATACGACCACCTCTGGGGGAGAAGAGGCATGCCACCGGTCGGAGGCGTGAGTGGCAAGGACGTCCGCCGCGGCAGAAACCTTCGCGGCACCAAGTAACTGGACGAGCGCATCGTGCACGGAGACAATAATGGCCATTCCAGCCTCCTGGGCCACAGGTTTTTTTCACAGCACTTGACCTTCCTGAGGCAGTCGGAAGGGTAGGGGCCTTGAAGGGGTTGCAAGGCAAGACAGGAAAGGCTCTTAGCTGCTGCTGGAAGTCCCGGGAGCTCCTGTTGGCTGGGGCCCTCGGCTTCTGGGTGGCCGGTTTCTGGGTGGCTGAGGACGGGTGGCACCATCGGCGGGCACTGTGGCTGGTATTCCCCTTTGTCCTCCTTGGAGCAGATCAGATCGCGAGGGCGGTGGCAGGGGCTCGCTGGCTCTGGCTGGTGGCGTTGCTCCTCGGGTGGCAAAGCCTGAGCCGGGGGTGGGCAGATCCTCTCGTGGTTGGGCAAGGTGGGATAGGCGATTCAATCTCCGTTTTCGTTCTTGCTGCGGCCCTTGTGGCCACTGGAAGAAAAAAGGGGCTCGGGGAGTGGATCGTGGGCGGGCTGGCAATTCTTGGGGCTGTGGTTGTGCTTTATTCTCTGCTTGTATTTTACGGTTCTCCATCGCGCGACCTCGGAGTCCACCGCCTCCGTAATATGCTCGTTTACAGTGATGGTCTGAATGCGGTTTTGACCGGGATGTTGTGCGCCGCTGGAGCGGTGGCAGGGGCGTGGTTTGCACTCTCCGTGGAAAAGAGAGCTCACCAGCGTTTATGGTTGATCGCTCTGGTGACCTTAGTCTTTGGGTTAATGGCAAGTCAGAGTCGTGGGCCAATGCTCGGTCTCATTGCAGGATTGGTGGTGATCTGCTTTTTCCACGGCCGAGCATTTCTCAGGGTTGGACTTTGGATCGGGGTGGTGGTGGGGTTCTATCTTGTACTAACGTCTTGGATGGGAGGATCGGCCGATTTGGTCTCGGTCGATATTGTCACGCGAGGGTCAACCGGGCGGATTGATATTTACCAATGGTTTCTCGAGCGGATTTCGGGTCTTGAGTTGATGTTCGGGCGGGGGTTTGGTGCAGAGAGCTCTATTCCTAAAGAGGAGCTTGGTTGGTTTGTCCACCATCCTCATAGTTCTTATCTGACTCAATTGATTCTGGGCGGAGCGCT
>DIHT01000012.1:0-3138 GCA_002420305.1 Akkermansiaceae bacterium UBA5689 | reverse complement strand
GGTCTTGCTCTCCTGCTTGCGGTCATTGGGTGGAGCTGGCGGGACGCGTGGCAGCAGGGGAAGCGGGGCGAATGCCTGTGGGTGGCGTTACTCTCCTGTGGGTTTGTCACCCTCGTTGTCGATGGGGCAGAAATATTTACGCTGCATTCGGTTCCCCGACTGGAATGGCTGATGGCAGTGTTTCCAGCGGCTCTTGCGGCAGGACGTGCATACGGGTCGCGGACGAGAGCGAGGAGCGAAAAGGGAAGCTCCCAGGCGAGCAAGGCAGGCCTGTGAAATTGGCAGAGGGTGTTGCGGCGCTAGGGCCAGGAAAGGTGGAGAACCCCGGTTTCTCCCACATCATGGAGGAGAGACGATCCGCTGAGCCCGTGGTTGATGTAACGATCAAGGCCCGCTTGATATTCATCCGCCTTTCCATATACCGCTTCGATTTCCTCGAGTTCATCATTGCGCAGGCAACGCCAGAACCGAAAGAGGAGTTCGGAAGGGGTGGCGATTTCAATGGAACCCGGAACGATCTCGGAGACATTTGTGAGCGTGGTCACAATCAGGTCCTGAATCTCACGCTCATCCCAACCGTGCTGTGCCGCTGAGGCGCTCCCGACCTCGAAGAATTCGATGATTTCCTCAAAGGGTGTTTCCTTGGGCACAAGATAAAGACGGTGCGACCAGTCTCCGGGACCGCATCCGCAGATCGCCTCCATCCTGGGGTCAATGTCCTCAGGGAGAGGGTCCCGGGGAAGCATTTCCCCTCCAACCTTCCATCGAGGGCGCTGGTCATGGGGTTCCGTGGACATCGATTTGGAGGGCAAGCGGCGCTCTGCGGCGGGATGGCAGGAGGAAAGGGAGGATGGGGCAAATGCCCTGTTTTGAGGAGGAAACAACCGAAAACTAGACAAGTAGGCCAAATATTAAAGTTTTATGTAATATTTTCAGCTCTTTGCTGGTAAGGTGCTTACCGCAACTCCGGACGAACACCGTTCACCCTTATGGTCTCGTCAACCGCCAACGGGCACATCCGTACCCGTCCCCAAAAATCAACTTCGTCCAGCAACGGGCCGGGGCCTGTCATTGTGCGCGTGCTCTCCCTCTTCTCGGTCGTGCTGTTGTGCGACTGCGAAAGTGTCGAAGGAACTGCTTCGACGGGTCGTGATGCAGCCGTAGCGCTTGGCACTCCAATCTCTTTCTCAGGGAATCCGGGCAGAGACGCCAGAGCCTTGGGAGGCTCGAACCAGATTGTTCAACTGGCGGACTGGGGGAGAATGAGCGCAGGGCAAAATTGGTCCAAGATTTTTGGAAAGCACCAAGTCTATGGGGAGAAAGGGTTTACCGCCAAGGCCTCTCCACCCCCGCGACGTGCAAGAAATATTCCCACGTTCCACCGGCCGGATGGAAAGATTCAGATTTATTATCGCCTCGAACATTTTGGGGGGGTCAATGTCTCAAATAGCCGCAAAACCTTTAATGATAATTCTGTGGTCACGGTTACCCCGAACCAGCTTGAGCCGCTCGTCAAAGTTGTGCAGGCGCATCTCGGAGAACAGGGCACAGTCTCTGCGCTACCCTCCGAGAACGTGCTTGTCATCACCTGCGCCAAGGCGGCTCAGGACAGCGTCATGCAGCTTATGGAGCACGTGGACTCGGGGCGTAAACAGGTAGAAATCGCGGTTCGTATTTTCGAGGTTTCTGATGACTTTGACCGGCAAGTGGGAATGAATTCCCTGCTAAAGCACCTGGGGACAAACAACTCTCAGGCCCTCCTTGGAAACTTCAGCCCAGCGGCGTTCGTCGGCAGGGTAGTTGACCCCCTTAATGGCGTCGGTCCGGATCCCGGAGGGATGTTGAACCTCGTCGGGGAGTTACAAAAAATCGGGGTGGGGATCGATGTGACTCTCGAGGCCCTTGAGCGGTCTGGAATGGTCAAGGTGGTCTCCCAGCCGCGCATGACGGTAGAGGCTGGCCAGCCTGCTTACATGATGGCGGGGCAGGAGCTGCCGATCCGCGAAGGTCGCCTCACAAATGATAAATTTGTTACGGAGAAGATTACTTACAAGCCTGTCGGGGTTCAACTCCACATCACGCCACAATCTATAGGCGAAGAGAGTGTGAAGCTCCATATCCTCACGGTTGTTTCAGCGATTTCTGGATTTGCCCCTCTTCCCAGTCTGAAGGGGAGTGAAATCAAATCACAATTAATGAACCCGGTGCTCGATTCCCGTCAGGCCGAAACCCGGGTGGAAGTGGCCCATGGAAGCACTCTTGCCTTTGGAGGCCTACGCATGGCCCGACAGATTGGCAGGGAGGAGAAGATCCCGATTCTTGGAGACGCGCCGGGAATCGGCAATTTGTTTAAGAGTAAGCGTCGCCAGAAGAAAATGAGTGACCTCTATTTCTTCGTTACACCGCATCTCATCAGCAGATAGGTCGGGAACAGGTTTTCCCTAGGGGCGCACATCCAGGCAAATCGCGTCGCCATTATTATTACGGGCAATCAGGCGGCCGTCTGAGACGGCGAAAGGAGACCAGCATTTTCCAGAAAGGACTTCGATACGGCCGGTTTCTTCAAAGCCGTTATCACTTGCCTTGCCGGCGATTAATTCGCCGGTCTCGGAGAGGAAAACCAAGGTCCCCCCAACCAACGCTGCGGATGCGCGGGTACCAGGCATTTTCTGTCGCCAATGGATCTTGCCAGTGGCGATGTCCATGCGCATGAGCTCAGCGTCTATCCTCTTGTCTCCAAAAACTCCGGTAATGGTATTTCCGGTGCGGATGCTGTTTTGAAAAATCATCCGGATGTCCTGATCCCGGTGCAAAATTTTTGGACTAGCTCCGGTGACGTCAAGAACGGCGTAACCCATCCCATAGCCCGAAGCGAAGAAGACCTTCCCATCGTGGTATTGAGGATTGCTGGCGTTCACATTGTAGGAGGTTTTCCACTGGTGCTCGAAGAGGATCTTGCCCTTCGCCGTTAAGTCGTGTGCCACAACGGTCCTCCCGTAGAAAACCAAGGCCGCCCTCTTTCCGTCGATGTTGGTCAGGACGGGAGTGGCATAGCCTGATCGCTGGATGTTGGTGGTGTGCCAGGCGACTTTCCCGGTCTTTTTTTCCAGCGCGTAGAATGCGCCATCCTTGGAGCAG
>DIHT01000159.1 GCA_002420305.1 Akkermansiaceae bacterium UBA5689 | reverse complement strand
CCGGTCAATTGTGAGGCGACGTTTTGTGCCCAGAGCCACTGACCTTCTGCATTGAGCAGGCTACTACTGCTTGTCCAACCCGAGGAGTCGACCTGGGAGAGGTCGACGTAAAGATATCCCCTTTGCTTGGCGAGTTGGCGAATGCCCTCACTGTATGCGGCTATATCCCCATTGCGCTGGCTCAGATCAGGGAGAAGATGGCCGCCTGGTTTTTCGAATCGGTGTGGAGAGACCAGCACAATACGGCGAGTGCATTGTTCGAACTGATCGAGAAGTTCTCCGTATGCCGTGAGGAACTGGGGAAGATGGGTGGCCCCATCGAGAGCCTCAACCTGTCCGAAATTAGCAATGATGATGCTTGCCCCTATTCGGCGGAGCAGATCGAAATGTGAACCAAAATTTCTTGGACGCTGCTGGAGATAGACGGTGTCTGCCTGCCAGGCCAGATCGCGGAAGTACGCTCGCTCCGGAGAGTCGAGAGTGAGAAGGGTCTCGAGAAATCCGAACTCGAACTGTTTGACGATGTTTGTGCTGCCGGCCATTGCTACAACATCGTTGGCTTCGAGGTAAAACTCTCCACCGAACGGTTTCTCAGTGCTAGGATTCGAGAGGCTTTTCCCGGGTGTAAGCAGGAGCTGCAAGCTCGCTCCAACCTTATAGCGCCATGGCCCTGCGAGGGGAGCGCTCTGGCCACTTCCGCTAAGTTGGAGCTTTCCGTGAGTCTGCGCGATGCCTCCCCCATGCCCGTGGTCGAACACGCGTATGGTGATGTTATTCCTGCCTGGTTTGAGGGCGCCGGGACCCAATTTGTAAGAGCGAGGGGTAAAGTGGTCTCCGGGTTCTTCATGGCCGCCAACCCTTTTTCCGTTGATCCACGTCACGTCCATGTCGTCGATTGCCCCCAGCTCGAGAGTAGCCTCCCCACTCGCCATCAAAGCAGGGACCTCAATCGTGCGACGAAACCAGACCACTCCGTCATATTCGGGGAGTCCCGCTTGTTCCCAGGGGGTTGGGAGTTTCATGATCTCCCAGTTTGTATGGTCAAGGTCTTCTCTCGCCCATCCATCATCCCGGGACCCGGGGTCATGAATCCGGATCAACTCCGGCCACTGCCGGGCAGGAGGTATACTTCCGCCGTTGTCGGGAGAGCGAGGTTTAATGCGGTGCCGATCAGAGCTTTCCTCAGCCTCGACGGTGGCTAGAGCTATGAATAGGTAGAGCGCGCGGTGATAGAGGAACATGAATAGACAGTTCGTTTGGTAGTTTTCCTCCTGCCGGCCTCTGCGCCAACCAGAAAAGAACTTCATTCGAGCGGAGATGAAAGGGATCTTCAGACTGAAGAGAGAATCTGTGGATGAGTCTGTGCTTCCCGTTAGATTCTAATGTGATCGACCTCTCAGAAAAAAGGCCCGCCTGCATTGCGCAGGCGGGCCCAGAGCTTTGGAGCAGGGAAGAAATTCCTGCTGTGAAGGCGGGTTAATTCCTAGAGCTTCCAGTCACCCCGATAGGGCAGGGAGTAGAGAATCTTGTGGGCTTTGTCATCACCGATGACGGCCTCCTTCTTGGGATCCCATTTGATAGCGCGACCAATTTCGTGCGAAACGTAGGCGATGTGGCCGGGCGTGATCGCGCGGTGAGCGTTCTCAGCTGGCGCTATGGTTTCCTTCCGTGACTTCACGCAGTCAATGAAGTTTCTCTGGTGACCAGGTGATTTGTAGCCCTTCCATTTTCCAGCACTGAAGCCCTTCTTGACCCATTCCTTGTTAGAGGCGTCGAGGCGGCCACGATTGACCCAGACCCAGCCATCGGCGCCAATCCACTTACAGCCGCCACCAATGCGAGAGGACATCTTGACCTCGATATCGCCGGGATACTTGGAGATGACGTCATACTGCCACGCGGTATCGTAGATGTCCGGGGTCTTGGAGAAGTCCCAGTTCTTAGCTTCCACGCTGATTGGTCCGCCGCCGCCGCCGGTAGCCTCAAGTCCAAGGCCCCAATGGGCAATGTCGTTGTGATGGCCGATCCAGTCCATGAGCTGGCCACGCCCATAGTTGGAGTGCCAGCGCCACGACCAGTGGTGACGAGCCTCCATGTAGGGGAGGACCGGGCTTGGTCCACACCAGCGGTCGTATCCTTCAGGAGCGTCTTTTAGGGTTGGGTCACGGTCGGGGCCCGTCCTGCCCCCGGGGAGGCCAACTTCCACGCTAGTGACCTTGCCGATGAGTCCGTTGCGCACGATCTCAACCGCCTGACGGAAGTTCCAGTCTGAGCGTTGCTGGGATCCGACCTGAAAGATGCGCTTGTGCTTTGCAACGGTCTCATGGATGGCTTTGCCTTCCGCGTGGAAGTGGGTGACGGGTTTCTCGCAGTAGACATCCTTGCCGTTGCGGAGGGCCTCCATGCAAATGAGTCCATGCCAGTGATCAGGAGTAGCGACCATTACCGCGTCAATATCGTCGCGGGCGCACAGTTCACGGTAATCAAAATAGGCCTTGCAGTCCTTGTTACCGTTTTTCTTGTCCACGGCCTCCTTGCCTCCTTCAGATCCACATCTGCGGTTACGATCTGTGTGGTTCTTGTGGCAGTCAGAAACCGCGACACCCTGAACATCCTTGTGATTGATATGGGCCTGCATCACGCCAAGGCCTCGGTTGCCGATGCCGATGAAGCCCATGACCACCCGCTCACTGGGGGCGGTATTCCCATCTTTGCCGAGGGCGCTGGAGGGAATGACGGTCGGAAAACCGACGGCGGCGCCGGCGGCAGTTGATTTCTGGAGGAAACTCCGTCTTGTTTGCTTAGTACTCATGTAAATTGCTAATGAAGCTGTGGTTGGAACGGAGAGGTTATCGGGCCTAGGAGGCAAGGATGCAAACCCCAACCACAGGAGCCACGCAAAGATGCGATATTGAATGTCAGTTCCAGCCGGCCGCCTAGCCGCCGCCTCGACTTATGCGCAATCTTGATAACTTGTGGATAAGTCGGCTGAGTTCGGGTTTGGCGACCTTTGATGATAGCTGGGCGAGAGAGGTTTGGTGCCGTCTTACCCTGCTCTCAGGGGATAACTCCGCGATGACGCTTGAAAAGTAGCGTTTTCGGCATAGAGTCTTCTACTCTGGCATTTGATCGGCCAGAGCCTGTCATCAAATGCAAATCGGGATTCCGAACGAGATATATGAGGGAGAATGCCGGGTTGCCACCACCCCGGACGTTGCGCAGCACCTCCAGAAACTTGGTTTTACAGTCGCTATTGAGCAGGGAGCGGGAGAGTCGGCCAGTTTTCCTGACCAAACTTATCGAGATGCGGGGGTGCAGATCATCGAGAAGGCGGCGGATCTCTGGTTATCCTCGGACATTATCTTCAAGGTGCGAGCACCTGAAGAAGAGGAGGTTGGCAACCTTGCGCCGGGAAAGATCCTAGTAAGTTTCATCTGGCCGGCTCAAAACGAAGAGTTGATGAGTGCCCTTGCTGCTACTGGAGCAACGGTGCTGGCGATGGACAGCGTGCCCAGAATTTCCCGGGCGCAGAAGCTGGATGCCCTGAGCTCGATGGCCAACATCGCAGGATATCGAGCGGTGGTTGAAGCGGCGCAGCACTTCGGGAGGTTTTTCACTGGTCAGATTACCGCTGCAGGCAAGGTGCCGCCTGCCAAAGTGCTGGTCATCGGGGCAGGAGTTGCAGGCCTAGCAGCCATTGGAGCCGCCCGCAGCATGGGGGCCATTGTTCGCGCTTTTGATACGCGCCCGGAGGTGAAAGAGCAGGTTGAGAGCATGGACGCGGACTTCCTCATGCTTGATTTTGAAGATGAGGAGGATGGGTCTGGTGAGGGAGGCTACGCCAAAGTCATGAGCGAGGCGTTCATCGAGGCAGAGATGGCCCTCTTCCGTGAGCAGGCTCAAGAGGTCGACATCATCATTACTACCGCGCTGATTCCCGGGAAGCCGGCGCCGAAGCTGATCCTCGCTGATATGGTTGAGTTGATGAGGGAGGGTAGTGTCATCGTTGATCTCGCCACGGAGCAGGGTGGTAACTGTGAGCTTTCGGAAGCAGGTAAAGTCGTGGTAAAGCACGGAGTTAGCTTGGTAGGCTACACCGATCTCCCAAGCCGCTTGGCCGCTCAGTCCAGCCAGCTCTACGGGACGAATCTCCGCCATATGTTGACTGATCTGAGTCCCGAGAAGGATGGAACAGTCAATGTGGATATGGAGGATGAGGTCATCCGGGGTGCAACCGTCATCAAGGACGGAGAAGTCACTTGGCCGCCTCCTGCTCCCAAGCTCTCTGCGGTTCCCAATCAGGAAAAGAAACCTGAGCCGCCTCCTCAGCCTGCTCCGGCAGCAAAGCGTTCCGTCCTCGGATTTCTGGTTCCGCTTCTTCTCGCGGGGGGTGCCCTTGCCGGAGTGGGATCCTTCGCTCCGTCCTCCTTCATGGAGCACTTCACGGTTTTCGTTCTCGCCTGCTTTGTTGGCTACATGGTGATCTGGAATGTGAGCCCCGCGTTGCATACGCCGCTGATGAGTGTCACGAATGCAATTAGTAGTATTATCATAATCGGGGCGCTCATGCAGATCTCCAAGGAGACGCCCGCAATCGTATGGCTGGCTGCGGTCGCGATTCTGATTACTGCCATTAATATCGTAGGTGGATTCGCAGTGACCCACCGGATGCTGGAGATGTTTCGTAAGGACTAGCCTCTAATCGCAATAGGAAATGACTGACCAACTTGCAGACGCTGCCTACCTTGGGGCAATTATTCTCTTCATCCTTGCGCTGGGAGGATTGAGTAATCAGGAAACCGCACGCCGGGGAAATTTTTATGGAATGCTGGGAATGGCAATCGCTCTGATTGCGGCGGTAGCTGGCATCAAAGGCAACTACGCAGTCCTCGTTGGAACGCTGTCGCTTGGTGGCGTGGTAGGCTTTGTCCTAGCCCGGCGGGTCCAGATGACCCAGATGCCGGAACTGGTGGCGATTCTTCACAGCCTGGTGGGTCTGGCCGCTGTTCTGGTGGGGTATGCTACCTTTCTTGATCCTGATGGGCAGCACTACGAGGGAGCCGAGAAAACGATCCATGATATCGAGATTTACCTGGGGGTTCTTATCGGCGCGGTGACCTTCTCGGGTTCTGTCATAGCCTTTGGTAAGTTGAGTGGGAAGATTGGGGGGAAGCCTCTGACCCTGCCGGCGAGACACTGGCTTAACCTGGGATTGTTGATCGTGACGGTCGTAGTGGGAATCTCGTTTGTCGAGCAGTCCGCCCAAGGAGGGGGATTAAGCCCACTCCTGATCATGACCGTGATTGCTCTCATTTTTGGGATTCACATGGTGATGGCGATCGGTGGCGCAGACATGCCGGTGGTTGTTTCCATGCTCAACAGTTATTCGGGCTGGGCTGCGGCAGCCACCGGGTTCATGCTTAAGAATGATCTTCTGATCGTTGTGGGAGCACTGGTTGGTTCCAGTGGAGCCATCCTCAGCTACATCATGTGCAGAGCCATGAATCGGAAGTTTCTCTCGGTGATTGCAGGTGGGTTCGGAAGCAGCGGGGGTGGAGCAGCGAAAAGTGGTGATGGGGAGCAGGGTGAAGCGGTTTCCATCAGTGCCGAGGAGACGGCTGAATTGATGGGAGAGGCCGCGGAAGTGATGATTATTCCCGGCTATGGCATGGCGGTGGCTCAGGCGCAGCACACGGTCAACGAGATGACGAAGGCTCTGCGGGCAAAGGGAGTTAATGTGCGGTTTGGGATTCACCCGGTAGCAGGGCGCATGCCCGGGCACATGAACGTCCTCCTCGCGGAGGCCAAGGTGCCCTACGATATCGTTTTCGAAATGGACGAGATCAACGAGGACTTCCCGGACGTCGATGTGTCGGTCGTGATTGGCGCCAACGATATCGTCAATCCTTCTGCTCTCGATGAGCCGGATAGCCCAATCGCGGGTATGCCTGTGTTGGAATGCTGGAAGGGTCGGCACACGATTGTTTTGAAGCGCTCCATGGCAACGGGATATGCGGGCGTTGAGAACCCACTATTTTTCAAGGAGAATACGCAAATGCTCTTCGGCGATGCGCAGGAAAGCCTTGAGGGAGTTCTGAAAGCTCTGGGATCCTGAGAAAGATTCCTCCAAAGAGATCTGGGGCAAGGCACCGGTCCTAAGGTGCACGGATGGGAGGGCAGGCCCCGGGTATCAAGACCGATACACCGGCCACAGCTGCCTCACACGCATTTCCATAAGTTCTTCCATCGCACCCACAGACGGGATCCCACACGGCGAGACAGGCCTCAGGGCGTGATTGGCAGAACCCCGAACCGCCGCAACCCCTCGTAAAGAGACAGTATTGGGTTCCGGGGCAATCGCTGTTACTTGTGCACTCACCTTTGCTGAGGCAGGCCCCTCCTTGGCGAACATTCACTCCCGCTGCGGCTGCCTCACAGGCATTTCCATAGGTCCTTCCATCGCAGCCACACACGGGGCGGAATTCGCGGGTGCAGATTTGCGGTCGAGTCTGGCAGATGCCCGGTGCATCGCACCCGTCCTCGGAAAAGCAGTAATCTGCCTCATCGCAGTCAGCGTTGGTATTGCATTGCTCCTCTACTATGCAGGCTCCCTGACTGACTACGTTTACCCCTTCAGAGGCAGCAACGCACGGGTTGCTGTAGGTGTTGCCATCACAACCACAGACTGGATTGAATTCAAACGTGCAGAACACTGGTTTTGCCTGACATGTTCCCGGGGTGTCACAGCCCTCCTCCGAGAAGCAGTAATCGGCCTCATCGCAGTCAGCGTTGGTATTGCATTCGCCCTCAACCGTGCAGGCTCCCTCGCTGACGACATTCACTCCTGCCGCAGCGGCCACGCAGGCATTACCGTAGGTTTGACCATCACACCCACAGACGGGCCTGAATTCGCGGGTGCAGAATGCTGGTTTAGGCTGACAGGTTCCCGGTGCGTCACACCCTTCCTCGGAAAAACAGTAATCTGCCTCATCGCAGTCGGCGTTGGTATTGCATTGCTCTTCTACTACGCAGGCTCCCTGGCTGACCACGTTGACTCCGGCAGCGGCAGCCAGGCATGGGTTCCCGTAGGTCCGGCCGTCGCAGCCACAGACCGGATTGAATTCGCGGGTGCAGAGCTGGGGTTTTTCCTGGCAGGTTCCGGGTGTGTCGCAGCCCTCTTCGGAGAAGCAGTAGTCAGCATCGCTGCAGTCGGCATTGCTGTTGCACCCGCCATCTGTCACACAGGTCCCTTCCCTGACCACGTTGACTCCTGCGGCCGCGGCGGCACAGGCATTGCCATAAGTGTTTCCATCACACCCGCAGACAGGTCGGAACTCAAGGGTGCAGAAAACGGGCCTCTCCCGGCAGGTTCCTGGGGTGTCGCAGCCTTCCTGGGAGAAACAGTATTCGGTATCGCCGCAGTCGGCATTGCTGGAGCACTCGGGTTGCTCACAGGCTCCAAGATATTCCACGCTCGCGTTGGCTTCCGCAGCTGCGCAGGCATTGGAGTAGGTTTGCCCATCGCATCCACACACTGGATCAAAAATTTCGTTACACCACCCACTGGAGCACGTGTCCATGCAGGCCTCGAAGATAGCGTGAATCTGAGAGGAGTCGGTCTGGCAGGTGGTGACTGCTACTGCTGCGCAGTGCTGCAGGCATTCAGCGTCTGAGGGCCAATCAATTTCGAGAGCTGCGCGTGCGAAGCGAGTGAGGCCAGGTTTGTCTTCTGGGTCGGTGGCCATCCAGGTTTGAAGGCCGTCCATTGGATCCGAGTCAACAGGTTTTGCCTCAGAGAAGGCAACGGTCTCGGTATCCGTAAAATGGAGGTCGTCCGAGAATTGGAATACGCCGCCGATTGCCGGGTCGTCGTCCCGCATCTCAAGCGAGTAGACCATGTTGCCCTTTCCGCCGCGGCGGATCATTCCAGGGGAGATGTCCCTTTGTTTGGGATCCAGCCGACACCAGTATTCCAGCGCGTTAAGGCTGGCATCTCCATCTGGGTTGGCCGCTGGGTCTGCAAGAAGCATTTCGCCGGGCATTTCGAAGTTCCCAAGAATCCAGCCAAAGTAGCCTGCTGCTACCTGTAGGTTGTCCTTGTTCCGCTTCTTCCGTCCCAATTGCGGAGGGGAAAGAAGGCTGGAGGCAGGCCAGAGAATTCCTGGGCTGCGGGGCGTGAGTTCAGGTTTCTGCTCGCGAGTAGGCCACAGAATCTCAGGGTGTGTTTGCAGGTTGGCGAGCGTGAGAGTGGGTTCAGATCTCGCTGAAAAATTACTAACTCGAGCAAGGGTTTCCTGATCGGGAGACAGAAGATTGAAGTTGCGGGCGAAAAGATCGGTGTAAGTCGCCAAATCCTTGGAAGCACCAATGTTGACTTCTTCCCCGGCAATCAACTGGGGAAGGTGGGGGGCGCCCGTGATCTTGCTGTTGGCCTTGAGAACCCGCGATGCGATCTCGATCTGGCGATCAGCCCACGTGCCGTGTTCGGCAATGGAGGAGCTCACTGCCTCTTCCCCAAGAAGCACCCCGGCTGCTCTTCGAATGGAGTCCGGGTCAATGGAGAGCCTGCGCTCATAAATCTGAGCATCAAGAGCGGTTTTAATTTCTGGATGGGATTTCCAGAGCGAGAGCATGAGCCTCTGGATTTCAGCGGCTTTGGCATCACGGGCGACT
>DIHT01000037.1 GCA_002420305.1 Akkermansiaceae bacterium UBA5689 | reverse complement strand
TGACCCGGAGCCTTTTTATTCTCGCCCGGGCGGTGCCGGAATATGTCTACGCCTTTCTCCTCGTCGGTCTACTTGGGCCGAGCGCGTGGCCTCTCGTTTTCGCCCTGGCGCTCCATAATCTCGGCATTCTGGGTCGACTGTGGGGGGAGGTGATGGAGAATCAGAGGCCAGAGGTTCCGCGGCATTGGATCCAAAGTGGTTCGGGGCGTGTCCAATCCTATTGTGGAAGCATGGCTCCGTTGTCCTTCAACCGCTTTCTCCTCTTTTTCTTTTATCGATGGGAGACTTGCATCAGGGAGGCAACGATCCTCGGGATGCTGGGCATCTCATCACTTGGCTACTATGTCTCAATCGCACATAACTGGCTTCGTTACGACGAGATGCTGTTTTATGTTCTCCTTGGTGTTGCGGTTGTGTTTGCAGGAGACGTTCTTTCGGATTGGATGCGGCGTAAATTACGCGGGGAGATTGCGAGCTCCTGAAGGATATTTCGTCGGATCCATGCGTTCTTTGATCTGGCTGATCGCCCAAGACGCGTGTTCGGCAATGAGGGAGTCCTCTGTTTCCACAGCAGCCTCTAATGCGGAGAGATCACCGCAATCACCAACGTTCCCGAGGACAACACAGACGTTTCGAAGAAAGCGATTTCTCTTGATGCGCTTAATTGGTGATTTCCTGAAGAGACTGCGGAATTCCTCGTCTGTGAGAGCGAGGAAATCGCGAAGCTGATGTTCGAATACTTCCGCCCGTGCATGGAAGCGAATATCATGACTGGCTTTTGCAAAACGGTTCCACGGGCAGACTGCGAGGCAGTCATCGCATCCGTAGAGACGGTTCCCGATGAGAGGACGGAGCTCCTCGGGGATGGATCCCTTGTGTTCGATAGTGAGGTAGGAAATGCACCTTGGCGCGTCCACGTGGTGAGGACGAGTGATGGCATTCGTGGGGCAGGTGTCGATACAGGCAGTGCACTTCCCACAGTAATTCTGGGTCGGCTTATCGGACTCAAGAGGGAGAGTGGTGATTAATTCAGCAAGAAAAAACCAGGCTCCCATCCGACGGTGGATTTGAACACAGGATTTCCCATTCCATCCCAGCCCGGACTCGGTTGCCATATCTCGTTCAAGAACCGGACCGGTATCCACGTAGTAACGCTGGGTGCCGCCAAGCTCCTGCATTGCAAGATCGAGGTCCCTGAGCTTTTCCTCGACAATATCGTGGTAGTCCTCATTCCAGGAATAGCGGGCGATCTGATAGGCTGGATTAGGGTCGACTGGTCCCGGGTAGTAGTTGAGGGCAAGGCAGATAACAGCTTGCGCGCCGGGAAGAATATTGCGGGGGTCGGTTCGGCGTTCGGGATCGCGCTCAAGCCATTTCATGTCACCGGCCTTACCCTCCGCCGCCCAGCGCAGAAACTCATCGGCGTGCCTCGCCCTGCGGGCAGGAGCAACCCGGCAATCGTCAAAGCCTAGCTTGGTGGCAATGAACTTTACGTTACGCTTGGCGATGACGGGATCCACGGAGATAGGGCGTGACAGGGAACGGGTCGTTCTTCAACCAGAGAAAAAGTAGCGGGCCGATTCAACGATTCCGGTAGTGATTTCCGGGAACGTGAGATCATCTGTTTCAATCTCCTGATGCGCGGTATCCCGGTAGAAATCCGCTCGCTTCTCGAGCAAACGGCGGATTGTTTCCATCGGTTCGTCGGTATTGAGAAGGGGCCTCTCGCGGTTCTTGGCAGTGCGCCGCAGGATTTCCTCCGGGGACGCCACCAGCCAGACGACAAAGCCCATTTTTTTCAGGATGTTGCGGTTGGCAGGGCGTTCGACAATACCGCCACCGGTGGCGACAATCCGGTGGCTTGGGCCAGATTGTTCCAGTTCGGTAAGAACAGCAGTCTCGCGGTCTCTGAATTCTTCCTCACCATTCTCTTCGAAAATCGCAGGGATCGGCTTGCCTGCCTTCTCGACGACCAGAGAGTCGGTATCTACCACAGGGTATCCCAGTGCGGTGGAGAGATCACGGGCAACAGAAGACTTTCCTGAACCCATGAATCCAATCAGAATTATGTTTTCGCTGGGAAATGTCGCTCCTCCGCTCATCAGGGTGGTAGTTTAAAGTGAATTTCTAAATTCTAAACCATAACAATTAATTGTTACAGTTTGGCGTGCAGACTCGAGTGGAAATAGCTGACTTTGAAAACTGGAGGGCGGTTGCGGAGGATGCAGCTAAGGTTCTGAGGGCGGGAGAGGTGGTGGCGCTTCCCACCGAGACCGTTTATGGGTTGGGGGCTGACGCCTTTAATGCTGAGGCGGTGGCCAAGGTTTTCGAGGCCAAGGGCCGCCCCTCCTTCGATCCTCTCATCGTGCATATAGCGGGTATTCGGGACCTCCAGCGGGTAGCGGTTGTTTCCGAGGAACTTGAGGGCGTTGTGCGGCAGTTGGCAAAAGCCTTCTGGCCGGGACCATTGACGATGGTCCTGCCAAAGCACGAGGACATTCCCGATCTTGTGACCAGTGGCCTCCCTACGGTGGCAGTGCGTGTCAGCAAGCATGAGTTCATGCGTCTTCTCTCCAAGGACCTAGGTCCTATCGCCGCTCCGAGTGCGAATCGCTTTGGTCGCATCAGCCCTACCTCGGCGAGTGCGGTGTTGGACGAGCTTAAGGGGCGCATTCCCCTCGTCGTGGATGGAGGAGCTTGCTCGAACGGATTGGAAAGTACGATCATAGCAGTGGAGGTGGGAGAGAAACGTCCTGTCCTCAAGTTGCTTCGGCCCGGTCCGGTAACCCGGGAAGAGCTCCAGAAGTTTGGCAAGGTTCCGAGAGCAGGCCGGGGGGCGGATAACCGACCAGAGGCTCCGGGTAGCCTCGATTCCCATTACGCCCCGGAGATTCCGGTACTGTTGCATAATAGTCCGGAGGAATTTCAGCCGGAAGATGGCAAACGCTACGCCCTTCTGAGTTACAGGGGAGAGGCCAAGGATGGCTATCTCGAACGCCATGACTGGGTCCGGGTGGAGGTCCTCAGCCCCGGCAAGGGGAAGCTGGCGGAGGCCGCAGTTCGTTTTTTCCATTCCCTGCGTAATCTGGATGCTGAGGGGATCGATGCAATCGTGGCTGAGCCTGTCAGCGATGTGGGTCTTGGTTCTGCCATTATGGACCGTTTGCGCCGCGCAGCGTTCCGTTGAAGGGCCTTTGATGTGCCCCTCGTCGATGAGGCATTGAATATTCGGAATGAATAAGGCATTCTGAAGGCGGATGTTGCGGGCAATGATGACGGTGTCCGGGCTCACCTTGGTGAGTCGAATTCTTGGGTTCCTGAGGGACGTTCTGATCGCCAGGTTCGTCGGTACCGGGCCGGTGGCGGATGCCTTCGTGGCAGCCTTTCGCTTTCCTAACATGTTTCGCCGAATTTTCGGTGAGGGGGCCTATAATGCGGCCTTTGTTCCGCTCTTCGGTCGAAAGTGTGAAGAGCAGGGAAGTGAAGCAGCGGTAGGCTTTGCCCGAAATACCTTTTCAGCACTGGTCTGGGCAGTAGGGATCCTGACTCTAGTTGCGATTCCATGCATGCACTGGATTATGATGGTGGTAGTCCCAGGATTCCTGCCGAAGTTCGAGAAAGACCTTGGGGGAATTGGTCACGGGAAGTCGTTTTATGAGTGCAGGGTCGACGTCAAGGGTGCGCGGGAAATTTACTTTCAAATTACCGGTAAGTCCGAAGCTGCGGTAAGGCACTGGTCTGCGAGAACGAGAGTCGAGGACATGCACCTCCTTGATCCCGAGGGTAACAAGCGTAAGTTACTGGTCTCATTGCAGGATGAGGGATTCCCGATAGTCGCCAGTGGACAGAAGGAGATCGCCTCCGAGGGCCTTATCCTTACTCAGCTCAGCCTCAGTGGGGACAAGCACAGTGGGGTAGGACGTGATGTTGATCCTCGGAAACGCTTTGTTCCGAGAGAGGGTGAAGATGTGTTGGAGGTTATTTTTGGAATGGATCCCACGGGGTTGGCGCGGATTCAGTTGCCGCAGGATCACGGGATGGAAAACTTTGTTGTCCAGGTGATGGTCGGAAAGGTCGACGAGGGTAGTGAGATCCGGGAAGGGGTCCTGCGTATTTTCCGAAATCATCCAGAGAATTTTGATCTCACGGTGGCTCTCTCGCGGATCATGTTCTGTTACCTGTTTTTCATGGCTCTTGTCGCGCACTTGAGTGGCGTTTTGAACACCTTCAGGTATTTTGCCGTTCCCGCGGGCGCTCCTATTCTACTGAATCTCGTCCTGCTGGGATCTCTGGGACTGGTGTGGTTCATGCGCTGGGAGGGAGATCTTGAGGTAGGAAAGTCGCTGGCTTGGGGAGTTGCGCTGGCTGGATTTTTGCAATTTGTAGTTCTCTGGATTGCGTGCAGCCGGGCAGGGGCTACGATGCTGCCTCACAAGCCTCTCTGGAATCCGGAACTCAAAAAGCTCCTTTTCCTGATGGGTCCGGGGGTAATTGCGGCTGGAATTCAGCAGGTGAATCTTTTGGTGGGTGGGGTGATCGCGTCTTTTCAGCAGGGAGCCATTTCGACTCTCTATTACGCGGACAGGGTCAACCAGCTGCCTTTGGGAATGATCGGGATCGCTCTTGGAATCGTGCTCTTGCCGGAGGTGACTCGCCGTCTTCGTAGTGGTCGAGAGGCGGAGGCGGCCCACAGTATTCTCCGAGGCATGGAATTGGCAATGCTTCTCACCCTTCCCGCGGCTGCTGCGATGGTGGCTGTTCACGAGCCCCTGATTCAGGGTCTCTTTGCCGGAGAAAAATTCAGTGCGGAGGATGTGGCTAAGACGGGGTGGGCTTTGGCGGGATTCGCGCTGGGGTTGCCCGGTTATGTCTTAATCAAGGTCCTGCAGCCCGCGTACTTTGCACGAGAAGATACAAAGAGGCCCATGATCATGGCTGGCGTGGCAGTGGCAGTGAACATCGTGTGCAGCCTCTTCCTTTTCCACCTCCTGCTCCCCGGGGGGTATGGGCACGTTGGCATTGCGATCGCAACTGCAGTTTCTGCTTGGGTTAATGTGGTGCTTCTCTGGCGGGGCATGGATGGCTTTGTGACGATTCCGCGTTCGGAGTGGCAACGCCTTTTGCGGATGGCTCTGGCAAGTCTTCTCATGGGGGCAGTAGTCTATCTTGCTGGCCTTGCGCTTGAGTCGTGGTTGAGTGGAACGTTGTGGCAGAGGATGATTGCGCTCGCTCTGATCGTAGGAACAGGAATAACGGTATACGGCGCCTTGGTCCTGTCGCTCGGTGCGACCTCATTGTCTGCCCTGCGCTCAAGCCTCATGGCGGGCAGGGGCCGAGAGAACTAGTAAAAATCGCGGTTGCGAGAAAGGTCATGAAGCCTAGGGTCCTTGCGTTCAATTAATGAAAGTGCGTGTTTTCAGCAGGGGAATCCTGATCTGTGTAGTGATCTGGACACTTGTAGTGGCTGCTCAGGGCTACTTTCGGGGGATGAGAAGAACGGCGGATAACCTGGGCAAGGTTGTCGAGGAAAGCGTATTCAGAGACTGGTCGAGGAAGAAGGAAGAGCCCTCTGGAAAAGAGAGAGAGGTCCGGGACAAGCGAATCGAAGAAGTCGTTTCGGGTCTTACTCGGCAGGAGTTTAACCCTGATACCAAGGTTCGTCTCAGTGAACTCAGGAGCCAATTCTATTCTAAATTGTCAACAGGAGAGCGAGAAGTGTTTGTCGCCCGTCTGCTGGAGGGACTGGATACCTATATCATGCTTTTTGACAGTCTACCCGCTGAACGTCGCCGGAAGCTTGTCAAGCGGGCAGTGAAGGCAGCGCGGGAGGAGTTGCCACCCGATCTGCGGGGGAGTTACGAGCTTCTGGATGCCGAGGAAGAGCATGAGAGAATTGGGCAAACCGGATGGCGTGCCGCGATGGAAGGGAAAGAGCCGGATGAAATCATGGAGTTCCTCCAGTTGATTGAGATTGCGGGAGAGTTGATCCAGCGGATGCGGATCCCACAGTGGGAGGGTTCGCTTGGTGATAAGTGATTCTGATCCCCGGGTAATTCTCGAGGCCGCAAATCTCTCCAAGTCGTTTGGGGGAAAGCCGGCTTTACGGGACCTCTCCTTTACGGTCCGGGAAGGAGAGATATTTGGGCTGCTGGGACATAATGGGGCGGGCAAGAGCACGGCCTTGGGAATCTTACTGGGTATGGTGGAGCCCGACCATGGTGAAGCGAGAATTGGAGGACAGTCCGTGCAGCACAAAAGGGCGAATGCTCTCCGGTATGCTGGCGCAATTTTTGAATCTCCGGCCTTTTATGATTACCTGAGTGGCTGGAACAATCTCAAGGTCCTGATGAGTTATTCCGGAGGATTTGAGAAGGAGGCCGCTCTTCGAGTCGTGGAGGAAGTTGGCCTCAAGGACCGGATCCATTCCCGGGTTTCGACCTACAGCCACGGCATGCGGCAGCGACTGGCGCTTGCTCAGGCGTTGCTTCCAGAACCTCGCCTTCTGTTACTTGATGAACCTACCGACGGCCTGGATCCGGAGGGAATCAAGTGGTTCCGGGATTTTATTCTCGGGCTTCGCGAAACGCGGGGAATCACAGTGCTCTTCAATTCTCATCTTCTCTCAGAGGTGGAGCAGATGTGTGACCGGGTCGCAATCGTTCGGCAGGGAAGAAAGGTCTATGATGGTCGGCTCGGGGGAATTGCGGATGAGCAGGTGACGCTCGAGATCGAAGCGGATCCATCTGCGCAGGCGGCGGTATGTTATCAGAGGCTGGGAGGGAAGAAGCAGGAGGGTTCCTCCAGGGTGGTTTTTCCGGAGGGGACAGATCCTGCCGTTGTCGCCAGTGAGCTTGTCGGCGCTGGAGTGGCCTTGCGAAAACTTACTCCGGTTCGCCGCTCGCTTGAGGACGTCTATCTCGAGGTAAGCAGCAGGGACGTCGGAAAGGAGGATGAGGCATGAGTCTTTTTCTCATCCAGGTTCGGAGTGAGCTGAAGAAGCTCTACGCCCGCCGGCGGACCTACATCGGGTATGGTGCATTCCTGATTCTGGAGCTGGTGATTCTGTGGGTGTTTCACCTTGATAAGCCAAGAGAGGAAATGGCCAAGATTCTTTCAGATGCGGGTCTGGAGGTTGATCACTATTATTCAGCGTTGACTGTGACCTACTGGATGATCGGCTTTAGCATGGCGATGCTTGGCGCGATCTACCTTGCTCTTGTATCCGGAGACATCGTCGCGAAGGAAAGTGAGGACGGAAATCTCAGGATGGTTCTGGCACGACCTATCAGCCGACTCAGGGTTCTCACCATCAAGTATGTGGCGGTTCTTGTCTACACGCTGACCTTCGTTTGGTTTGTAGGGATCTCAGGTTACCTGATGTCGGCTATCGCTCTGGGCTGGGATGGAGGCCTTTTCGTGTGGAATTACGAGCTCAAGGTCTTTGCCTTCTTCCCCGAGCTGAGTGTGGGCATTGGGCGGCTCTGCCTGGCCCTTCTCCTTCTGAGTCTCAGCATGTGCACGCTCTCTTCGATCGGGTTCGCTTTTTCCTGCCTCAAGATAAAGCCTGCAGCTGCCACTATTCTGGCGCTCAGCGTGCTTTTCGTGGATTCGGTCCTTCAGATGCTTCCATTCATGGCCCCATACCGGGAGCATTTGCTGACCCACCGGATGAGTAACTGGGTCTTCGCCCTTGAGAACAATATCTCGTGGGCCAAGCTGGCAGAGAGCTATACTGCTCTGGTGGGTCTTGATCTGACCCTGTTTGTTCTTGGATGGATGGCTTTCAGGATCAGGGATATCAAGACCTAGGGTTAAAGGTGACGCTGCTTACCGGTGAAAACGGAGGATGTGGGTGATCCTTGAATCATACTGATCTTTTTCTGGATTTGCGGGCGTGTCTGGTTGTGCTTGAGTTGCTCCGTGACCAGAAGAGACAAGGACTTTTTGTTTGAGTTGCTGCAGACCCCGAGCCCGGTGGGTTTCGAGATGCCAGGCCAGAGGGTATGGGCGCGATATCTAGGGAAGACAGCTGATGTAGTGGAGTGCGATGCCTACGGGTCAACGTGGGGGACTCTGGGGGAAGGAAAGAAGAGCGTCATGTTGGAAGCGCATGCTGATGAGATAGGCTACATGGTCAAACAGGTAACGCCTGATGGGTTCCTGCGAATTGACCGCCTTGGAGGAAGTGATAGTGCAACCGCTCGCGGTCGTCGTTTGCGTATCTTTGGTGATAAGAAGGAAGTGGCTGGTATCATTGGAAATACTGCGATTCATCTGCGGCGTGATCTTGCCAATGAAAAGGCTCCGAGACCTCATCAGCTATGGGTTGACGTGGGAGCGAGTTCTGCAGACGAAGTAGCGGGTCTTGGTATTCGGGTTGGACATCCGGCGGTTTACGCTGATGAGCCCATGGAGTTGACCAAGCAGAGAGTGGTGAGCCGCGCCATTGATAACAGGATTGGGGGCTTCATAATCGCGCAGGTCATGAGGAAGGTAGCAGCCGCGAAGGCAAAGACAGCTTTCCGTTTGACCTGTCTCAATGCGGTGCAGGAGGAAATTGGTGGGAATGGTGCGCTGATGGCGACCCATCGCCTCATGCCGGATGTCAGTCTCTGCCTGGATGTCACCCATGCCACTGATACCCCGGGTATTGATAATGCGCAGCATGGACATGTGAGGCTGGGGGGAGGACCGACTCTTACCCATGGAGGTGCGAACCACCCCCTGGTAATTGAGCGTCTCGAAAAGGTAGCTCGTTCGAAAAGAATTCCGATCCAGCATGAGGCCTCCAGCCGTTTCACCGGTACGGATACTGATAAGATCTTCACTGTGCGGGAGGGCGTGCCAAGTGCTCTTGTTTCACTCCCCCTGCGTTGCATGCACTCTGTGGTCGAGACAGCCGATCTTGGCGATGTCCAAAATACCATTAACTTGATGGCCGGCTTCGTGATGTCTCTGCGGGCTCGGGATAGCTTTCATCAGGAATTGTGAAGCGGAGCGCATGGTTTGTTCGACTGGTTCCCCCGATTGCTTTTCTGCTGGGAGCCGGTTTCGCCTCGGGAGCGGCTGGTCCCGGAGAGGCGGCTCTTAACTTCATGATGGGTCTCCGTGATGAGCAGTCCACACCCATTGAACTTCTGGAAGGCAGTGTCCTGTCCCGTCATACCGGAGCCATTCGCCGGTCTGCAATCTCTCAGCGTCTGGCGCTTCTCGGTCGGTATCTCCGGAACAACCGTTATGAGCTCAAGGTCTCCAGTGAAAAGCGTGATGGCGACCTGGCAGCGGTCACCATCAATGCGGTAAGTAGTCAGGATCCGCTGGAGGTGGATGTCTTTGGCCTCGGATTGCGGGACAGAGGCGCTGATGGTTGGGCGGTGGCGCCGGTTCCCGGGAGCTTTGATAATGTGGATCTTGGTTTTGACCAAGCTCTTGAGCGGCGAGCTGATGCTCTAGAATTATGGATGGGCAGGGAGAGGCTGGTGAAGTTGCGCGCTCTCGAAGATGAAGTTCTGGAAGACCTGCGAACGCGTATGGATGAGGCAGAGCCAGCAGCCTTGGAGGCCGCAGTCAGTCCCCATCAACTGGTTAAGGCATTCTCGGAGGCTTGCCAGAAGGGAGATCTTCCAGCAGCGATGGTCCTTCTTGGTCAGTTCGAGGGCGATCTCTCGGAGGAAGAACGACGCCTGCAGCGAGTAGTATCCCTTGGCTTGCAGGGCCTCGACAGCCGAGGATACTGGCACTTCCTGACGAGGAGCGATGTGGTTCGGGTGGTGGTGCAGGAAGAGGGGGGTGATGATCTCGATGCCGAGGTTTCTCTTCTCGTCTTCGATCCCCGACGCGGAAGGCCCGTAAGCCTCATCCGTTTTGTTTTGTTATATGTTGGGAAGCGGTGGACTATCGAGTTGCCAAGCGGCTTGCGTCTTTCCAACGAAAGCCGGGAGACTTTCCGCAGGGCGCTTCTTCGGGACCAGAATTATGACGAGGATGACGCTCTGAGAAATAAGTTTGAAGAGGAGTTCGAGGCCCAGAATGCCCCCATAAGGACTGCCACGATCAAGGCGGCTGCGGAGGAAATAGAGAAAATACTGAGGGAGGGGTCACTCGGGGACTTCCTGCGTTTTGCTCACCGGAGCCCAGAACTCTCTGAACCAGAAAGGCGTGCTGCTTACCGGTATCTCGGCGCCTTCTGGAACCAATTCCATCAGGAGGCGAAAGCTGCCTCTGATGGAAGTTTGTTGGATGTGATTGAGCATGAAGATGCCGGAGCCCTTGTTTTTCAGATTGTATCTACTGCGCAGGACAAACATCTGGAGCTCAATCCGCTGATCCTGATGCGGGACAAGCAAGGTTGGTCAATAGCGCCTGGGGTGACTACCGGAGGGAATTTTGCGAAATTAGGCAAGGCCAGTCAGGAGCAGCAAGCCGAAGTGCACCGCCGCTTTGAGAATCAGCGCGAGGATTTGACGGAAAAGGCCACGGCAGACCTCCGGAGGCGCTTTGAGAAAGCTGCGCCAGTGGAAGGTAGAGTGGTCAGTGCGGAAGAAGCAGGTGAACTCGTACGCAAGTTCCGAAGTTTGATACGGAAAGGAAACCTCATGGAGCTGCTCTCCTGTGGGGCACTACTCGATTCCAACGATGGTATGTGGGAGGCCTTGAATGGGATGAGCTATGAGTATCGAGGAGCAAAGCGTTCAGTAGTCCTCGACCATCAGGTCCACGTGCAGTCAGGGAAAAGCTGGGCTGCAGTCACCCTCCGGGTTGATTCTGGGCCGGGAAGTAGTCCGAGTTATCCCATGTATCTTCTGGTCGCTACCGGGGAGGGTCCCCGCATCGTGGTAGATGTGGGTTTACGTCTCGCAACAAATAAAGGTCGTGAAGTCCTGAATGAGAGGGTTTGGGAACGTATCGACCTGTTCCTTGAGGAAGAGGAGAGCGCTCTTGTGCGATTGCTTTTTGAGAGACATGTTGCACGGAGTAAGACTGATCTGGACGCATGGATGAAGAGCAACACGATGGACCAGGGGCCCTGAGCCGTAGTGGTTTTGAGCAGGCCTTTAAGGCCGCCCGCCGATTGGAGGAGTCCGTTGGGAGAGTCGTCGTGGGGCATGGCCCTGTGGTCCGGAGAGTATTGGGGTGCCTCGTTTCGGGGGGGCATCTCCTTCTGGAGGACTTTCCGGGAACTGGAAAAACCACTCTCGCCAAGGCCATAGCAGCCTCGGTTGGTGGAGCAGAGTTTTCACGGATTCAGTTCACCCCTGATCTGCTCCCTTCCGACGTACTCGGTGTTTCCGTGTATGATCAGAAGGGTGGGGAATTTCGTTTTATGCCGGGTCCTGTATTCACCGATATCCTTCTCGCGGATGAAATCAACAGGGCTTCGCCACGGACCCAGAGTGCACTTCTGGAGGCCATGGCGGAGGGTCAGGCGACTGTAGATGGCAAGCTCTATAAGATGGACGGGCTTTTTTTTGTGGTAGCTACACAGAACCCGGTGGAGTTCCGGGGGACCTATCCCCTTCCAGAGGCTCAGATGGACCGATTTACGATGCAGTGCGCTCTTGGGTACGTGGCTGCCCCGGAGGAGGTGGCTATAATCTCCAGCCAGACACATGACCACCCTCTGGACCGCCATGAGCCTGCCTTGACCAGAGAAGAGTTGCTGGGACTTGTAGCTGCGGCACGCGAGGTTCGAATTACAGAGGAGATCAAGGAATACATAGTGGCGGTGGTCTCGGCGACCCGAGGATGCAAGGAGGTCCGATTGGCAGCCAGCCCCCGCGCCTCTCTTGCTCTTATGCGAGTCTCGCAAGCTCTCTCTCTGTTTGAGGGGCGTGATTTTGTTGTGCCAGAGACAATCCAGCATCTTGCAGTTGATGTCATCGCCCACCGGCTAGTGGTTGAACCGGAGGCAGAATACTCCGGGCGGTCTGGCCGTGTGATTGTAGAAGAATTACTTCAGAGTATTCCGGTTCCCTCCTGAGATGGCATCTGGCTTCAGAGAAAAGAGGGTAGTCAATGAGTCGCCGTAACACTGCCTTCCCAGTGGCACCCAAGGTCTCATGGTTCTATCGGGCTCTCTATCGGAGTTACTCCCTGGGGTCGATCGTCTCACTGTGTTTCAACCGCAGGGTTACTCCTGTAGGCTGGGGAATTCTTTCTCTACTCCTGCTTACTGGGATTCTTGGAGTGGACTTCTCCAAATCGACTCTTTACCAGCTGTTCTCTCTTATTCTGGGGGCATTGGCGGTTTCGCTGGGATGGGCTTGGTGTCGTCGCGGACGTTTAATAGTGGAGCGGGAGTTGCCAAGATATGCGACAGTTGGAGAGAGCTTTTCTTATTTTGTGACAGTCACAAACAGAGGGCGGCATGCGCTACGGGGATTTTTTCTCGATGAATGGCCTCCAGATGCGAGACCAAGCCTGTTGAGTTTTGCGCGGATCGGAGAGCCTGGCGAGGAACGAAGAAATGCTTTTGACCGGTTTTTTGTGTATTACCGATGGCGTTGGTTACTTGAACGACGGCTGCTCTTTGAAGGGGGAAGAGGAAGTGGCCAGAAGTTGGTTGATCCCGGTGATTCCGTGAGAGTGAGAATGGAAATCCTTCCACGAAAACGTGGTCTTATTCCACTAAGCGACCTTCGACTTCGCCTGCCTGATCCCCTGGGCCTGTTTCAGCGCTGTCGTAAAGTGCTTAGCGGGGATGATAGTGTTATAGTCTTCCCGCGCTACTACCGTCTGGCCCCCATGAAATTTTCAGATCAGGCGTCTTTCGAGCACGGTGGAGACGCTCTTTCAAATACTGCCGGACAAGCAGGGGACTTCCTCGGGCTTCGAGATTATCGGAGTGGAGACCCCATGCGCCGAATTCACTGGAAGGGCTGGGCACGGACCGGGCGCCCGATTGTGAGAGAATTTGAGGATGTGTCCCTGCCGCACTATGCGCTGATCCTCGATAACTTTGTAGAGCATGGAGACGAGAATCTTCTGGAGGATTCCATTTCCGTGGCGGCTTCCTTTGCGAGGGCTATTGACACAAGGCATAATACGCTAGATCTGGTTACGATGAGAGATGAGGCCGTTGTCGTCCGGGAAGGGCAGGGGGTAGGCCGGTCGGAAAACATCATGAAGGCTCTAGCGGAGATCGGGGGAGAACCGGAGGAACGTCTTGAAGAGCTGGAGAAGGTCATCATAAGTCACCGCGAAAGGCTGACCGCAGGGATCGTGGTGTTTACGGGGTGGAGCCTCGCTCGGGCAGATTTTCTGAGACGCCTGTCGATGACGGGGCTGGAGATGACGGCTCTGATCCTCTGCAGGGATGCCTCGGACGTCCGTGCTAGAACCGAGGAAAGGCCAATACCCTGTCGTCACCACCTGCTTGAGCCGCCGGCAATCCAGGAGGAATTAATGAAACTCCAGCTATGAAGGATAATCTCCGACACTTTCATGAGCCGCCCCGAATTCTTGAGGGTGGGGCTCTGCTTTTCTGGGGTGGAGTGACGGGTCATCCGGTAATTGGACTTCTCTGCGCTCTGCTGGTCGAGGCGCGGTCATGGACAGACCTTCGCTGGAAATTTGGCGAGCGTGGTTTCGTTCGTGCCTGGTATCTTTCCATTGGGATGGGCCTTGTTGCCTCTGTCTGGGTCTGGTTGGAGAGTGCGAGTCCGATCTTTCTTTTTGAGGCTCTCGAGTGGGTTCCAGTGTGCCTCTTACCGGTGATTCTTGCCCAGAATTACGCCACGGAGTCGTCTATGCCGCTCAATACTTTTTCGGTAGTGGCCAGGCGAAAGATGCTGATTGATCGGAAGGCAGGTCGTGATGTGCGACCAATTCAGGTTCACATCGGCTACCCCTATCTCTGCTTTGTCATGGTTGCTTCAGCCATGACTCGAATTGACGAGATAGCTTTTTTTGCGGGGGCAGGGATACTGATGGCTGCATCCTTGTTTTTTGCCAGCTCGGTCAGCCGGTTGAGGCCAACCAGAACCGTGATTGCACTGTTCCTTGTTTTCATCTTTGGGGCAGGAGGCTCGGTTGGTCTGAAGGCCTTGTGGCTGCGCCTCGATAGCCCCTACAGCCGGATGGGAGGAGGGTTCACCTCCGGAGACCTATCCCAGACCGCGATTGGGAAGCTCGGAACACTCAAGCAGTCCAAGGGAATCCGGTGGCGAGTGCAGGAGGCTCCGGCGGAGGAGCCACGCCTTTTCAGGGAAGCAGTCTACAACCACTACTCGGATGCCCAGTGGTGGCATCGGCCGGTTCCTGAGAGAGGTGGAGATGGCGGAGGGAGATGGATGGAATTCAGGGGAAAGAGTAAGCAGGAGAGCAGTGAAGTCGACAAGAGGGAGGGAGACTACGAGCCGTTGTGGGACCGCGTATCAGAGGATGGGCTTCTTGAGTTTGCTTTTGACGAAAAGGAGTTTGCACGGGACCCAGACAAGCGGCGCAGACTCACTGTTAAAGGGAAGGTCGATACCAAAACGCCCCTTCCACTTCCGGACGATGCACAAAGGCTTTCCGGGTTCCAGGTCACGGATGGAGGGGTGGATGTCAATTCTCTGGGCACTGTTCGCCTCGAAAACCCTGATCACGGAGTCGCTTCCTTCGAGGTATTTGTTGGAGGTCACCCTCTGCATGAAGCATTACCTGATCAAGAGCGTGATTTGCAGGTTCCTCTGGCCGAGCGTGCTCCCGGGCGTCTCGACACCAACGAGCAGTGGGTGGAAGATCCCGCGCGGGAGGGTATTCGCGATGTTTGCGACGCATGGGGACTTCGAGGGCTTTCCGCGGGCGAGGCCGTTCAGGTCATCAGGGATAAATTTTTTAGTAGCGAATTCATCTACAGCATGTTCCTGAGGAGTGAGCACCCGAGCCAGAAGAGTTCGGCTGTTGCAAGGTTTCTCTCTGACACAAGGGTCGGGCACTGCGAGTATTATGCCACTGCGGCGGTGTTGCTCCTTCGCGAGGCTGGAATCCCTGCTCGGTATTGTGTCGGGTATTCCGGACAGGAAAAAAACGATGATGGAGAATGGCTGTTGCGGGGAAGCCATGCTCATGCGTGGTGCCGAGTATGGCATGGAAAAATTCCTCCCGCTGAGATTCCTGATGGAACAGACCTCTCCTCCTATGGGCGCTGGAAGGACTTCGATGCAACTACTCCTCGATGGCCTGAGCTGGAGGGGTCAGGGGAAAAATGGTCTCAGCAGTTGGTCGACTGGTGGCACAACATCCGGGAGGATGCCCTTATCTGGAGGACCTCACCAGGGAACGTTGGAAAAATTAACTGGGTTCTCCTGATAGCGGGGGCGTTTATGGTGGTCTACCTTATTATGCGCCTGTGGAAGGATCGAACACGTCAGGATGGTGATCCCGGGTATCGTTGGAAGGGAGAAACAAGGCGTACCGCTCTCCATGAATTGATTCCCCCAGCAGAGAAACTTCTAGGGCCACGGGGTGACGGCAGGACATTCAGTGAGTGGATTCTCGGCTTGCTGAGCTTTTTCCCCGGCCTCGCTCCTGACTTGCACCGAGCTTTGGGCTTCTATTGGAGAGCACGTTTTGA
>DIHT01000058.1:34618-58539 GCA_002420305.1 Akkermansiaceae bacterium UBA5689 | reverse complement strand
AAGCCCTTCAAGGCCAATGCCATTCTCTTCAAGCCGCAGACCATTGATTTCTCAGTAGCGAGGGCGCACCAGCCCTGGGTCGAAGCAGTTCTGGAACAGGCAGCAAAGAGAAAGTCCAAACTGGTTACAGCTGAAGACCTCTTCCTTTATGGAAGCATCAGAGATTATGCTGGAACAGAACAGGAGCCACTTTCCAGCAAGGGCCGCACCAATTCAGAGACCGAATTAGTCGCAAAGTACGCGAACGCGGAGGAAAAGGCAGGGCACACTTTTGGGGAACGATCTCTCTACATTCCGGCAGGTACTGAGCTAAGCTACGATCTCGTGAAACAGGCTCGTGAAGTTTATGTTTCGGGGCGTTCCCATAATGCAATCGCGCGAACTGCGATCCTGAAAGCGAACTGGAAAAAAGTAAAAGCAGCTCGTCCTGAAGACAGATACTGGGAGCAGGCACCTGACGCGAAGATTGACGCGGCAACTCAGCTGGAGGAGCAGTTTGACTTGGAGGGAAACTGCATTTCAGGCAGCAAAGTTGTCTCTGTGGTTTCTACCCTGTCTTTTCAAATGAGTCCCCCTCAGCCCATCGTCATTGACAGGGGATGGGTCAAGCGTCCGGTGAAGGCGCAGGAGGGAAAAGCAGAGCTTAGGGATGATACCTCCTTCAATGCCGGAACCGGAAGCGCTGGGGATTCGGCTCCGGGGCTCCTCAATAGTCCGCTGATCCTCGCGGTGGATGCGATCGACTTTCGCTGGATGGTTCAGAAGGCTGAAGAGGCGGGTAAGGATCCTTTGGAAGTGATCGAGAAAAGCTGGATTTTCTCGGAGGAAAATAAGGATGCGAAGTATTACAAGAGGATTTGGAAGAGCCATAAGGCTCGAATCGCTGAGCTAGAGGAGGAGCTTCTCGAGGGGTATGGCAGGGATAAGGAAGGTAACGCGAAGCGGGTTCCGACGGAGACAGATCGCTATCGTATTACTTGGCAGGATCTCGTACATTACGCGAGAGTCGATCAGTATGAAGGTCAACCTCCTAAGCCGAGCGACAAAGAGTATGCCGACCTCCGGCCGAAATTCTGGGATGGTTTCGCCGGACCGAACCATAAAGATGAGGAAATCCACGAACTGCATGCGTTTCCTCAGCTGGAGATCCCTCACCAGAAAGTCTCATTGCAGTCGATGTTCACGCCGAAGTGGAACACCTACTATGCCGTATATTTCACGATTACTGGTTTACACGGCCTCCACGTGATTGGTGGAGCTATCGTGCTGGGCTATTACCTCTTTTTCAGTAAGGGCTTATACCGTCGTAATCCCGAATGGCTTGCCAACCGGGTAGAAGTAGGTGGCCTTTTCTGGCACTTTGTTGATCTGGTCTGGATCTTTCTGTTCCCAATCCTTTACCTCATGTAACCCCTCCAAGAGCCAATGGCTGACACACCTGCAGAAATCCAGAAGGCAAAGAAGCTCTATCTTCTAATAGGGATGGCCCTATTTGTGTTCACCGTGGTAACGGTGGCAGTGGCGACCGTTCCTTGGTTAGATTTTGGAGGGCATGGGTTTGACTCGAAAGATGCGATCATTGGCCTCCTCATTGCCACCTTCAAAGCGACTCTGGTAGCCTCGATTTTCATGCACTTGAATCATGAGAAAAAGACGATCTATGTGGTTCTTCTTATCAGCGCATTGATGGGTGTCGTGTTGATGTTCCTTACGGGCTGGGCTTTCACCGACCCGATCGAGTACGGGAACACAGTCGAGGGTGATAAATTTTACAATCCGGAACAAACCACCACCTCAGACTAATTTTTCAAAATGTCACTTCGCGGCTTTCACATCGTTTTCGTCATCGTGACGACCCTTCTCAGCCTCTTCATGATGGGGTGGGCGCTTTTCCTTGCTCCGGTCACGATAGGAGTCATTCGTCCCATTCTAATGGTGGCCGGAATAGTAGGAACGATTGGATTTCCCGTCTATGGGGTCTACTTTTACCGGAAGGCACGAAAGTTAATTCTGTAAGATCAAACCATCCAAATCATGCTTCTTGAATCTCTCAATATCGCCTGCACCACCTGCGCCAAATCCTTTCAGGAAGCTGGGGGCGACGCCGCGGGCTGGTCCATATTTTTCCTGCTAGCGACAGTCATTCCAGTGCTGGGAGCGACAGGGGTCTGCATGGTTCGAATGGTGCGCCGCGAGCGGGAAGCACTGGACCCCAAGTATGCCGATTAGGAACGTTTTCTGATTCTCTGTTCTCCAACCTGAGCACCCATGCCAATTCTTGCCAAGACCATCGTTGAATATCTAGGTATTCCGGAAAATTTCTCGGAACATGGAGGAAGTGTCGACCACCTGATTGATCTCGTGCACTGGTTCATGCTCGCGCTCTTTGTAGGGTGGACTGGGTTTTTCCTGCTCGCGTGCTGGAGATTCTGGCGGAAGAGAAACCCTAAGGCGTCCTACCACGGAGTGCAAAACCACGTCACGACTCACCTTGAGGTTGGGGTGGCAATTTTTGAGGCGGTTCTGCTTCTCGGTTTTGCCTTCCCTCTCTGGGCGGAGAGAACAGACCGTTTCGAGGATATCCAAGCGCAGGATCCATCTCGGGTCAGGGTGATTGGATATCAATTCGGTTGGAACTACCACTATCCTGGATTGGACGGAAAATTCGGGAGGATTGACCGCCACCTGATCGAGAGAGCTGGAGATCCTTGTATTGACCCAGAAGACCCGAACGGGTGGGATGATTTTTCTTCACCGATTCTTAAACTTCCAGTGTTGGAGCCGGCAATCCTCCAGATAACCTCTACCGATGTCATTCATGGCTACGCCATCGTGCCCATGCGGATCCAGCAGGATGCCATTCCCGGAACTGACATTCCCATGTGGTTTCGTCCCTTGAAGAAACTGGAAACGAGTGTTGTCTGTGCTCAGCTGTGCGGAGAGGGTCATGGAGACATGGTTGGCGTGATGGAGGTTGTCGGTAAGGGGGCCTACAACACATGGTTGGCGGAGCAGAGTAACGCAGCCTACGCGAGGAACTCCAAGAAGGCCGAGGAAGATTCCTCTGCTGCTGGGGAAAACGGCGCCTCTGATGAGGCCGCAGAATCCACCCTGGGGGCAGGGGAAAAGGCCGACGAGTCCGTTGGCGGTGAAGGGACCGAGTGAAAGCACGGCGCGAGTAGAAAAAGGGGAGGTTATCCCCTGAATGGGGTGGAAATGCGGTTACGTGCTCTCTTTCGTCCGCAGTCGAGCCCATAAAAAACTGTTCATTAGAACATCTTTTCCCTGATCTTATGAAATGGCGATCAACGATCTTCCTCGTGGCACGCGACCAAGGGAAAAATTGGCAGCGCAGGGTCCAGAGGCCCTGACTGATGAGGAGTTGGTCGCGGTGTTCCTGAGAGTGGGGGTTAAAGGGCAGAGCGCTATTGATCTGGGCCGAAAGTTGCTGAAGGATTATGGAAGCCTCATGGCCCTCGGTGGGCTTGGAGTGAGAGAACTTTGCAGCCACCATGGCCTCGGAATTGCCAAGGCGGCTCAGCTTGTGGCCTCCTTCGAGCTGGGTGCACGGGTTGCCCGAGAGAAAATGGTTCTGAAGAAGCTGGATGGGCCGAGGGCTGTTTTCGAGATTTTCTTTCCACAGGTTGGGCACCTCCGACACGAGACCCTCCGAATCGCTTTGATTGATGCTCGTCTGCGGATTACCCGATCACTGATTCTCACCGAAGGAAGCTTGAATGAAACAGTTGCGCACCCGAGAGATATCCTTCACCCGGTGGTTCTCCATAAGGCGTATGGCTTTGTTCTGATTCATAATCATCCCTCGGGAGATCCTTCTCCGAGCGGAGCGGACCGGGAGATGACAGAACGGATTGCCCGCGCAGCCGATCTTCTCGGAGTCAATTTTCTCGACCACATCATCATAGGTCGACCCGCCGGGAAGCATGAAGGCTTCTTCTCTTTCAGGGAGGCTGGGATGCTGACAGCAGCCTCTTAGTCAGATGCCTCTTTGAATTCCCGGGGATGATCTTATCAGGACAAGGGAATTTAATCCTTGGAGGCCTTGGGGTCCAGAGCGTCACGCAGGCCATCGCCGAGGAAGTTCAGGGCAAACAGCGTCAGGGTAAAAAAGATACCAGGCAGAATGAGCAGCTGTGGGTTGGTCTCCAGATAGTTGGCGCCCTCCTTGATGAGGATTCCCCAGGAACTGTTGGGTGACTCCACGCCGAGGCCGAGGTAGGACAGGGTTGCCTCATACATGATAAAGCCTGGAACAGTCAGGGTAGCGTAAACGACGGTCGGTCCAAGGGTGTTGGGAATGATGTGACGGAAAAGCACCCGGAGCTTGGAAAGACCGAGGGATGTAGCGGCTTCGACGAATTCCCGTTCCTTGAGGCTCAGTACCTGAGCGCGGACAATACGTGCCAGAGTCAGCCAGCCGAACAGGCCGAGGGCAAAGAAGAGGGGTAGGACATTGGTTGCCCTGTTAGTGAACTCCTTGTTCCACCCCCAGGTATCCACAATCCATTTTGAGGTATTCCCCGACCACTCCGAGAGCACCGCTTGGAGAACGATGACAACCATCAGGAAAGGAATAGACAGCAGCGTATCTACGATACGCATCATGAGTGCATCAACACGTCCCCCATAAAATCCGGAGATCGCGCCGTAGGCGACACCGATGGTAACTGCGACAAAAGTGGCGACCAGACCAACAAGGATGGATACCTGCCCGCCGTAGAGGATTCGGGAGAACAGATCCCGTCCCATGGCGTCGGTGCCCATCCAGTGCTCGCCGGAGGGCGAGGCAAACTTATTAGTCAAATCCTGCTGAATGGGGTCCTTACATAACCAGGCAAACCCGAAGCAGAGCAGGCAGGTGATGACGAAGAGAATCAGGCTGATAATGGCGACCTTGTTCTTACCCATGCGGACCCAGGCGTCCCGCCATAGTGACGAACCACGCTCAGCATGTTGCGACGAGTCATCGCCTTGGAAAGGATCTCGACTCTCTGCGTTTTCGGTTCCTTGAGTTGCGGCAGTCATGTGTTATTTGGAGGAGTCTCCGGTAATGCGTACCCGCGGGTCGAGAATGCCGGTCAGGAGATCGGCGGCAAGGTTCATGATCACGATTAAAACACCGAAAAAGAGGGCCACACCGAGGAGTAGGAACTCATCTCGTGAGATGACAGCATTCACAAAATGCTGCCCCATGCCTGGAACTTGAAAGATGGTCTCGACAATGAAGGATCCGCTGATTAGTGCGGCAAAGGCCGGACCGATGAAAGCCACCGAGGGGAGGATTCCTCCGCGCAGGGCATGGCGCATGATAACTTTGCTCGCTGGAATTCCCTTAGCGCGTGCTGTGCGGATGTAGTCCTGAGAAAGGATTTCGAGCATCCCGCCACGAGTCAGGCGGGCAAGGTAGGCTGCCGTTGAGAGACCCAGGGTAATAGCCGGCAGCAGGATGTCCTGCGGATTCCCCCAGCCGGCCACCTTGATTCCCGGGAGATTGGCAGCAATGAAAATCTGGAATAATGGTCCAATGGTGAATGCCGGCACACAGATGCCTATCATGGCGATGGTCATGGTCCCCCAGTCTACCCAGCTGTTCTTGCGCACCGCTGAGATAATGCCAATCGGCACACCGATGCAGATCGCGATCCCAAGGGCGCTCAGGCCGAGGATGACTGATACCTTGAAGGACTGGGAGATGATATCCCTGACCGGCCGGCCTTTGCTGGTTGAGACCGCCAGTGAGCCTTCGGTAATGATGTTTTTCGGGTAGATAAGGTACTGGTGAAGAAGGGGTTTATCGAGCCCGTAGAGTGCACGTTGATAAGACTTGGATTCCTCGGAGAGATTTTTTTCCCCGGTAAAGGGTTCTCCTGGCATGGCCTTGGACAGGAAGAACGTGATCGTATAGAGGGCGAAGAGGACAAACAGGCCCTGCAGAAGTCGACTGGTAATAAAGCGGAGCATCAGCAAACGGGGTTCTGCGGTTAGAGCTCCGGGTTTCGTTCAAGTTGGAGGAACTTGTAGGGATGATTGTCCAGGATCAGCGGATCCCAGCCCTTGACGTCGGGGTGGATGAGGTAATTACGGGTGTACCAGAAGAGGGGCAGGATGGGGGTCTCGGAGAGGAAGAGAGCCTCAGCCTCCTCCAGTATCCGGTAGCGTGCTCCGGGGTCACCAGTATTACCGGCCTTTTTCAAGAGGGCCTCAAATTCCTCGTTATGCCAGCCGGTACGATTATTGCCGCCGTCCTTCATCCACATATCCAGAAATGTCAGAGGGTCCAGATAATCACCAATCCAACCTCCCGCCGCGAGACCGTAATCCTTCTCGAACATGGTGGTGATATAGGAGGTCCATTCCATTTGTTTGATCCGAACACTTACTCCCAGATTGTCCTTCCACATCGCCTGTAAAGCCTCGGCAGTGGCCTTCGATGTTTCCTTGTCGGTGGTGAGATACTCAATTTCCGGGATTCCTTCGCCACCTGGGTAACCGGCCTCGGCGAGGAGTTTGCGGGCTCCCTCCGGATCAAAGCCTATCGTCTTGGCCGGCCGGTAATCTCCGAAGGGCGGAACCAGCCCTCCGGCTGGTTTCTGACCGCCTTTCAGGACGTTGGTGATCATGGACTGCTGGTCGATCGCCTTGGAGAAGGCCATGCGCACGCGTGGGTCGGTAAAGGGCTCCCGGGTGACATTGGCGCGGATAAAGTAGGTTCCCAGATAGAGCTCGTTGCGGACCTGGTCGGGATAGCGTTCCCGGGCATATTCAATCAGCTCAGGTGCCAGCGTGTAGGTGACGTGCATCTGCCCGTCAAAATACATCCGGTCCTCGGTGTATAGGTTTGAAATCGGCAGGTAGCGGATACCGTTGATGCCAACATTGGAGCGGTCCCAGTAGCGGGGATTACGCTCTACCTGGATATGGTCATTGAATTTCCAGGAGGTGAGGATGAAGGACCCGTTGCTTACGATGTTCTTAGGCTTGGTCCAATCGGTAAAGCGGTCCCCAATTCTGCCGTGCTCAAGGATGCTGTGCTTGGGGACCGGATACCAGGTGTAGTGCTTGGTGATCTCGGGAAGAAAGGCGATTGGAGAGTTGAGTTTTACCTTCAGGGTGAAGGGGTCAGGTGCCGTGGCACCGAAATCAATCAGCTCCCAGAGATCCTTTCCGCTTTCTGCAAATTCCAGATTTTTTTGAATCAGGGTTTCGCGTACTTCCTGGCTTACGTCTTCGGGCCATTCGAACAGCTCTGGATCTGATTGTAGTGCGCGGATCTGCTCCGCCTTGAGGTGGTCGAGTCCTTTTTTGTTGAAGTCCGTTGATCCCATCTCGTTCGGACCAAAGTCGACTTTTTTCAGCGTCTTCCACTCCACCGGAAAGGATTCATCTTTACGGCAGGTGAGGTAGGACCGCTGCGACTTGTGGTAGGGTTCCGCATCCCTGATGTAGTAGAGCATGAACGAATAATCCGAGGCCAGTGACGGGCTGAGGATGCGGCGGAAGGAGAAGAGAAAATCCTCGGCGGTTAGAGGGGTGCCATCTGACCATCTGGCATCCTTGCGCAACTCAAAGACCCACTCATCAGGTTTTTGTGGATCAGTCGGATACCATTTCTCTGCCACTCCCGGCAATGCCACTCCGTCCTTCGAAGGGTGGCCGACCACCAGTCCCTCAAAAAGAGCTCTGATAATATTGCTCTCAAGAACTCCGCTGACGATGTGTGGATCCAGGCCCTTTGGCTCGGAGGTGTTGCCCATGATCAGGATGCCCTCTCTGGTGGCGCGATCGACCGCAGTCTCGCCTTGCTTACAAGCTCCCGTGAAAAGAGAGGCTGTGATAAGGCAGAGGATCGTGAAGATACGCATCGTTGGAAACTTTCCACGGTGTTTGGAGAAAGCCATTTGGGCGCCACAGGGGTGCGAGAGCGCACTCCGAAGAGCAAGGGCGTTGGGAGCGAGCGCGCGCATTGGGGATACGATGCAACGAATCTTACCCCCTTGGCAAAGCTCTTTGCGGAATCAGCTGCTTTTTTGGCAAATTTCAGGCACATGTGAGGATGAATAACCCGCAGGCTTGATTCGTCCCACTGGAAGGCTAGAACCGGGCGGGTTCCTGCTCTCCGAGGCTCTTTTCCATGAAGGTTTATTTTCTCCGGCGTCTACTTCTGGTTCCTGTGACGCTGCTCGGGATTACGATGCTGGTTTTCATTCTGATGCGGGCTGCCCCGGGCGGACCAGTGCAGAGGGACCTGCAGGAAATGAATAATGCGGCTGCCGGTGAGCAGGGTGGAACCTCAGGGATGAGAGAATCGGAGGGAGCGGCGATCACGCCCATTCAGCTTTTTGAAATCGAGGAGAGGCACCGTAGGGAAAAAGGAACTTGGAGGTCTTACCTTGAATGGCTGGGTGTAGTGCCTCGGGACCTTCAGCGGACAGCTCGGAGCTTCAACGAAGAGGAGACGAGGATTTCGATCCAGATTCCAGGAGTGAACATGGATGCAGATATAGTCAAGAAGGAGGATGGGAGCGTCGAACTCAGGCCTTCGGAGGACCTGTCCGATGTCCAGAAGGCTATCGTCATAGACAGGATTGATGAATATGACTGGAAAGCGCGAGTAGTCGGGGTCGCGGAGCTGGGGAAGCGATGGAAAAGAAATTCGGGAGGGTTAGAACTCCCCGATGCGGGAAGTCTTCAGGAGCGGGCCGTGCTCTTCCGGTCGGGTTATGATGGGCTGTTGCAGGGAAGTCTGGGGAAATCCGATAAGTATGATGATCCCGTGATAAGCCTAGTGCGTGAACGTATTCCGATTTCTCTCTTCTACGGAGTGATTTCAATGATCCTGATTTATGGGATCTGTATCCCTTTGGGAATCGTCAAGGCCATCAAGCATCGCACCTGGTTGGATAACGTTTCATCCATTGCGGTCTTTTCTGGATATGCAATTCCTGGCTACGTGCTCGGGTCCTTCCTTCTCGTCTTCCTGGGAGCGCGTCTGGACCTTTTTCCTCTCTCGGGATTCGTCTCGGAGAATTTTAGTGAACTCCCTCTTGGCGCGAAGATTTTTGATCTCTTTCACCACGCGGTCATGCCTCTCGCTTGTTACCTCGTGGGAAGCTTTGCCTTCATGACCTTCATGATGAAGAACAACCTGATGGATAACCTGGCGGCGGATTACGTGAGGACTGCGACAGCCAAGGGAGTTCCTTACAGCTCGGCGGTATTCAAGCATGCCTTCCGTAATTCTATCATCCCGATCGCTACTACAGTTGGACAGAACGTGACCTTGATCGTAGGCGGGAGCTTTCTTATCGAGGGGATTTTTGATATCAATGGCTTTGGCCTGTTACAGTATAGCGCCATTCTGGAAAAAGATGAACCCGTAGTGCTGGGGGTGCTGACGATTTCGGCGACTTTGATGCTTCTGGGTAATGTGATCTCCGATCTTTGTGTGGCTTTTGTCGATCCCCGGATTCGGTTTGGATAAATGGTATTTCGACTTACAGGTATCACTCTTATTCTGGTCAGCGTGGGCGCGGTGATCGCCCATCATGCTGGGTGGGCTCTGCCAACGTTAGATTGGGTTTTCTCCTTCGAGGCGAAGGAGAGGGAGCTGGCATCGGCATCTTGGTGGGAAAAGTACCAGGCCAATATCGTTGGATATATCTTGTGTGGAGTTCTGCTGGGAGCCGGGGTGCTTTCCGTGATGAAGCAGGCCCGCAAGGTGCATTGGAATCCCCAGACCCTGCGGAAGCTGAAGCGCTTCAAATCCATCACTCGTGGATATGTTTCTCTGTGGATCCTTGCGGGACTCCTTCTGCTGACCCTGCTCGACCATGCGCTGGTTGGAAAGAGGGCGCTTCTGGTGAAGTATGAGGGGAGGCTTTATAGTCCGGCATTCTCGCAGAAAAGCTACATCGCAGAAAAATTTGGGCAGGCTGGTAAGAGCGAAGCGGACTACCGGCAGCTGAAAGAAACCTTTGAGAATGAGGGAAAGAAAAACTGGGTATTACTGCCGCTTGTTCCGTTTGACGCCACCTTCGACTCAGCAGAGCCGACAAAGGAGGAATTGAGTGACCGGGATGGGCTGTTTTATCGGGAGGATGACCGGGAGCCTTACTCTGGTCTTGCCTACCGGTTTTATGTGGAGGACGAAGACAGGCGCCATTCCATGGTGCGATTCCGTAAAGGTGTGCGGCAAGGGCGGGAGGAGTTCTATAGCCAGACCAACGGTGATGTTCTTGGCTACTATGAGTGGAAAGATGGAGTTCGCAGTGCGGAGCCTTCGATGGGAGAAGAACTTTTTCAAGCTGCGGAGGCAGCAAACACTACCGCGCTCCAGGCAAGGCGTTATCCGCCTTTACCTCCCAGCCTCGGAACGGGGCACTACCTTGGGACGGACTCACGGGGGTGGGATGTACTCGCGCAGATTTATGGTGGCCTGCAGCTGGTCTTTCAGGCCGCATTTATTTATCTCGGAGTGACATATGCGATTGGAATCACCCTTGGAAGTCTGATGGGTTACCTTGGGGGTGCTTTTGATATTGTCGTGCAGCGGTTGATTGAGATTCTTGCTAACGTCCCCTTTCTTTACGTGGTGATCATCATTGCCGATCGTCTTGGACGGGACGATGTGACTCTTGTGACGATCTTGCTGGTGCTTTGTATTTTCTCGTGGATCGGGATTACCTACTACATGAGGACGGCAGCTTACCGCGAGAAGGCGAGGGATTATGTAGCGGCTGCCAGAGTGCTGGGTGCTGGTCCTGCCCGGGTGATTTTCCGACACGTCTTGCCTAACGCCGTGTCGATCGTGGTGACCCTGCTACCGTTTAGTGTCGTCGGCGTGATTACCGCGCTAACAGCTCTTGATTTTATTGGTTTTGGTTTGCCAGACAAATATCCGAGTTGGGGCAGGATCCTGCAGGATGGAGTGACGAATCTCGATTACCCATGGATCGTGGCGTCCGTATTTGGGGGGATGGTGGCGGTTCTGCTTTTGGTGACCTTTGTGGGAGAGGCGGTCCGAGAGGCATTTGATCCTAAGAAATTCACTACCTACCGCTAGCGATGAGAGCGTTACACATTTCCTCCCTGTTTGTCATAGTTGTTCTTTTCGGGTGCGATTCTAAAAAGGAATTTGCCGACTTTGATAACGAAGAGGAGGTGGATGGCTTCAGGGTCAGTCGAAATGAGGTGGTTCTGAAGGAGCTTGGGGCGAAGAAGGAGGAAATTGCCAAGCAGCTTGCAGAGCCCGGGGAAGAAGACCGTGACAAGCTGGAAGAAGACCTTGCTAACACCAACAGGCGTCTCGCCTATCCTGAATTTTTCACCTACGACGCTACCTTGGAGGATTTGCCGAAGGGGTTGTCTTGGAAGGACGGCCTTGATCAGCCCGAGCTAGGCTCGGCACTGGCAAAAAAGGGGGGAACCTTTAGCACATATTTCTCAGGGCTCTCCTTTCCACCTACGATCCGCTCTATCGGAAAGAATGCGAATAACAGCTTTCGATCTGAGCACTGGGATAATATCGAAATGGCTCTGGTATCCCTGCATCCCAATACGATGGAAACCATCCCGGGCCTGGCTGATCGGTGGGCGGTAGGCGAAGATGGAAGAACCGTTTACTTTCGAATCAATGAGAAGGCATCCTGGTCCGATGGCAATCCGGTCACGGTAGATGATTTCTTTATGACTTTCCACATCTCTCTCTCCGAATACGTCACCGGTCCCTGGTATCGGCAGTATTACGGGACGATGTTCGAGAATATCACTCGCTATGACGATCGGCACCTCTCGGTGCGGCTGGCCAACAAGAAGCCCAAGCCGGAGTATTATGCCTCCCTGACCCCATACTCCAGGGCGTTTTATCGTGAGTTTGGGCCGGATTTTGAGAGTCGCTATAATTGGAGAGTGCGCCCAACGACTGGGGCCTACCAGATTCTCAAAGAAGACGTAGTGAAGGGACGTAGCATCACCCTTTCCCGGGTGAAAGACTGGTGGGCGGGAGACCAGAAGTATTACCGCCACCGCTTCAATGTCGACCGCATCAAGTACAGCGTGGTCCGTAGTGATGAAAAGGTCTTCGAACTCTTTAAGAAGGGAGAGATCGACATGTTTCACCTGGGATTGCCGAAGCGATGGTATGAGCAGATGGAGATCCCGGAGGTATTCAACGGCTACATCGAGAAGAAGACTTTTTACAACGTCTACCCCCGGGTGCCCAGAGGACTCTACATAAACCATTCCCGCCCTTTCCTAGGGGATGTGAATGTACGGATTGGACTGCAACATGCGACCAACTGGCAGAAGGTGATCGATGTTGACCTCCGTGGTGATGCTGGGCGCCTCAATATTTACAACGAGGGCTATGGTCAGTTCAGTAACGGGGAGGTCACAGCGAGGGAATACTCGCCGGAGAAAGCCCGGGAGGCCTTTGCCAAGGCCGGTTTTACTCAGCAGGGCGATGACGGGGTTCTACAGAACGCAGAGGGAAATAAACTCAGTTTTTCTATTACTCATACCTCGAGTCCGGTGGTGGGTAAGATGCTACAGCGACTGAAGGAAGAGGCGCTCAAAGCTGGCTTGGAGTATCGACTTGATGGAATGGATGGCACGGCGAGCTATGAGAAGGTGATGCAGAAGAAGCATGACCTGACCTTCTGGGGTTGGGGAACCCAGCCTCCCTTCCCCCGCTACTTCGAGGGAATTCATTCGTCCAATGCCTACGACCCTGGGACCAAGACTCCGCGAGTGATGACTAACAATATTTCAGTCTACGCGAACTCAGAAGCAGATCCTCTCGCTCAGGGAATTCGGTTTGCAACTTCGGAGAAAGACATTCGAGACATGTCTTGGGAACTGGAGAAGATCTTGCATGATACGGCTTTCTGGATTCCAGGATACAAGAGAGAGAGCTACCGGCTGGGACACTGGCGGTGGATGAAGTGGCCAGAGGATTTCAACGTGAAAATGACCCGGGAAGCGCAGGAAAGTTATGTTTACTGGATCGATGTGGAGGAGCAGGCGAAGACCCTGCGGGCCAGAAATCGGGATGAGACGTATCCCGAAGTGGACCAAGTCTATGACCAATACCGGGTAAAGTAATGAAGGAGGTGAATCCAGCGAGGGCAGTAGCTCAAGAAGTCTACCGGCAGCACGACTCGGAGTCTCATGGCCTTCTTCAGGTGCGTGGGTTGGAGAGCGCTTTTGATACGGAACGGGGGCTTTTAAAAGCGGTCGACGGAGTTTCCTTCTCGGTGGCTCGTGGGCAGACTCTTGGCATTGTCGGAGAATCCGGGTGTGGAAAGAGCGTGACCGCGATGTCGCTGATCAGCCTGCTGCCGCGGCCGGCGGGGAAGGTGCTAGGGGGAGAGGTGCTCTTTAAGGGAGAGGATTTGCTGAAGGTATCCGAGGATCGCCTGCATGAGGTCAGAGGCGGGGAGATTGGGACAATCTTTCAGGAACCCATGACGGCCCTCAACCCGGTGCACCGGATCGGACGTCAGGTTAGCGAGGTGTTCCGGCTACATAAGAAACTGAATAAGAAGGAGGCTTGGGAGGCGGCGATTGAAGCCCTGCGCATGACGCGGATTCCCTCTCCCGAAGTCCGGGTGGGAGACTATCCGCATCAGTTATCGGGAGGAATGCGCCAACGGGTGGTGATTGCGATGGCCTTGGCCTGTCAGCCGGATCTTCTCATCGCGGATGAGCCCACCACGGCGCTGGATGTTACGGTGCAGGCCCAGATTCTGGACCTGATTCAGGGATTGCAGGCTGAAATGGGAATGGCCGCGATCCTGATCACCCATGATCTGGGTGTTATCGCTGAAAATTGTGATGAGGTGGTGGTGATGTATGCGGGTCGGGTGGTCGAGCGCGCCTCGGTGAAGGAACTTTTTGCCAATCCCCTGCATGCCTATACGCGAGGACTACTAAATTCTATTCCCCGTCTCTCGCTGCCGCCGAAGTCGGAGCTCAACACGATTCCCGGTATGGTGGCTTCTCTGTCAGAAATGGCCAGCGGGTGTCGATTCTGCCAGCGTCTGGGGCGGAGAAGCAGTCTTGGAGATGAGCGGCCGGAGTTGCGGGAGCTTTCTCCCGGGCACTGGGTGGAAGCGTGTCCAGAGTGTTGCGGGGGGGAGGCCCGGGAAAGCGTATGAGTGAGGTTGGAACGAAAGGGCCGTTGCTGTCTATTGAGGATGTGAAGGTTCACTTTCCGGTTCGTAGTGGATTGATGCTACGCCAGACTGGGCAGGTGAAGGCGGTGGATGGCGTGTCCCTTGCGATCGGCGAAGGTGAGACGGTGGGATTGGTTGGAGAATCGGGTTGCGGGAAGTCGACCCTGGCCAAGGCGGTGGTGCGCCTGCTTAAGCCCAATGCGGGGTCGGTGGCGTTCCAAGGAATTGATATTACGCATTCGTCATCGGGAGCACTTCGTTCCCTTCGGAGTGATATGCAGATGATTTTTCAGGATCCGGTGGAATCCCTGAATCCTCGGCAGAGTGTGCGGCAGATCATCGAGGAGCCGTTAATCATTCACCGGGAAGGTGATGCTGCAGCACGTCGGCGCAGGGTGGATGAACTGCTTGAGCGAGTGGGACTCCCTGCGAACTCGGGTGAAAAGTTTGCCTTTGAATTTTCCGGGGGACAGCGGCAGAGGATTGGGATTGCCCGGGCGATCGCCCTGAACCCCAAGCTCATTGTCTGTGATGAGCCGGTATCGGCCCTCGACGTTTCAGTCCAGAGTCAGATCGTCAATCTGCTACTTGAGCTTCAAAGAGAGATGGGAATTTCCTACCTCTTCATCGCCCATGATCTGGCCGTGGTGCAGCATGTGAGCGACCGGGTGGCGGTGATGTATCTTGGCAAGATTGTGGAGTTGGCGACTGCAGAGGCTATTTACCAGCGTCCGTGTCATGCGTATACCAAGGCGCTCCTGTCAGCTATTCCGGAGGCTGATCCTACTGCTGACCGGGAGAGAATCCTGCTGGAGGGCGATGTGCCCTCACCGATTAATCCGCCGGCTGGGAGCGCTTTCGGAGACCGGATCAGTCATCCGAGATATGAAGAGACCATTGGGCAGGATCTCAGCCTCGTCGAGATCGAGCCAGGACACTGGGTAGCCCGGGACCCCTGTTGTCTCAGTGAGGAGGACTGGAATAAGGTGCAGTGATCTGAGGTTCCAGCCCGGTTATTCACATTTGTTGGCCGAGACTGTCTCCCGTTGCTCTTGCGAGTAGGCGCGGATCTTTCTTCACTAAGCCCATGCGCATCGTGGTTGTTGGGAAAGGTGGACGGGAACACGCCCTGATACGCTCTTTGAGCGAATCCCCGGGAGAGAATGAGCTGTTTTGCTTTCCGGGAAGTGATGCTATTTGCGAGCTCGCTCAGGCTGTGGAAGCCGAAGGGCTGCACGATTTGATAGACTGGATGAAGAGTAATGCGATTGATCTCTGTATCGCGGGGGAGGAGAGCTACCTGCTCAAGGACGATGGATTGGCTAACCTCTGTGCACAGCACGGTATTCCCTGCTGGGGTCCACCCAAGGAGGCGGCTCTGCTGGAGGGAAGTAAGGAGTTCGCCAAGCAGTTCATGGAGCGGCATGACATCCCGACTGGAAGTGCGCTAGTGGTGGAAAGCGCAGAGGAGGCCCGGCAAGCTATCGGGGAGAATTATCCTACGGTCCTCAAGTTTGATGGTCTTGCGGCGGGTAAGGGTGTTGCGGTTTGCCCTGATGAGGAGAGTGTGGAGTCGTTTCTTGAGGAGGTTTATGGGCAGAAGCGTTTCGGAGAAGGGAGCCTGCTTATTGAGGAGTATCTCGAGGGGCCAGAGGTGTCGATTTTTGCGGCGGTGAGTGGAAGAGGGGCCGTAATCTTTACCCCTGCGCGGGACTACAAGCTGATCGGGGAAGGAGATACCGGTGCGAACACGGGAGGAATGGGTGCGGTAGCAAGCCGCCAATTGATCGAACCAGCTCTGATGGCTCAGATCGAGAAGGAGATCATTAATCCGACCATCGAGGGGCTCGCAGATGATGATCTGGGCTACGTGGGATTTCTCTATTTCGGCCTGATGCTTACCAGTGATGGGCCGAAGGTTATCGAGTATAACTGCCGCTTTGGGGACCCCGAGTGTCAGGCTGTCATGCCCTTGGTATCGGGAGATCTGGCCACTTTCTGCCGTGATGGAGCGAAGGGTAACCTCAGGTCGGAACTGCTCAGTTTTGATGAGGGTTGGAGTGTGGGAGTCATTCTGGCCTCCGCAGGCTATCCGGCCAGTTCCCGCAGTGGAGATGTCATCGGGGGCCTTGAAGCAGTTGAGGACGCTCGGGTCTATCACGCGGGGACACGCCGAAACGAGGCGGGGCAATGGGAAACGAACGGAGGCCGGGTGCTCGCGGTAGTGGCCGGTGGGGAAGACCGTGAGAGCGCGGTCAACAAGGCCCACCTTGAGGCGAACAAGGTCGATTTTGATGGAGCACAGCGTCGGGCCGATATTGGGCGGCTCCATTTTGAATAAATATACAGCATTTTCCGGAAACATTTCCAAAACCAACGCAACTGGCCTTGTCGGCCGAACCAAATACAACCAACATCTGTCACACTGATATCACATGAAAGTCATCCTGATCTACGGAAGCGAAAATGATAAGCCGTTCATGCAACCGGCCCGCGATTATCTTGAGGGCGAAAGTCTTGATTATGTGGAAGAGGTTCTTTCCGCTCATCGAAACCTTTCGGAGTTGATCGAATATCTTGGCAAGCTGGAGGAAAGTGGAGAAAAGGCCGTCATTCTTGCGATTGCAGGTCTGGCTGCAGCTCTTCCAGGAGTAGTCGTAATGAAAACATCTCTTCCTGTTATTGGAGTGCCCGTTCCAGGAGGCCCGTTGAACGGAATCGATGCCCTGCTTTCTATCTCCCAGTTGCCGGGTCAGGTGCCGGCAACTACGGTTGGCCTGCACAAGAAAGCTCCCTTGAATGCGGCCATGGCTGCACATCGGATCCTGAAGCTCGCAGGGTCCTGAGCAAGGTTTCGAACATCATTTTCTGAGAGTGATTTATCATGCCCCTCATTCTTGACGAGGCAGCAATCGGAAAGGCAGTTGCCTCGCTGGTTGAAGAAATCCGTGCGGTTGCGCAGCACGGACGCATCGCCATTGTGGGAGTCAGGAGCCGGGGTGATGAAGTTGCCGAGAGGGTAAGTGCCGCTTTGGGAGAGCAGAAGATTGAGCATGACTACGGAGTTCTGGACATTTCCCTCTACCGGGATGATCTCTCCCATCTTGCTGAAAATCCTAAGCTGCAAAGCAGCGACATTCCGTTCCAAGTGGACGGGGCCCATATTGTCCTGGTTGACGATGTCCTCTTCACGGGGCGAACAATCCGTGCTGCGCTTGATGCCCTGACTGATTATGGAAGGCCTGCTCGTATTCAATTGGCGGTTCTTATCGATCGAGGCCACCGGGAGATTCCGATCCAGCCTGATTTTTCAGGGGTGAGCCTCGAAACAGCCCGCATGGACCACGTGATTGTCCGACTGAAAAAAACTGATGGCGGAGACGCGGTAGAACTGGTATCGACCTAATAGCGGATGGCGCGCAAGGACTTCCTCGATATCGCCTCGTTAACTCGAGAGGAGGTAGACCTTTTGCTGGACCAAGCGACTCCGTTCAAGGAGCTGTTCACCCGCTCGGTCAAAAAGGTGCCCGCTCTCAAGGGTAAATCGGTCCTGATGCTCTTCTACGAGCCGAGCACGCGGACGCTCTCCTCCTTTGAAGTTGCCGCCAAGAGGCTCTCTGCGGATGTCATCGATCTCGATGTGCCGCATTCCTCTGTTACCAAGGGCGAAACGGTCAAGGATACGGTAGATACCTTACAGGCGATGCGGGCAGATTATATTGTGGTCCGGCACAAGATGTCGGGATTACCGCAAGCCATTGCCCGGCAGACAAGGGCGTCAGTGATCAATGCCGGAGACGGGGCACATGCTCATCCGACTCAGGCGCTTCTTGATGCCTTCACTCTGCGGGAGGTGTTCCCCGATTTGTCGGGGCGTAAGGTTCTCATTGCTGGCGATATTCTGCATAGCAGGGTGGCGCGTTCTACGAGTAGACTTCTGTTAAAACTGGGAGTAGAGGTGGGTTTTCTTGGGCCAGGCTCTCTCCTCCCCCGGTCAGGCCCGGAGGGGATACGGAGGTTTACCGACTTTGATGAGGCTTTGCGTTGGAAACCGGATACAGTCTACCTTCTCCGGGTTCAGATGGAGAGGCAGGACGCCCAGTATTTTCCGGGGGTGCAGGAATACCACCGGGTCTATGGGATCACGAGTGAACGTCTTGATCGGATTCGGGGTGAGGGAGTATATGTGATGCACCCGGGTCCGGTAAATCGTGGGGTCGAGTTGTGTCATGAGGTAATGGACTACGAGCGAAGTCTCATCAACCAGCAGGTAGAGAATGGAATCGCAGCGAGGATGGCAGTTCTCTATTCGCTCAAGCCCCAGACCGATCTGCAGGATACCGATCAGGGTCAGATATAAAGTCGAAGCCATGAGATTACTCATTAAGGGAGGAAAAATCGCGGCAGAGGAAGGCCCCCTGACTGCGGGTGACGTCCTGATCGAGGATGGAGTCATTACGGCGGTGGGAGAAGATCTGGGTGCTCCTCCAGACACTCAGGTGATTGATGCTGAAGGAAAGATTGTCGCCCCGGCGATGTTTGATGCACACGTGCATTTCCGGGAGCCTGGCCAGGAGTACAAGGAGGACATTGCCCATGGAACCGAGGCCGCTATCAACGGGGGAGTGACGGGAGTCGTCATGATGCCAAACACCTCTCCGGCAATTGATTCTCCCGCGGTGGTCCGCTCTATTCTTGAGAGGGCTCGGGATGTGAGCCGGATTCCAGTTTATACCTCGGGTTGCATCACCAAGGACCGGGCAGGAAGCGAGCTTTCTGGAATCGACGGAATGCGCCAACTCGGTGTAGTCATGCTGACCGACGATGGAGACCCGGTTGCCAATCCTGCAGTTCTGAAGAACGCCATGGAATACGCGACTCCTTTTGGGATGTTCTTTGCCAGTCATTGTGAGGTTGCTGAGTTGAGTGGCCCCCGGGCTCTTAATGAGGGGAAGGTCAGTTATCAGCTTGGCATTCAGGGAAGCCCGGCTTGCAGCGAAGAAATCTGCATGGACCGGGACATCCGGCTGGCGCACGCTGCTGGAGCGCGCATTCACATTCAGCATGTGTCCTCCGCAATTGGAATGGAGACGATCCGATGGTGGAAACAGATGGGAGCGGAAGTTACTGCGGAGGTGTCGCCGCATCACCTGATGTTTAATGAGGAAGATATCGGAGACTACGATACCCACTATAAGATGAATCCGCCGCTACGGACAGCGGAGGATAACGCGGCTCTCCTGGAGGGATTGAAAGAAGGGGTCTTTGATCTGATTGCTACGGACCATGCGCCTCACAGCACATTTGAGAAAGAGCAGGATTTCGTCTCTGCCCCCAATGGAATTACCGGTCTTGATACAGCGTTGGTGTCGCTCCATGATCGGTTTGTTACCAGTAGCGAGATTGGCTGGGATCTTATCGTAAAACGGTACTCGGCAGAGCCCAGGCGCATGATGGGGCTCGAGGTTGTTCCGGTAGAGGAAAGTAAACCGGCGGAGCTGATTGTATTTGACCCGGGTGGAGAAACGACTTTCAGCCGTGAGTTCATGCGATCAAAGAGTATCAATACGCCTTTCCTTGGCCAGACCCTGCAAGGGCGAGTCGAACTAGTTGTGCGTGGGAGCGAAATTCTCCTCCAGAGGTAAGGAGACCCAATCTCCTAGTCGGCAGGGGCTACAGCAGGAGCGCAGAGTCTCAGGCCGGCCCACACTGCGAGTAATCCGAGAATTACAGAGAGAAGAATATTCAGGATGGCAATGAGCGTCAGCCCGTCCTGGATCGCAGAAACGGTATCGCGGCCAAAAGTCGAGAATGTAGTAAATCCGCCGAGAAATCCTGTGATCAGAAGAGGCGTTACCCAGAGGGGGGTTTTCTGGGAGAAGTGCCCTAAAACACACCCAATCAAGAAGCACCCCAGCAGGTTACAGGCAAGGACACCCAGCGGAAATTGATGCAGAGCCGTGCGGTTTGTGAGTTTTTCCAAGCCTGCCGAGAGGCCCCACCGGGAGAGGGCACCAAGGCCACCGCCAAGGAAGACAAAAAAGGCACTCATTACAGAAGACTTGGAGGAGCTAGTAACGGGCTAGGAGCGACGAGTGCCGCTCAGCAGGCCGTATTTTGGGGAAAGCAGGAATGCGAGAAGGAACGCAGTTCCGAGAACGATTACGATTGCTGGTCCAGCTGGAATATCAATCCAGTAGGCACAGAGAAGAGCGAGCACTGATCCGGAGGCCCCAAGTATTCCGCCACCCCAGAACAGGACCGGAGTGCGGTTGGTAAGAAGGGACATTGTGGCACCCGGCGCAACCAGGAGGCCAACACTGAGAACGCATCCCACAGCCTGAAGAGAAGTGACCAGGGCAAGGATGAGCATGAGAAAAAGGAGATAGTTCATTGCGCGGACCGGAACGCCCTGAGCGGATGCGACACTTGATTCAAAGAGAGTCAGCAGAAGGGGGCGGAAAAAGATACAGGACCCGAGAAGAATGACTGATCCGATCGCGAAGGCCAGCCAGAGGTCATTAGAGCTCACCAGTCGAATGTCTCCAAAGAGCCAATGCTGCAGGTCACCATAATTTCCAAGATACTTCAGGGCGGCCACTCCGAGGGCAAATGCAGTCGTGTAGAGAATAGCGAGAGCTGTGCCCTGGTCTATCCTTGAGGTTCGTGAGACAACCACGGACCCGAGCCCAACAAACAGAGCGGCGGTTAGAGCTCCAATGAAGGCATTAGCCTGAGTCAGAGCTCCCGTGATCAGAATTCCGAGTGCGATTCCAGGAAGCATCGTATGTGAGAGAGCGCTTACTGAAAGCGCGGTTCGGCGCAGGACTACGAACCCGCTGAAGAATCCGTTTGTGAATCCGATCAGGAGTCCAGCAAGGAGGGCGCGCTGAAAAAAGGGGTCATGGAAGGGAGTAAACACTGGCAGGAATTACTTGGTTCAATCACTGAGGTCGGGAGGACTCTGTTGGAAAGCCTTCTCAATAGCCGAGGTGGTCAGGACTCTGGACGTAGGCCCGAAATCATGCTGGGATTGATTGAGCAGGAGACACTCATTGAAGAGTTGGGGTGCGGAGTCGAGATCGTGGTGGGAGGCAAGGATCAGGCGACCCTCTCCGGAGAGTTTAGCAAGCAGGCAGGCAAGAGATTCGGAGGCATTGCGATCCAGACCAGTAAAGGGTTCATCAAGAAGGAGGACATGGGCTTCCTGAGCGAGTGCCCGGGCGAGAAAGGCCCGTTGCTGTTGCCCCCCCGAGAGCTCACAGATCTGACGGTCACGAAGATCAGTAATACCCAAAGTGTGGAGGGCGTTCTCAACGGCTTCATGATCTTTATCTGTGTAACGTTTCCACAGTCCAAGGTGGGGGTATCTTCCCATTTCGACCAGACCGCTTACGGTGATGGGGAAATCCCAGTCGACTTCTTCCCGCTGGGGAAGATAAGCGAACTCGCGGGACCACTTTTTCACGGCTGTGCCACGCCACTGGATGTTCCCCCGTTGCCTTGAGACCAAGCCTGCGATGGCCTTCAAAAGAGTCGACTTTCCAGCGCCATTGGGTCCAATTAACGCTACCCGGTTTCCGCAGGAAGTAGCCATCGAAATATCTCTGAGGGCAGCTACAGATCCGTAGGAAACCTCGACGCTACTGATGACCAGCTCATGGTGGTTATCGTGGTGCGCACAGCAGTCGTGCTCGCTATGGGTTTCTGTTTCCAAGAGTCAAATGCACTAAATGAATCATTGAGCCCGGGTATCGAAATCAGCAGTGATAGGGTAGCGTTCGGTATTACCTCTGAAATCGAGGAGAACATGAGCGCTCTTTAGATTATCGGGTTCGAAGTCTAAGCGGAGGAACTGCCGGTGTGAGGGGTCCTGCCATGTCACGGAAAGAAGTGCGCTCCATGCCGCATCCCGGAGCGTAAGCTCAACTTCCTGCTCCATCTCCAGATCAGCTCCGGGTGAGATCTGGATGATCCGGCCTGAGGGTTCGGTGAGAGAAAGCGATGTTGCGGGCGCAGAGAGCGTTATACTTAGCAGGGTGGAAACCGTAGTGAATTCAGAGAAATCCCTGGAATCCATAACCGCCGAGCCGGTCTCACCAGCATCTCTCAGGACGTAGGTTACCAAGGCTGCCATCAGCGCCATGGCCAGAGTGAGAACTCCGATTTGGAGAGTTGGATTTCCACGCATCGCTGGAGATACTCTTTCTACAGGTTTGCTCGTATTACCGCAACTAATCTACTTTATTGTGGTAAAGAATGAAGAATTTCCAGAAGGGAGGCGATTTTCCCGAAATCCTTGATTCCCGGGGAAGATTCCGCTCCCGAGGCGATATCGAGGGCGCAGGCGTGGCTGGTTAGGAGTGCTTCAGCGGCATTCTCCATAGTAATGCCCCCGGCGAGAATGATGGGAGGAGCCGATTGTTCTTCCACGAAGCTAGCTGCGGTGTTCCAGTCGATGGTTCGTCCAGTGCCCCCATAGACGCCCGGGGCGTGAGCATCAAGCAGGAGAGCCGTAGCGTTGTATTGGAGGGCTGAGGAGACGTCAGATTGATCCCCAACTCCGATTGCCTTGAAAAAGGGGAGGCCTTCCCGGGTATATATTTCACAGTAAGAATAATCTTCATCGCCATGAAACTGTGCGACATCAATCAATCCTTCATCCTGAAGTCTGCGGGGAAGATCCGGGTCCGCATTGACGAAAACCCCCACCCTTAGGATTCGATCACTGAGGGAGGGAAGAAAGTGACGTGCGTGCTCAGGAGTGCAATAGCGCCTGCTTTCGGGCCAGAAATTGATGCCGAGGGCTGATACTCCCACTCGAGCGAGTTCATTCGCATCATCCGGGGTCGTCACTCCACAGACCTTCAAGGAGGGCTGGTTGGGGGAAAGAAAGCTGTCCAGAAGTTGCAGCACGGCTCGATGATGAAGGTTGGAGGGTCAATGTCGAAGGTCGATTTCGGTATTCAGCTTTTTGGATTCGTGGACCAGAATGTTCCTGTGGATGCGATTCGAATCCGAGGAGCACGACAGCATAACCTCCGAAATATCGATCTCGATATTCCAAGGGGAAAGCTTGTTGTAGTCACAGGATTGAGTGGTAGCGGCAAATCAAGCCTTGCTTTTCATACCCTGTATGCTGAGGGCCAGAGACGGTATGTTGAGAGCCTCAGCACTTATGCGCGGCAGTTTCTCGATCAGCTGGATAAGCCCGAAGTGGATGCGATCGAAGGACTCAGTCCGGCAATTGCGATTGAGCAGCGTGGAGCTGGTGCCAACCCGCGATCGATTATCGCGACAGCCACGGAAATTCACGATTACCTTCGTGTTCTATATGCAGCCATCGGAGTTCCTCATGATCCGGAAACCGGAGAGCCACTGGAGCGCATGATGCCCGCAGACGTCGTGCAGAGCCTGATGGATAGACCCGAAGGGACAAAGGTTGTCCTGCTGTCTCCCATCGATCCGGAGGCTGCAATGGACATGCCGGCCCTTATTGCAGATTTACAGCGACAGGGATTCGTTCGGATGAGAGTAAACGGCGCTCTTCTTGAGGTGGAGGAGGCAGAAGCGCGCTGGTCGACGGCAGGGGACACTCAGATCGATAAAATTGAGGTAGTTGTGGATCGACTGATAATACGTGAAGGAGTTGACAGCAGATTAGCAGACTCGGTTGAAACGGCCTTAAGGATTTGTGGCGCGGAGGCGATTGCATCACTGCAGGCG
>DIHT01000058.1:0-34239 GCA_002420305.1 Akkermansiaceae bacterium UBA5689 | reverse complement strand
GGTTTCGAAGTGCCTGAATTGAGTCCGCGGCACTTTTCCTTCAACAGTCCCAAGGGTGCCTGCAGGACATGTCATGGACTCGGAAGTGAGCAATTCTGTGATCCCGATCTCGTTGTTCCTGATCGAGAGAAGAGGTTGAGTGATGGTGCGGTCAAGCTGCCTAAAAAAGGGGGGAAGGATACGAGCTGGCAAAGAGAGCGGGTAGAGGGATTGGCTAAATACTTTGGAGTGTCGGTCGATATTCCCTTTGATGATCTGCCTGAGGAATTCCGGAATGCGCTCTTCTACGGCACCGGAGGGATGAAGATTCCTGTGCAGTTGCAGTCCAGAGGGAGAGTTTTTTCGAAAGAAGTCGAATTCCACGGGATATGTCGGGACGTCGAGCGATTATATGAGGAGACGGGAAGTGATTCCCTGAGAGGGCACATGGGGCGTTTTATGACAACCCGTAGTTGTCAGGTGTGTCATGGGCGGCGTTTACGGAAGGAGTTTCTTGCTGTGAAATTGGAAAATAGAGGAAAGGGCAGCATGCTTGGGATTGATCAATTCTGTGGACTTCCAATCGAGGAAGCTACCGAATGGATGGAGGAGTTAAAAATCCCGGATGACCGTGAAGGAGCGGTGCGCCCGATCGGGGAGGAAATCTGTCGAAGATTGCGCTTTCTGCGGGAGGTCGGACTGGGATACCTCGCGCTCGACCGTAGTGCGTCGACCCTGTCGGGGGGAGAGTTCCAGCGGATCAGACTGGCCACTCAGCTGGGAGCAGGACTCTCGGGAGTCCTTTATGTCCTCGATGAACCCAGCATTGGACTTCATCCGGAGGATAATGCCCGCTTGATTGGAGCCTTGGAGTCGTTGAGGGACCTGGGCAACACGATCGTTGTGGTCGAGCATGATGAGGATATGATCCGGTCCGCGGATCACATTATTGAGTTGGGCCCTGGTGCTGGCATGCACGGTGGAGAGCTCATTGCGGAGGGGAGTCTTGAGGATGTAATGGCGGAGGACAATTCGCCTACCGGTCGCTGGTTGCGTGGCATGGGGCGGTATTCGGCGAAGAGTAATTGCGCAAGAAATCCTCTGGGAGTTAAAAGGCGGATCAGTGTGAGGGGAGCCCGGGAGCATAATCTGAAAAATGTGGACGTGGAAATTCCCTTGGGAATGCTGGTGGCTGTGACTGGGCCGAGTGGGAGTGGGAAGTCCACGCTGGTGGACAACATTCTGAAACGGTCATTGGCAAGAACCTTGCAGGGCGCCAAAGCAGCTCCAGGTGATCATGACCGAGTTGACGGAGTTGAACATATTGGCCGACTGGTTGTTGTTGATCAGGCTCCACTGGGGCGCTCTCCCCGCTCTAATCCTGCGACATACACAGGTGCATTTGATCATATCAGAGCTTTGTTCGCTCAGCTTCCTCTCTCCCGGCAGAGAGGTTACACTGCGGGTCGTTTCAGTTTCAATATAAAGGGAGGACGGTGCGAAAAATGCCAGGGAGGAGGTGCGCTGCGGATCGATATGCATTTTCTTAATGATGCCTTCGTATCCTGTGACTCCTGCGGTGGAAGGCGATACAATCGAGAGACCTTGGAGGTGACCTACAAAGGTCGTAGTATTGCTGATATCCTGGATTTGACCGCAGAAGAAGCTGCGGAGTTCTTTAAAAAAGTGCCAAGACTAAGCCCCTTGCTATCGGCTCTCTGCGAGGTGGGGCTGGGTTATCTCAAGCTAGGGCAGTCAGCGAATACTTTGTCGGGAGGAGAAGCCCAGCGTATTAAGTTAGCGGCAGAACTCGCTAAGACCGCTCAGGAAGGAGTGCTTTATCTTCTCGATGAACCTACGACCGGATTGCATCATGATGATGTGATAGTTCTGCTAGGAGTACTGCAGCGTCTAAGGGATGCGGGACACTCAGTAGTGGTGATTGAGCATAATATGGAGATAGTGGCAGCTTCTGATTGGGTCATCGACCTCGGGCCAGGAGGGGGGCGGCACGGGGGCGAGGTTGTCGCCGTGGGGTCGCCCGGGGATCTGATCGCAACGGAAAGGTCTCCAACCGGAAAATGGCTTGCGAAAGCTGAGAGAGAGGTTGAGAAGTCAAAGGATATCAGTTAGTTTACAGCAAATTGATAGATAATGTTGGTATGTATGTGGGGAAAGAAGAGAGCTCTTACTGGCGGGAATGGCTCCGTGAAAACGGGTCCAGACTGCTTCTGTTCGCCCGTCAGCAGACCCGGCGACCGGAAGATGCCGAGGATGTTCTTCAGGAGGCTCTGGTCAAGCTGGCTCGCAAAGTAGAGGAAGGTAGTTTCGTTGGTGGGCAGAAGGCGTGGATGCCATTTCTTTACACCCAGATCCGAAGAGAGGCGATTGATCTTGGGCGGCGAAATGACCGGAGGAAACGGAGGGAAGATATTGTGGTCGAAGATAGCGCACTTCAAAACGGCCCGGACGAGGACTGGTTTGAGTGTGCGGGGTATGACGATGAGCGGCGGCTCCTGCTGGAAGCAGCCTTGAAAGGGCTTCCGGGCAAGTTTTCGGAGGTCATTCTGATGAAAATATGGGGAGGACAGACATTTGCTGAGATTGGTGATATTTTAGAGATTTCCATGAACACGGTGGCCTCCCGGTATCGCTATGGTATTGACGCGTTAAAGAAGAAGCTCTCCGGTGCGAGATTCCGGGGAGATCTTTAAGTGAACACAACCCAGATAAACCCTGATATTGGGATTGTTCCCGATCACTGATAGCACAATGGACCCGGAGTTGCAGAAGATGGAGGCTGAGCTTGAGCGCATGGCCCCGGGGAGTATGCCCGAGGGGATGATCAGCAGGATGGAGGCTGCAATGGAAGGGTGGAAGAATGTTTCCTGGCAGGATGAGCAGGCCAAGGTGGTTCCTTTTCCCCGGGCTAAAGAAAAGAGTACGCCACAGGAACAAAAGAGCGGAAAGCCTCTTTGGGCAGCGGTTGCTGGGATGGCACTGCTGGGTGCGGTTGCGGGCATGGTGCTGATTCCTGAGCCACTTCCGACCGGGGTCGCGAGTAATCGTTTGGAGAATGACAAAGGCAGTAAGGCCTCGGGAGTGACGCTGCCGCCCGGCACAGTGCAAACCATTGAGTTGGCACCCAAGACCGCAAAGAGGACAATCGTTGACGCAACGGAGAGAAACGTGATTATTCCCAATGGAGCAATGCCACTACGGCTGATGCGGGTAGATCTTGTCGACCGGGTCATGTTTTCGAGTCCGGGAGGAGAAGAATTCCATCTTGAGGTGCCCTCCGTGAACTACCGGTTGGTGCCAGCTCCGACAGACTGATGAAGAAATTGTCGAGAAGCAGGTTTCTGGTTGGCAAAGGAGCGCCTTTGAACCTGCCCTTTTTACCATCGCATGCACAAGGAAGAGGGCTTCCTGAGTCGACGAAGAGATTCTTTGTGATGCATCTCCCCAATGATCTGGTAAGGCGTTGCTCAAACAGCACCGGGACGATTCCTGAATTATTCTTGTGATCGATTTTTGACAGTGAATTAAACAAGAGGCTGCGCGGATGACGCTGCCTATATCAGACACAATCTATCATACATGAAGGCTCCAGTTCTTATTTCGTTTTCGGTGATGCTCTGCGGTTCCTCGCTGTTCGGTATCGAGCGACCCAAGTCTCTTGATTCAGACAAGCCACGCGTGCCCGCCGAACAGGTTGATAACGGGATTAAGGAAGGAGGCGCGGAAGGTGTTGCTGAGGTGCTGCCGCAGAAAAAGCATGGGAAAGCAGCCTGGCTCGGAGTTTTGACGAAGCCGGTTAGTGAGACTCTTCGGATCCATCTGGATGTGGAGGAAGGGGTGGTCCTTGACTACGTGGCTCCGGATAGTCCGGCTTCAAAGGCGGGGTTGCGCCAGCACGACATTCTGCTTGCAGTTGAAGGAAAGGCGGTTTCCAGTCAACAGGACCTGCGGGAAGCGATTCAGGGGCACAGACCCGGCGACAAGGTGAATTTGCAGGTGATCGTTCAGGGAGGAAAGGGAGAGCGGGAGGTAGAAATGGCGGAGCGTCCGAAGGACGACCCGGAGGTGCCGCGTGGCAATCCACGAGGCGATCAGCCTTTGGGATTTCCGTTTGGAGACCTTCCCGAACTGCCAGGCGGCCTTGGCGATTTCATTCCGGGTGGAGGCGAAGACTTTCAGCGAGAGCTGGAGGGTCATATGAAGAGATTTGAGAAGCAGCTGCGGGAGATGGAACGCGGGGAAGGAGGGCTCAAGCTTGACTTCGATCTTTTCGATGACCTTCAGAGAGGAAATGGCGAGGGTGGAGCATTCAACTTTAACTTTAAATCCTCGAGCAGCGTCAAGTTCGTGGATGAGCACGGAAGTGTCGTTCTAAAAACCACGGATGGTGGCAAGGAAGTTACCGTCAGAGATGTGGAAGGGGAGATCGTCTTTGAAGGGCCATGGGATAATGATCAAGACAAGGCCGCGGCGCCGCAGGATATTCGAGAGCGGCTCGACGTGATGCTCCAGCAGAACCGATTCAAGTTTCGTCTCGATCAGATTCCGGAGCCTGATGTGGAGATTCCGGATAACGAGGAGCGCGGTCTGGAATAGGCCTCATGCAATAAGTCGGAGTCAGCAGGCGCTGTTGTCCAAGGGTGGACATTGAGTCCACGTGTCTGCTAGATCTCCACGAGGATACTCTTGAGATATTGATCCCCGGTAAAATCGGGAGGCATTGGAAATTGACACGTGCGAGATGCAGATGGTATCGCGGCCTCTACAATCCGGCTGAACGAGGTGCGTGAAAGACATTGACAGTTCGTGGTACAAAGGAGCCACCCATTCGGCGAGAGACAAGCGGTTGCCAGCGAGACCAGGTGGCCATAGTGGTCCTCAGCCTGAAACACCTTTCCATCCTGATCCCTCGAAAAAGTAGGAGGATCCAAGATGATTCCGGTGAAGCGGCGTTTCTGTCTGACGAAGCGCTGAAGCCAGTGAAAGGTATCGCCCTTGCAGAAGTACTGTGATGATGGATCAATGCCGTTGAGCTCCATGTTTCTACGTGCCCAATCGAGGTAGGGTTGGGAAAGATCAAGGGTGGTTGTGGTGGCGCCTGCGAGGGCGGCACAAACGGAAAAGGCGCCCGTGTAAGCGAAGGTGTTGAGTATGGTGTCGCCTGGTTGGCAGCGATCTCGCACTCGTCTTCGATTGTTCCTCTGGTCAAGAAAGATTCCTTGAGAGTATCCGGATTCGAAGCTGACGAGATAACGAACTCCCTGCTCCGAAATTTCGAAAGAGTTCTCAACGGGAGTTCCGGATATCAGATCCGGTGATTTACGGTCCCTCTGATCAAGTCGCTTCCAGTATGTGGTTACCGGCGGAGCGAGGCTTGAAGCCCAGTCTCTGAGTTCTGGGAGAAGTTCAGGAAAAGATGTCGAGATCAGGCGCCGACCAGCGAATTCGTCAACATAAATACCGGGTAGATTATCTCCGATACCGTCCACAAGACGGAATGAATTGGTATCACCCAGAGACAGGGTTGATCGGATGTTCTCGGAAGCTTCTATCTTGCCAACCATAGGAGTGCCGGGATTGATCTTCGCGGTCTCAGGGAGGACGCAGGGAAATTTGCGGAAATCCTGCGGAACAAAGTGCTAAAACGATTGGAATCATTTTACGATCATCAATACTCCTCCGCGGATGAGCAATTGGAGGATAGAGCTGGCAGAAGCCAAGCGAACCGGCAGGCTTCTTGAGGAGTCAGAGGCAAATATAGGCCTTCTTCTTGCCGGTAGCAGCGATCTTAGCGCTGAGGAAACGGTTGCGGAGCTGGTTAAAGGCGGGCATTGGGAAGAGTTGAATGACCGGTTCTACAGGAAATTAGCCTTCGGAACGGGTGGAATGAGGGGGCGGACCATTGGAAGAGTTGTCACCGCCGCAGAGCGAGGTAGCCGGGGCGCCTCAGAACGGCCGGAAGTGCCCTGTCATGGCACGGCTACGATGAACTTCTATAATCTGAACAGGGCGATCCGGGGCTTTATCGCCTACTTGAAGAACAATCTGAATGACACGGGAGAGCACCGCAGGCCAGTTTTTGTGATTGCCCATGACACACGCCATTTTTCTGCTGAATTTGGGAGATATTGCGGGAATGTGTGCGCGGATCTGGGGTGTGATGCTTATCTTTTTGACGGTCCCAGATCCACGCCGGAACTTTCTTTTGCGCTGCGACAACTGGGGGCCGATGGCGGGGTGGTGCTGACTGCGAGCCATAACCCGGCGCAGGACAATGGGTTCAAGGCTTACTACAATGATGGGGGCCAGATCGTGGAGCCTCATGCGACCGGTATCATGGAGGAGGTCAATAGTCTTGTGAGCGATAGCTACGAGGCTCTTGCTGAGCCGGAGAGAGGGACTGTCTACTCCCTCGGAAAGGAGATGGACGAGCAATACATGCTGAGATTGGAGAAGAATCTTCTGGCTCCGGAATTGCTCGAGGGACGTCCGGCAAAGGTGGTCTATACCAACCTTCATGGAACTGGAGGGTGGATCGTCGTCCCGATGCTGCGAAAATTGGGCTTCGAGGTCTTTACAGTGGCAGAGCAGGATTCGCAGGATGGGGCCTTTCCTACGGTGGAGTCTCCGAACCCAGAGAATGCCGCGGCTCTGGAGAAAGCCATTAAGCTGGCAGAAGAGATCGGAGCAGACGCGGTGATCGGAACAGATCCAGACTGCGACCGGATGGGGGTGGCAGTTCGTAATAGCGTGGGCGACATGCAGTTACTCAGTGGTAACCAGATTGGAACCCTCCTGGCGTGGTATCGGATCAAAACTTATTGTGAAAAAGGCATTATAACGGAGTCGAATAGAAGCCGGGCGACTCTTATTAAGACGTTTGTTACAACCGATTTTCAAACTGCTGTTGCGCGTCATTATGGAATCGGCGTTGTGAATACATTGACGGGCTTCAAATATATCGGGGAGAAGCTCCGCAAATATGAGGAAGCAGTTCCTGTTGAGAAGCGGGTGAACTACAGCTCTCTCGATGAAGAAACAACCCGGGCTCTGCGACTGGAATATTCCCGGTTCTTCGTGTTTGGGGGTGAGGAGAGTTATGGATATCTCGGAAGTGACTTCGTCCGGGATAAGGATGGGAATGGCTCGGTAGTAATGTTCGCCGAATTGGCTGCTTTTGCGATGAGTGAGGGCAAGTGTGTTACGGATCTTCTGGATGAGCTTTACCAGCAGTTCGGTTTCTATCACGAGCTTAACACTCACATCGTATTGGACGGTGCCGAGGGCGCGGTCAAAATTGCTGGCCTGGCAGAGTCATATTCCACCGACCCGCCATCTTCCATTGATGGAATAGATGTGGTGAAAGTCCAAGATTTCAGTCAAGAGGAGATCTTCGATGAAGAAGGAGACCGTATTCCTAAGACAGGGATGATCATGCTTACTCTTGCAGACGGAAGGCGCCTCGCAATCCGTCCATCCGGGACGGAGCCCAAGATTAAATTTTACCTCTTTGGGAGTGGCCCTCCTGAGCCTGCCGATCTTGAAGTCAGTAAGTCGGTGGTTCGGACGGCGGTCGAAATGCTCTGGCAGGCACTGGAATCAGATGCCCGCAGTCGTATGGACTCGCTGGGCGCGCCGGAAACAAATGCCGAATAGGAGTTCTTCAGAAGAGCAGGTCAAACCCTGCGCCAGGTGGCGGCGTATCCCCGGGTGTCGAGATGGATAAAGGTCGGATAGAGTCCGATGCCACCGCGGAAAAATCCCTCTCTACGTAATTGCAGGGCGGTATCGAAAGCTTTTTTTGGTGAACAAAAATAGACAAGGTCCAGAGCCTGGTTCCGGGTGTGGTATGAACCCTTGACCGCCCCAGGGACTTTGGCGTTGTAGCTGGGACTTCGGTAACCCGAGGTGATCCTGCATAGGGGCGTCTGAAGGCGCTCACGAAGTTCGTCAGCAACCTTCAGAGTCGGGGAGAGTTTTTCCCAGAGTTTGACGGGTGGAAGCGTATTCTCGACTCCGCCCATCACACCCCGATGAGGGTCAATGATTTCCTCGGCCGAGAGATGGCGAAGAGCAAGGGTCAGGAGGAAGTCTCTAAAGGACTCCTCCAGTTCGAGAGGGCGTCCCGTGGGAGGATTGGGCTCGGTCTCCAAGGGAGCATCAGGAAAGGGGAGTGGGGGCTCCTGCTGGTCTGCGAGATGATGAGTAGCAGTGGAAGGGGCGAGAGTAGCAAGGCTCTGTTGCTGAGTGGCTTCGAGGTGAGGGGGGAGATGGAGGAGTTTGCGGCCGGCACAGAAGGCGGATAGCGCGCCGAAACCCAGAACCGAACCGGACTGGAGAAATCGCCTTCTCTGAAGGGTGGCGCGGGAGATATTCATGACGAACAGCCTACCGGCAAATTACTACGACTTTCCTAAGTAATTGGAAGTCTGAAAACGGGGAATAGAGAATTGTGCTTGTTCGACGGGGTGGTGAGACTCAGCTCTCGATGGGAATTGTCAAGGTGCTGTGGCCGTGGTGCGCGGTAGTGCTCTCAGGAGTATTACTGGCGCTCTGCTACGCGCCGTTTGACACACCTGCGATGGTTTGGATCGGGCTAATTCCGTTGTTCGCAGCAGTCTGGGGGGGCGGAGGAGCAAAACGCAGGCCACGCGGCTTCGCTCTGGGATACCTCGCAGGCCTGAGCTTCTGGTTGATCAATCTCAAGTGGATTTCGGAAGTAGGGACTATTGGGTGGATTGCGGTCTCCTCTTTTCTGGCTCTTTATTTTGCGTTCTGGGGCCTTTTTGCTGCGGCGGCAGGGAACCCTTGGAGGCAGGAATCCGAAGCATTGGGAGAATCAGAGGAGGGTATCGCCGCCAAGGTCAGCAAGCGCCTAAGTAAAAAGAAAAGGCGGTCGAGAAGGTCGTTTGAAGAGTCTCGCAGAGTGTTGATATTTGCGATTGTGAATGCCTGTTGCTGGTGCGGCCTGGAATGGGTTCGGGGGTGGTTTTTTACCGGCTTTGGCTGGAATGGTCTCGGGGTTGCCTTTCATGATCAACCGATCCTGGCGCAGGGTGCGGACCTGGTGGGAGTTTCTGGTTTATCGTTTCTGCCGGTTTTCGTCATGGGGGTAGTTGTTCAGGTAGGTCGGGGCCTGTATCAGGAAATTCAGAGCGGCCGGTTACGCGCTCATTGGGATTTTGGATGTGCGATGGTGGTTCTTGCGGGCTGTTTCTTCTATGGTGTGTGGAAATTGCATGGAGAGCCTGAGGAGCCCTCTGCTCCTTTGAATGTGCTCCTCGTTCAGTTGAATATTCCTCAGGAGGCCAGCCAGAGGCTCTGGTCCGCAGAGGATATATACAGGGGTTATGAGGAAGAAACCCTGGAGGCTCTTGAGAGCTTGAGTCTTACCAACGAACGACGTGCTCAGGATGCGATGGAAGTGGAAGACCTCGACCCTGTTAGTCTGGATGTTCCCGACTGGATCGTATGGCCGGAGTCAGCCCTTCCCGACGTCCTCTATTACGGAGAGAAGAACGAACAGGAACTCGGTCGGAGTTCGTTGTCATTGATTGAGGAGATCAAATCTCGTGGTGAATTCTCACTCTTGTTTGGAATGCTGGAATATGAGGCCGAAAGGGTCGTGCCCTCTGCGCCGCTGACGAGAAAAGAGAGGGGGAAAGCATTCAATTCTCTGGTTGCCCTTCCCGGGGGAGAGAGTGTCTTCCGGACATACCGCAAACAGCACCTTGTTCTCTTCGGAGAGACTATTCCCTACGTTGAGCAGCTTGGAGTCCTGCGGTGGCTATGGGAAAAGTCGGCAGGAACCGAATATGGAGGGTCGTTCAGCGCCGGGGACCAGCAGGAGCCGATGCGACTGCCTTCGCCATTGGCCGGGGGGGAAGAATTTTCAGTGATACCAACGATCTGTTTTGAAGATACCGTTGCGCGTAAGATGCGAAAATTCGTGAAGGGAGGAGGACAGCTGATCCTCAACATCACGAATGATGGCTGGTTCAAGAACAGCGAGGCAGCTGCGCAGCATTTTGCGAATGCCAAGTTTCGCTCCATTGAGTTTCGGCGTCCCACGATACGTTCGGCGAATACAGGGGTCAGCGCGGTGATCAACAGCCATGGAACCGTATTGGACCGAAAAACAATGAAGAGACGGATTCTTCTCAACGATTCAGGGTCTCACCTGAGCCGTGGGTGGCTGTATTCCACGGCTCATGTCCCGCTTGCAGGGCCCTTAACACCCTATGCGAGATTTGGTGACTGGTTCGCTGCACTGGCCTTGTTGATAGCCGGGGGATGGTGGCTTGCTAGGCGAAGAAGTCAGCGAGAGAAGGAGGATCAGAGGCAACTGAATGAAGTCCGGTGACCCTTGACGCTTGAAAGTATGTCCGTGGGACAGTACCAGCGCTTCTGATGGCCGTTGGTGATGTCAGAGGCGTTCTGCAATACGTACCTATGTTCCGTGAGAGAACATTCGTCGTGGTGTTCGACGAGGGTCTCCCGGAATCTGCCGTTGCGGAGGCTCTCCTTGATCTCAAGGTTCTCCAGGGAATCGGGGTGAATCTTGTGATTGCGGTTGCGGGAGGAGAAGAGGCGATCTCCATAGTCGCAGATCGTGCGCTGGACCTCGAGATTAAATTTGCCCGGGTGATTGGAGAGGAAACAGTCGGTCCGATTCTGGGGCGCGGACAGGCCGCTATCGTCAATTGTCCCGCTGATGGGCTTCTTGGAGAGCCGCTGGCTGATCTGGGGGTTGAAATTGGCGCGGCGAAATTGATTGGACTTCTGAATTCTCAGGGGATTTGCAGGGATGGGCAGCCGCTTCGTGCGGTGCCTTGTTCTGCGCTACCTGATGTTCTTGATGCTGCTGGAGGTAGCGCGCTGACAGGCGCAAAGTTACTGGAAGACGCTGCGGCAGTTTGCCGGGCAGGGGTGCCGAGGGTGCATATCCTCGATGGTCGCCAACAGGGCGTGCTGGCAGATGAGTTGTTCTCCAACGAGGGGGTGGGGACCATGGTGCATGCTGATAGCTATCGGGACGTGCGTGCCCTTCGTGAAGATGATGTCCCCGAGCTTCTTGCGATGATCGGGAGATCGGTTCGCGCCTCTCATCTGGTGCCTCGCGATTACAAGGAGATCCTCCAGAAGGCCGATGATTTCCTCGTGTTATGTGTGGACGACAACGTAGTCGGCTGTGTCGCCCTGCATTGTTACGGGCCTGATCTTGCGGAGCTGGCCTGTCTCTACGTGAAACAATCTCATGAGTGTCGGGGCTATGGAAAATTGCTCGTGCAGGCGGCTGAGGAAAGGGCCCGAGAGAGGAGCATCCACGCTGTTTTCGCCCTGACAACCCGGGCGGTGACATTCTTTGAAAATCTTGGTTATAGGATTTCTGATAGCTCGGTTATGCCCGAGGACCGCGCAAGAAAGTGCGAGGAGAGTGAGAGGAGTTCCGCGGTTCTTACCAAGGAACTCGCATAGGACAGGTGCTCTTTGGCAGGAGGGGTACAGTTGCTAGTTCTTGCCAGGATCCTCCGGACACTCCGCCACGATGGTGTGGTAGACGGACAGGTTTCGAAGAGTCTCTGACCACAGTGAATGATCATGGTCTCTGGTCAGCAGATCTTCGGTGGGTTTAGCTGGTATCCAGGAACGATGACGAATTTCTCCCTCCAGTTGCCCCTTGGACCACCCCGAGTATCCGAGGAAGGCCCTGACAATGACCCCGGGAGTTTTGGCGTGTTTGATGGCGCCACTAGCAGAAATACCTGTCTCAAAGCAGAGACTTGCACTTTCGGACCACCAGAGGGCTGCAAATGAGAGATTCTCGCGTGAAACCGGGCCACCGAGGTGAACTGGGATCGTGGAGAGAGCTTCGAATTCCTCCTTTTCGAGAAAATCGCCCACATGGTGATTGGACGGCTGATTCAGGATGAGTCCGAAGGCTCCCTCCTCACTACTGTGCTCTGTGAGAAGAATCACAGCGTGATGAAAGGGCCCTTCCCCTAGCGTAGGATCAGCAATTAACAGTTGGCCTTCGAGGCGTATTGGCGCGTCATAGCCTGTCGAATCAGCCATGAAGGCAGAGTGAATGTAGTCAGAGGCCGCGTCAAGAGAGGTCCCGGAAGTGGGGAATCGGGCTGTGGAGGATGGCAATGATATTTTGGGGTTCAGGTCATGAGCATTAGCGACTAAGAGTCCTCTGTGTTCGTTGACCACACTAGAATCTACGCGAAGGCAGGGAACGGCGGAAACGGCGTGGTGAGCTTCCGGCGGGAAAAGTATGTGCCGCGTGGAGGCCCCGATGGCGGAGATGGAGCGCAAGGTGGAGACGTGATCCTGAGGGTGGATGGGCATACCGATAATCTGAGGGCGTTTCACTATAATCCCCGGATGGTCGCCAAGGACGGAGGACATGGGCAGAGTTGGAAGCGCCATGGAAAGAATGGAAAGCCTGTGGTGGGAAAGGTGCCGCCAGGAACATTAGTCTATCGCAGTTCGGCCAGAACTGTCACCGAGGCGGTGGAAATGGAGCGCTCTGGGGCAGGAGTGGATCTGGAGCTTGTGGCAGACCTGACATCCGAGGGCGACGAGCTCGTTATCTGCAAAGCGGGCGAAGGGGGGAAGGGGAACTGGCAGTTTCGGAGTTCTACCAATCGGACCCCGGAGGAGTTCACCCTAGGGACCGAGGGAACAGAGGGGGTGTTTTATCTTGAGTTGAGACGCATCGCAGATGCCGGGATGGTGGGATTCCCCAATGCGGGGAAATCGACCCTCACGACAAAGCTGAGTGCGGCTCGCCCCAAGATCGCGTCGTATCCATTCACCACTCTGAACCCGATGGTCGGAGTGGTGGAGTTTGATGACTTCAAACGATGCACGATTGCGGATATTCCCGGTATCATCGAGGGGGCTCACAAAAACCGTGGCCTTGGTCATGAATTCCTGCGGCACATCACGAGGTGTGGACTCCTGCTATTCGTCGTGGATATGGCAGGAAGCGAGTGTCGGGATCCAATTTCGGATATCGAAACTCTTCGGAAAGAGATCAAATTATATGACCCGGAGCTCTCCAAGCTCGATTGGTTAGTGGTTGCCAACAAGATGGATCTCGATGAGGCAGAGGAGAACCTGACTCAGTTCCGACAGCGTTTTCCCAAAGTAGAGATTATTTCAGTTTCAGCTAAGTTGGAGGAGGGGCTCGGCGCGTTGCGAGGACTCTTGTGTGAGCGGGTGGGGAAGAGAAATCAGTGAATATACAGACGGAAGAAGCATGGCGTAGCAGCCAGTGACCCATGTCGGAAAATGAGAAAACTCTGGTGTTTGTCTATGGCACCTTGCGGAAGGAGTCTTCCAATCACTTCAGACTGGAGAAGGCGCCTTTTGTGAAAGAGGGATGGATTCTCGGGCGCCTCTATCGCATTGATTGGTATCCCGGAATGCGGTTGGACGAGGAAGGGGTCCCGGTTCGAGGGGAAATCTACGAGATTGAGCGGGAAGCGCTGCGGGAGCTGGATGTTTTTGAGGGAAATGAGTTTGAGCGTCTGAAGACGAAGGTGCACGCCAAAGGGGGCGGGGATTTCCATGTCTGGCTTTACGAATACTGTAAAGAGGTGGATTCCGACGCAGAGCTTTTGCCCGCGGACTGGGTGCATCACGAGAGGAAGATAGACCGGAAGGCTCATGCCCCGCTCTTCAGTCTGGCTACCTTCATCTTATTGCCAGCTACTGCGGCCTTGGGTGCGTTCATGACCTGGGCCGATCCAGACTCTTTCAGCAGGTTTAGCTGGATCTTGCAGGTTCTCAGCATCGCTCTTCCGCTTCTGGCCTTCCTTGCGGGGAGAAAAGCTCACGCGCGACGGGAGCGGTGGGCTGAAGGTGCTGAGGTCTGTGCGGCGGTGGCCTTTGTCGTCTTTTGTTTGATGTTGCTTATCCATTTCCTTCCTTCCGCCTTCGAGGCGTTTCCCAACTAGTCGGGAGTAAGCGCCTTCTTCTCACCTGAGGGGTGAGAGATGCTGTTGCTCTGCAGCACCTAGCTCCCAAGGAGGCTCCCCATCGGAGCGTAGAGCTCGGTTTGGTGGGAGGTTTGCTCGACCAAGTCATCAGCAAGAGTAATTTTCCCTTCCTCAAAGAGGGTGATAGTACTGGATCCTCCGAAAGAAAAATAACCGCGTTCATCTCCGCGGTGTATTTTTTCGCTGGGAGTAAACGTCTGGGAAATGGATCCGACGTTCGTAGCGCCGATATCGATCATCACGATAGTGCCGAAGCGGCTGGTCTCAAGCTCGGTGATCATTCTCTTATTTTGCCACAAATAGGAAAGGTTGCGGCGAAGAGCAATGGGTGAAACGGAGAAGAGCGCTCCGTTGATGAGGCTGGAGGTGGAAGGAATTCCCGCGGCAGGGAAATGAAAGCGATGATAATCGGTAGGGCAGAGGCGGGAGAGAACGAGGCTCCCTCGTGCGAACCTATTGCTGAGCTCGGAGGAGCCAAGAAGGGAGGCAAGAGAGAAACGCTGCCCTTTGACAAAGACCGAGGTGATCTCTGAGATATCCGGGAAGCCGAGGTGCCGGCCGTCGCATGGAAAAGTCGCGGCCTCTGGGTCCGGGTCAAAGGGCCGGGCTTCGGGTTTGAGCCTTCGAATAAAAAACTCGTTGAAGCTCTTGAAGGATTCCTGAGGATCTGCGAACTCGGATGCATCGAGGCCGAATTCCTCGATAAAGGGGGCCACCAGCGAGCGACTCGCGGGGCGGGCCATCCGACGACCATACCAGCGGGAGAAAAAAGGCTTCCTTATTACCTGCTTCAGTAGAGAGCCCCAGCAGGTTTCGTAGGCGAGGCGTAGCCATCTTTCCCCGTAAACCTGCTCAGTCTCAAGGGCATTAGTCAGACGATTATAGTATCGGATTGGCTCCACGGCGTGACATTGCCCCTTGCGTCGAGGGCGTGGCAAGATTAGGTGTACCGGAGACGCTAACCCATATGTATTTTCAACATTCTGCGCCCTCAGTTGGTTTCACGGCTATCAGCCGGCTCCAGCGTCTGAGGGGGATGGGCCGAGTTCTCGGCTTTTGCGGCCTCTTAGCGATTGTGAGCGGATGCAAGCAGGCGGAACGGGTGGTGACTTTGACAGAAGCAGATCGGCGGGATTTGGTTTTGTGGGACAAGTCCTATCCCGGTGATCTGAAAGACCAAGCCCCGCTGCAATGGCGAAGGGTGCCGTGGACCCAGATGCGCTACTACAATTACCGCTTTGGGGCGGCGGGGGACGGTGAGATCTGGCTGACTGTGGTGCCGAGTCGGGCGGAGGATTCGGTGCTCCAGAATATTAATCGGTGGTATAATCAATTCAGGATGCCAGAAATTACGAGTTTGGATGACCTGAAGCAGGAGCCTGCCCTGAAAACGGCCGGATACCTCGTCGAGGCGGAGGGGACGTATTATGGAGGGATGGGTGCGGAACCCCGGGAAGATTCCAAGATGCTTGCTCTTGCTATACCGCAACTGATGGAAACACCCCCGCGGATCGTGACGATCAAGATGGTGGGTTCTCCAGCGGACGTGGAGGCAGAGAGGCAGCGGTTCCTTGAATACTGCAAGACTCTAGAATTTTCTGACGTAGATGTTATTGAAACCCCTGAGGCAAAGTGAGCGATTCCCAGAATGAATCCAGATCCACGGAGGTGGACGGGTATTACGCCAAGGCTGGAGAGAAGGCCAAGGGGAACCAAAAGTCCGTTTTCAGCGAGAAGGCTGTGGTGAGCGAGGAGACTGTGGCGAGCGAGAATGTGGTGAGCGAGAAATCCAAAGCGGGCAAAAAAGCGGTGAAGGAGAGGAGTGTTGGGTCGTGGGTGTTTCGTATTCTGGCAGGGTTCGAGGTTGCGATCATTTGTCTCCTGATGCTCTTCGCAGCGACCTTTTTTGGGACTCTCGAGCAGACGCAGGTGGGCCTCTACCAGACCCTCCAGAAATACTTCGATATGGAGGCTCTTTTCGTCATCCCCGAGCTGAATGGCAAAATCATCCCGCTGCCTATTCCGGGGACCTTCTGGGTCAGCGCGGTGCTTGTCGTCAACATGACCCTTGGGGGGTTGATTCGGGCAAGGAAAGGATGGAAGACCGCCGGAGTTCTGATTGCTCACTTCAGCATGATTTTCCTTCTGGTGGCGGGAGGAGTCTCCCAGATCAGTAAGAGGGAAGGGGTCATGCATGTGTATCAGGGAGATCGATCCGATTACGCCCGGAGTTACACGGAGCCGACCATCGAGATTTATCCGATTGGCGATAAGGGGCAGAGGGATAGGCCGTTCGTGGTAGACACCAAGCACCTGACCGGACTCAAGTCGGAGGAATCCCTCACCGTTCGTTTGCCAGAAGGCCTTCCTTTTGACCTCAAGGTCGCCGGGTTTCTGCGTAGTTCTGATCTTCTGCAGGTCGGGAGGGCCAAGGATCAGTATGAGGGGGAGCGAGTCGTAGATGGGTTTTTTCTCAAGGAGACGAAGCGTGCACAGCAGGAAGAGACCAACTTGACCGGGTGCTACCTCACGGTTCTCGACAAGGATGGCGTCGCGCTTCAGGAGATGGTGCTCCATTATAATGGAATGGTGTTTCCCACCCCGGTCACAGCTCAGGTGAACGGTGAGAAATACGAATTTTCCCTGACTCGCTGGATCTGGCCTATGCCCTTTGAAGTCGAACTGGATAAAACACTGGGAGAGTATTGGCCTGGAACGCGGGATCCGAGCTGGTTCCAGAGTGATATCACCAAAGTCGAGGGGGACTTAAGAGAGGGGTATTCCATCGTGATGAACAAACCCATGCGTCATGAAGGGGTAACCCTCTATCAGGCCTCCTGGGCTCCTCCTGCTCCGGGGGGTCGTCCCAGTTCAGGTTTCGCCATCGTCCAGAACCCCTCGGATCAATGGCCTAAGTGGTCGCTCTACATTGCGTCCTTCGGACTCATGCTCCATTTTGGTATGAAGTTGACCAGGTTCCTCGGATCCTCAATTCCCAAGAAGAAAAGCCCCCATGCCTAAGAAAAGCTTTAACGGAGCCGCCCGGTGGACAGGATTTGCGCTGGCGATCGTCGCCACGATTTGGATTGCCGTGGTAACCAATCGGGACGGCTACTCCAAGGAAGAATATCAACAGGTAGAGGGATATTCGAAGTGGAATGAAGAGACCGTGGAGATCGCCAAGGGGATCCCTGTTCAGGATGGGGGCCGGGTAAAGCCGTTTGAGACGCGGGCGCAGTTCCTGATGCTGAAGCTACATGGCGCGCGCAAGATGAAGTTCGAGAGCGGAGGAAATGAGATCAGTATCGGGCCTACAGAGTGGCTCCTCGATATTCTTTTCCGGCCTGAAATTGCCCTGAAGATGCCGACCTTCCGAGTGGATGACTCGGAATTACTGGAAAAGGTTGGCATGGAGGTGGAGAGCCGTAGGGATCGCTACAGTTACCTCCAACTTGAGCCATACATGCAGGAGTTGGGCAAACGGGCAGGGGATTTGCAGAAGGAGATTCAGGCGAAAATGCAGAAAGACCCAGACTACAAATTTCCGGGGGGGGAATCCGATCCGCGCGCGCTGGCCCGGAAGATCATGGAGTATCAGGGGATGCTCGCCAGCAATGATTTCTCCAAGGGAGTTACTTTGGATGCCTCCGCGGAGACGGCTGACGGGGAGCAGATGAGTACTGTCAGCTACTGGGTCAAGGCTATGCCGGTTCTGGCAGCAGCCCTGCGTCAACAGGAAGTTCCCGAGCACGTCCAGAAGCTCATCAATGAGGTGAGCTTCAGGCTAGGCCGCGGAGAGGGCGGAATCGAATGGCTCCCTCCATACGAGGCGAATGTGATCCTTCCCCCTGGAGGTGAGGCGACCATTCACTCTGGAGAGGTGGTGAAGACCTTTGAGGTTAATTGTGAGTCTGGTCAGGTTGAAATGTTCGAGGGAAGCTCCACCTTGGGCACTCTCGAAGATGGAGCGGGTGAAAGTTACCCCGGAGCTGAACTGGTAGCGAAAAATACCGGAGAGGTGAGTGCCACCTTGAGAATTCAGGGGCGTGAGTGGATGTCTGCGGGGAACCGGCTGGGAGAAGTGTCGAGAGGCCTTGATACCACACATTGGGAGCGTCTCTCCAATGATCTGAAGACTCTGGAGGGGCTTTGTGCTGCTGCGGAGGGGAAAGAGAGTGAGTTCGCGGAGAAGCTGGACAATTGGCGAGAGGAACTTGTGAGCCGTTCCTCTGCGCTCGGTGAAAAAGAGGGTAAGCTGGAATCAGAGGTCGCGTATTATGAGAAGAACTATTTTGTGAGGGGTCTGGTCTGGTTCGTCCTCGCCTTTGTGGTTGCTGCTGTCAGCTGGCTAGCACCGGCCTCTGGATGGGGAAGGTGGACTTACCGCTTGACTTGGGTGCTCGGGGTGCTGGGTGCGTTCTACCTGATCTGGGGAATTGTACATCGTTGTATCCTCATGGAGCGCCCTCCGGTGGGGAACCTCTACGACACGATACCCTTCATTGCAGGCGGGGGCGTTCTCGTCCTTTTTCTTCTTGAGGCGGTGACTCGTCGTCGGATCGCTCTGGGCGCGGCCATTGCGGTGGGACTCCTGGGACTCTTTCTGGCGAGGGCCTTTGAGGGAGTGGATGCTCAGGATCACATGGACCCCCTGCGGGCGGTATTACGCTCCAATTTCTGGCTGTCGACGCACGTGATTATCATTACCTTGGGCTATTCTGGGGGGCTGATTGCGGCTGCGATGTCGCATGTCTTTATTTACGCCAAGGCCTTTGGGCTCGACCGGACTGACAGGTCTCTCTCCCGGTTCCTTACCCGCTCGGTTTACGGGCTGGTATGCTTCACGCTGTTTTTCTCTCTTGTGGGGACCGTCCTAGGTGGGATCTGGGCCAACGACTCATGGGGTCGTTTCTGGGGTTGGGACCCTAAAGAGAATGGAGCGATGCTCATCGTTCTATGGTGTCTGATTATCCTGCACGCCCGGATGGGTGGCTATCTCAAGGAGTGGGGGATTCATATTGCCTCTGTTCTGGGAGCGATCGTCGTGGCCTTCTCGTGGTGGGGAGTCAATCTCCTTGGTACTGGGTTGCACTCCTATGGATTCACCGAGGGAATCGGTGGGGCAGTGAAGATGTTCTACTGCTTTGAATTTGTGGTGGCTCTCGGGGGCATTGGACTGGCGATCTGGGAGAAAAAATCTCGTGGTAAAAAATCTCGTGATAAGAAATCTGGCAGGAAGTGGCCAGAAGGCTCTGATCAGTTACCTAGCGAACAGAAAGCTCTCGGGTAGTTTAGTGAACTCTCGAAGAGGGGGTCTTCCCTAGCCAGGGGGCCAAACGAGTTGACGACCTGCGAGAAGGTGCAGGTGGAGGTGTGGCACGGCTTCACCTCCATGTTTCCCATTATTAATCACTACCCTAAACCCGTCTGCACTAAGGCCTTCCTGTTCTGAGATGAAGCGTATGCGGCTAAGAAGGTGTCCGAGAAGGCTCTGGTCGGAGGTTTCTGTTTCTCCGATCCGAGTGATGAGCTTCTTCGGAACAAGGAGCAGATGCACCGGTGCCTGGGGAGCGATATCCCGGAAACACAGGCACTGGTCGTCCTCGTAAATGATATCGGCCGGAATCTCCCGGTCTGCGATCTTTTGGAAGATTGTTTTTTCAGCCACTGGAGGGGTGCAAGGTAAAGGGAGTAAGAGCCGAGAAGGTAAGCGTTCTGCCAGGCATCGTGCTTCTCTTTCCCTCCGCAGGAAGGCCGCTGCTCTCAGAGATCAATAGTGAGTTGGATCTTGCGATTCTCGGGGACAGGTTGTTGTGCAATATCCTGGAGAAAGGCGAGAATTTCCTGGTGAATACGATTACAGTCCGGAGTCCACTTTACAGCACCAAGGAGAATTCGGGCGCTTTCACGCAGCTCCGTAAAGTGAAATTCCTCGGCTCCTCGACCTTGCAGGTCGTCAATTTTCTCCTGTAGTTTCTGGTAAAACACGAGCTCATATCCATTTCCGGCTTCCTTGGCGGCCCGGGCGATGGACAGGGTAATGGGAGGAGCGAGGGGCTTCAGGTTGTCGGCGATGGCATCGCACCCAATTCGGCGCAGCATCCGCTTCATGCGCTCGAAGAGGTCTTCCAGAGGGAGGACACGCCACGGGCATTTATGTTCGAGGTAGTGCAGGATCCCATCCCGGATATCGTCAATGAAGGGGAAGTCAGAGCGGTCGCATGAATGCGCAGCCCGTCGCAGGGCAACATCAATCCAAGCCGTGTCGTAGCTCGCTACCTGATGGTGGCCAACCTGAAGAACCGGTAATTTTCCAACGAGACAGATCATGATGGAATCATTCCTTGAACAGCCTCCTCTGCATGTGATCCCGCATGGCCCGATTCTCGAGGGACTGAATCTCGCTGATGAACTCGCCGACATTGTCGAACTGGCGATACACAGAGACGTAGCGAACATAGGCCACTGGGTCGATCTGGTGAAGCTTGTCCATAACCTCGGCTCCGATGAGGTTGGAGGGGACCTCGGAGATATGGTCCTTGTGGAGGTCGGCTAGAATTTCTTCCACTGCCCGATCCAAGCGATCCATCGACACTGGCCGCTTTTCGCAGGCTTTGACAAGGCCCCTGAACAGCTTCTCCCGGTTGATGGCTTCCCGGCTCCCATCCTTTTTTACTACCCGGAGCTCCGTTCGCTCGATCTGCTCGTAGGTCGTGTAGCGATACGTGCAATCGAGGCATTCGCGTCGTCGTCGAATCGTCGTCCCGTCCTTGGACATCCGGGAATCGACAACTTTGTCTTTGTGGGAACCGCACTGAATACACCTCATTGATTGCTCAGTGGGGAGTAAGGCTACCCAAGATGTGGTAGTGGCAAAGAAAAAAAGGCACTCTATTTCGTGACAGGCGGTAATTGTTACTGGAAGTCGGCAAATTAACAAAATTAGGGATAATTTTGGTCTTTAATGACTAAGACTCTAAAAAACGCTCTCTGATTTACTGACAGTGATGAAGAACGCCTTGCGGAACAGGGAAGAACATAATCTGGGATCCCAAAGCAGTTGGAGGCCTCGATGAGGACGGGGCTTGTTCGATGTCCCCGGAGCCAGTAAATGAGGCGTATATCGAACATGAAAAAGACTATCGCAATCGCAATGTTGATCGCCCTCAGCTCCCTTGCTCACGGAGAGCACAACGTTCTGACCGGGGCTGAAAAGAAGGAAGGCTGGAAGCTTCTTTTCGATGGAAAATCCACATCGGGCTGGCACAGCTGGAAGACTAAGAAACCTCTGGAGGCGGGAGCCTGGGCAGTGGAGGACGGATCTCTCACTCTGATGAAGAAAGGAGCGGGTGATATTTATACCTCGGAGGCCTATGAAAACTATGAGCTAAGTCTCGAATGGAAGACAAAGGGTAACAGCGGTATTCTGATCCGCGTTAACCCGGAGGCAGGTGGACCAATCTACAAGGTTGCCCCGGAAATGCAGATTGAGCGCTCCAAAGGAAAGAAGAGTACGGATGCCGGGGGCCTATATGCCCTCTATCCGATCGAGGTTGACGGGGAGAAAAAAATTCATCCTGAAGGATGGAACACTGTTCGGATTCGGATGGTCGACGGTAAAGGAACCCACTGGTTCAACGGGCAGAAAGTTGCGGAGTATCACATTGGGAGTGAGGATTGGAACAAGAAGGTGGCGGCAAGCAAGTTTGCTACCTGGAAAGGTTTCGCCGAAACCAAGAAAGGGCACGTTGGCCTGCAGGATCATGGAGCTCAAGTCTCCTTCCGGAACGTCAAGATCAGAGAAGTCAAGTAGGAGCCCAATCTGCTGGCGACTGGGTTTTCTGAGCCACCCATGAGGGAGTCTCATGGGTGGCCCGTTGAGCCGGATCTTGAATAGGTCAGGAATTACTATTAACTCGAGCCTCTATCCCTATATTTCGAAGCGATGACTGAGCACACCGCAAAAGTTGCATTTCGCCCTAGCGATGATGCTCTGGCGTATCTACCTGAGGGTCCTTGTCAGTATGGAGAGGGTAAGCTTTCCTGGGTGGCTATTCAGCACGGGGGAGAGTCCCGGGAAGGTTCTATCAATGTCCTTGATCTTGGATCGGGGAGCAACGACCAACATATTCTCCCTGGGCGCCCGGGGTTTGCGTTTCCGACAGAGGATAAAAGCGTATTCCTCGTTGGCGTTGAAAGAAAGGTGGGGTTCTTCAATATCGGATCAGGCCAATGGGTCGATCCACCGGGCGAAGTAAGGGGTGAGGAGGATGGCACCATCATCAACGATGGAGTCGCCTACCGAGATGGAGTGATCTTTGGAACTAAGGACGTGGAATTTACCGATCCCAAGGCTTCATTATATCTCTGGCTTCCTGGAATGGAGGAGCCTGTGAAGCTGCGGGGAGGTCAGACCTGTTCAAATGGAAAAATAGTCCTGACACGGGAGGGAAAGGAATTCCTCCTCGACATTGATACGCCAACAAAACTCGTGGTAGAATACCCGCTCGATGGTGACGCCCGGCAACTGGGAGAGCCACGGACGGTTCTGGATTTGAGGGAGGTTCCTTCCTATCCTGATGGGATGGTGATTACTCCTGACGGGCGGAGTGTCATTATAGCGATGTATAACCCTGAAAATGTCGAGGAGGGTGAGGCTCGTCAGCACAGCCTCATGGATGGGGGGCTGGAGGCATTGTGGAAGACCCCTGGATCCCCACGGGTGACATGCCCTTTACTGATGGAGATTGGAGGAGAAACGCATTTGTTTCTCACGACGGCAGTGGAGCACATGCCAGAGGAGGAGAAGCCTCAACATCCCAATGCAGGCTGCCTCTTCCGCTCCGCGTTTCCAACTCGATAGCCTTGGAAAAAACCCTCTGTTTCCGGGGCCGGTCAGGCTTTCTGGAGAGACCCTAGGAGCGTCAGTAGAAAGTCCAGCATCTCTGCCAGTGCGTCGCGATAGGCGGACACATTAACCAGAGAGAGACTGTCCCGTGCTTCCTGCAGTAAATCGGTGGCGTATTGCAGGGACCTTCCAATTGCGCCCTGGTATTCCGCAATGCCGGCGAGAACTGTCAGATCGAGTTCCTCCTGCTGTATAATTCTTTTCTGGAGAATCTCCCGCTGGGTGTCTCCTGCCTCTTCGAGCAGGTAGAGCATGGGAAGAGTGAGTTTTCCCTTTTCGAGGTCCGTCCGAAGGGTTTTACCAAACTGCTCTTCAGTCCCCACCAGATCCAGACAGTCGTCGTAAATTTGGTAGGCGGTGCCGAGCTTCATCCCGAAGTCCTTCATTGCCGCCCTGATCTCAGGAGAAACCCCAGAAATGTAGGCAGATAGCTCTGTGGCGGCTGCGAAAAGTGCACCCGTCTTCATTCCGATGATGTTAAAGTAATCCTTCTTAGTAAGGGTCAGATCGAACCTCCTCTGCGTCTGGAGGATTTCGCCTTGGCAGACATCTCGGGACGCGCTGGCTATGGATCGTGAAAGAACGAGGTCATCAAACTCCGTCGAGAGCATAAGCGCATGAGAAAACAGAGCATCGCCCAGCAGGACTGCCATGCCGTCTCCCCACTTGCAGTTTGCAGTCGGCACTTTGCGTCTCGTGTTTGCGCCATCGATGATGTCGTCGTGCACGAGAGTGGCCATGTGGATGAGCTCAAGGATCGTGCCAAGCTTGAGATGGTCGTCACTAACCTGGCCGGTTGCGCCTCCGACGAGAATACTGAGAGCCGGTCGGATGCGCTTGCCTGCGGTGTCGCAGATGTAGGACACGTAGGGTTCCACCCCCGGATCAAATTTCCGAACCTGGCCGCACAGGGATTCTTCCACGGAGGCTAGCTCGTCTTTGATCAACTCGAAAGGGCCCGTTGTTGCGCTACCTAGCTTAAGCTTGGACTTGTTTGGCATGATCTTCCTGTCGTGGGACCTTCACACAGGAAAAAATGTGGGCAAGGAATTTCCTAAACTTTCGGAAAAAATTGAAAACCATTTCGGATTGTGTGTCCGGGAGGTCTGTCGTTGCATCCCAAAACTATGACGATTACAAGACTCGGCCTCCTTTTGCTGTTCCCCGCTATGGCGAACGTATCCTCAGGAATCGAAGTTGGGGAGAAACCCAAGACTCCAAAGCTTCCCGGCGTGCCGTATGTCGTTCACGACGGAACTCGTCCTCAGCCGGTCAAAGTCGAGAGTGGGGGTGCCGTCTCGGTAAAGCCTCCCTCGGATGCGCTGGTGCTGATCGGGGAAAAAAGCTCCGAGACTTGGGAAGGAAACGCATGGCCAATTGCTGATGGGGTGATGACTGTAGCGAAGGGTGGTGGAGTTCGATCGAAGGCCACTTTTGGAGATTGTCAGCTGCACTTGGAGTATCGAGTGCCTGCCGGAAGGAAGGTCAAGGGGCAGGCCGGCGGGAATAGTGGGGTCTTTTTGATGGGTCTCTATGAAATCCAAGTCGGTGAGAGTCATACTAATCAGACGTATCCGGACGGGCAGACCGGAGCGATTTACGGGCAGGCCCCCCCAAGGGTGAACCCCTCCGCGCCACAGGGGGAATGGCAAAGTTTTGATATTATCTTTGAAGCCCCTGAATATGACGATGGGAAGGTCGTTTCGCCGGCAGTGATCACCGTGGTGCACAACGGCGTTCTTGTTCATCACCGTAAAACTTTGCTTGGGCCCACCCGGCATAAGGCTTTGGCCTCTTATCCAGCTAAGCACCCCGAGAAAGCGTCGATCAGTCTTCAGGATCACGGAGATCCAATCCAGTATCGCAATATCTGGGTTAGGGAATTAGGGGAGTATGACGCTGCCGCCAGTAAGTAGGGAATAGTTCTCTCAATTTTTTGATTCGGCTGCACAAAATTCTCAGATGGCTTCGCTTGCTGGGGCAAGCAAAGAGCCCGTGGGAAATTCAGCGTCAAGAGGAGTCCGTGCGGGGTTCGAGCTCTTACCAGGTTCATCTTTCCACCAATTAGAATTGCCCAGAGGCAGAATACAGCTAACGATTCAAACATGAAAAAGCAGAGCGTGCGAAATGCCGTGATTATCCTCGGAGCTCTCGGAGTTCTCGGACTCAGCGGGTGTGGTGATAGTGTCACCAAAGCTTCGGTTGCGGCTGGCGGGGTAAAGGAGATTGCCATTAAGGTCGCGCCGGGCAGTTCTTCTCCTGCCTCAGCGGCTGGTTATGAGGCAGTTGCAAGGGCAACGGGATTTGCCAGATACATGCCTGCAACGACCCATGCCTACATGGGAATTTATGACGGGAAGGGTTTTGTGGACGAAATCCGGAAATCCGCGCTCCTCAAAATGGCAGAGGATCAGCTTGGGGGTGGGCTCATCCCGGAAAATCCTGATTTTGAACTGAATCTTGAGGAAAACCCTCAATTGCAGATGGCAGCTGCGTTACTCGGGGAGGAGATTTTTGTGGGGGTCGGTAATGGTGCCCCGGGGCAGGTAGCAAACATGGTTGCCTTCAACGAGTCCTACAGCCGCCAGTCGGTCAAGATGGCAATGAAGACCTTGGAGGCTACCCTGGCAGGGGAAGAAGAGTTTGGGGGAATGGAGGCCCTAGCACCACTTCTCAGTGGTTTTCTCAGCGATCCTAAGGGTGGAATCGGTATTGTTGAGAAAGCCCAGATGCCACCAGTTACCTTCGGATTCAAGGTTAGCGATGAGAATCTGCGCGGACAATTGTATGAGATGGCAGCTCAGGGTATTGGGGCAATGCTTGAGGGTATTGGGCCAGATGGCGAGGGTTTCGCGGAAGCGGTAAATGTGGAGCGTGAAGGCTCAAAATTCACGGGGATCAAGATTAAGGGAGAAGAACTGGTGGCCTCGATGCCGCCGGACATGAAGGAAGGAATGGGACAGTTCATGGATGCAGCCACCGTGACGAGGCTGATGAAAATGCTGGAGTCTAAGAACCTAGTTGTCGCGATTGGGGTTCACGAAAGCTACCTCGTTGCATTCATGGGCTCGAGCGCTGACGACCTTCAGATTGCAAAAAGCCCTGCGGAGTCTTTGCTCTCCCGTCCGGAGGCGGCTTTCATGAAGTCATTTACCGGTAAAAGACTGGTGAGCCTTGTCACGATGTCGGAGGAACTTCAGGAGAGTTCCAAGGGGGTTTCAATCTTCGGAGGCCTCGCTGCGGGCGTCAAAGAGGGGTTGGCAGCGACGGATACATTCGGAGATTCGCAGGAACTCGAAGTTTTGCTCGGGATGATTACTGAGCAGGAGCGCGCGATTTTAGATCTGCACAGGCACACGCCGGGTGGAAGTGTGACCTTTCTGGAGGACGGTCTCAAGATTGAGATCTTTGGTGGTGCAGAGCAGCCCAGTCTGAATCTGGACACGCCCCGTAGGTACTCTGAACTCGGGGCACAGGACGATGCGCTTCTCTTCGCCAACTGGGTCAATGATTCTGCCTACAAAGACAAGGTTCTCGAATATCTCGAGACCTTGGGAGAGACGGTGTATCTGGTTGCCAAGCAGGCTTCATCCATGGAGCTGCCAGAGGGAGTTGTCCCTTTCGATATGGCAGAAGCGGAGGGGATCCTCGGTATGTTCGATGAGCAGATCCTTCCCCACTTTTTGGAGTTGTGGACTGGTGTCCGCGATGACTTGGTCGCGGGCCTTGGTGATGAGCGTGCTGTGATTATCGATCTGAAGGGGGCGCTTCCCACCGTGCCTGGACTTCCGCAGCTTCTTGCTGATGAGGGCAAGGCTCCGCGCATAGCGGTAGTCGCTCCGGCACGGGATAAGGAGCGCCTCCAGAGTTCCTGGCAGAATACGGAAAAGGCGATCAATGGGATTATCAAGATCGTGGGGGACATGACTGGAGAAAATATTCCCATGCAGAGGCCAATGAGCAGCGAGAAGAATGACCTGAAGACATGGTTTTTCCCGTTCCCATTCCAGACCGATGATTTCGTCCTGAATATCTCAGCCGACGAGAAAAACGTTTTCGCCTCAACATCAAAGTCCTACGTGCAAAGTCTCGCTGCAACTCTGGAAAAAGTGAAAGCTGCGCCCGGTAAGAAGGGGGCCTACTTCCATCTGGATCTAACCGTTCTTAACGATTATCTGGGGGATTGGATCACGTTGCTCGAAGAGGAGCAAGGAGCGATCTTCGGGGAAGGGTCGCCTGATGCGGAAGATCTGATGCAAATGCTCCCAATCGCGAAGCAGGTTGTATCGGCTCTCAGTGAGCTTAAGGGAATCAGCAGCCATACCCGGAATGAGGGTGGCGCCTTGAGGACATCTGTTCACTTCAGGACGGGTAACTAGGAGGTTATCGCTGAGAGTTCTGCCAGAATGACCGCTTAATCTCCCTGAGTGAGGGTGTGCAGATTGGCTGAACTGACCTGAGCTGATTTCCGCTGGTAAAGGCTACGCCGAGAGGATTAGAGTGTCCCTATGGCGAGAATGATTGTGCCTCAGGAGGACGAGCAGGAGCTCGGCGTGGCACAGTCTCAGAACGTGGAGCTTCAGCTGGCGCGCCAGCGGCAACGGGACACTGTTCAGTCGGTAGTTAGTTCTGTAATCCTTATTGGTTTGCTCATAGGGGTCCTGGCGTTAATTACGATTCTCTCTCTTCGGACGGAATCTCCAACGATCGTCACATATCAAGCCCCCATGCCCGAGCAGGAGCGTGTCGAGCGGCCTGAGGTAAACCAGAGAGCGAGGCCGAATCCGCCAGGTCAGAAATCATCGCGTGCCAAGGTGATTGCCTCTCAGGCGGCGTCACCGATATCTGTTCCGATTCCTGATAACCCAGTGCCCGAGGGGCCCTTTGGCATGTCGGATGAGATTGGAGAGGGCTGGGGAGATAATGAGGGGGATGGTACTGGAGGTGGAGGGGCCTCCTTCTTTGGTAGTTACAGAAAGGGAAAGCGAGTGGCGTATGTTGTCGACTTCTCTGGGTCGATGGGTTCAACCGCAGCCGGGGGAGGGACCTTTGCTCAGGCGCTTAAGAAGGAATTAACGACCTCGATCACGAACCTTTCTTCGGGAATGTATTTTACGGTGATCTTCTTCTCCTCGCGCGCGTGGAATTTAACGACGGAGGGTGATGATTATGTAGGAAACGGGTGGCACGGTCTGGGAGAGCCGCCGCACACCGGATGGTATCCAGCCAATGAGGGAGTTAAGAAGGAGGTCATCAATAAGATTAATAGTATGCCAGTTGCAGGAGGAACAATGTGGTATCCCGGCCTCAAGATGGCCATGACCATGACGCCGACACCAAGTATCGTATTTCTTCTTTCGGATGGGGAGCCTCGTGATGGAGATGAAATATCCTTTAACATGAAGCAGCTTAATCCGGGGGGAACGCCGATCGACACCATCGCTTTTGAAGTGCCTGGATCGCCTGCCGGGCGCCTTATGGAAATAGCAAAGGATACAGGTGGAAAGTTTGTCATGGTCCACAAGGGTGAACGCAAGACGGGAAGGGCTGCCGAGGCCCTCACGGATCCTAAATACGATTGAAACTTGTGCCGCCTCGATCCGGCGAGTCCTAGGGCTCAAGGCTGCGCAGAATGGCCTCTGCGAGAGGAATGTCTCCCGGAACAGTGACTTTTGGGTTGGGTCGCTGATTTTCCACAAGCTTCGTGGCGTTTCCGACAGTTTCCACAGCCGACACCTCGTCCGTCACCTGGATCTCGCGCTCCTGTATCAGGGTGTAAGCTTCGGAGAGGATCTCGAAAGAGAAGGCCTGAGGGGTCTCCATGATCCATAGGTTGTCTCGGGATAGAGACTCGCTGGTGACCCGCTGGTCATCAGTTCTTTTCAACGTTTCAGTCATACGGCGAGCCAGCGCAGCTGCTCCCCTAACACGGGCTGTTCGTACGACGTCATCAATTTGGCTGGATAATACCAGAGGGCGTGCGCCGTCATGAACGGCAACATAATCGTGTTTAGAGGGAAGAGCTTCCATGCCACGGATGACGGAGAGGTAGCGCTCCTCGTCTCCTTCGGTTCTGAGGACCGGCTTTCCAGTTCCAGGAGCAAGCTTTGCGAAGCGCTCCGCACTTGTGACTACCACAATCGTATCGATCTCCTCAGCCTCGAGAAAGGCATCGAGGCTCCATTGCAGAACTGGCTGTCCGTTCAGCATAGACAGCATTTTGTCAAAGCCCATCCGCTGGCTTCTGCCAGCCGCGACTATAATTGCGGCGCAGCTCATTTTTTAGGACAGCGCATGGATTGGGGTCAAGGAAGGAGTATCGAGTATGAGGCAGGACGTATCCTAAGACAGCTGTTTCATTACTGCTTGGGAAAGGGTCTTGCCGTCTGCACGTCCAGCTGTCTTTTCCTGCAGGATCTTCATTACCTTTCCCATGTCTGACCTTGCAGAGGCGTTGCACTCCGCGATTGCGGAGTTGACGAGTTCATCAATTTCCTCGAGCGAAAGAGGGGAGGGAAGATAGTGCTCAAGAAGACCAATTTCGGATTCCTCCTTCTGCGCCAGTTCCAAACGGCCTGCCTTATTAAACTGGTCCATGGATTCCCTGCGTTGTTTAATCTGTTTCCGAATAATACCCACAATTTCTCCCTCATCGAGTATCGCATCAGCGCCTCCTTTCTCAATAGCAGCATTCTTGATCGCACTCTTAACTGCGCGGAGGGTATTGAGCGCCATGCTGTCCTTGGCTCGCATGGCATTTTTCAGGTCTTCTGTGAGTCGGTTTGCAGTATCAGCCATGGGGGGGAAGTAGAATTTTCAAGCAGTATGTTGCAAGGTTCAAGTTTAGCAGGAAGCCATCTCCCCAATCGGAATACTTATAAGGAAACTTGAAACTTGAAAGCTGGGAAAAGAGGAGTCTTCTTCATTCTGTGCGTGCAGGAAGTCTCTACCTCGCCTTAATCGGATTATCTCTATGTGTGGCTGGAGTAGTATTTGTTGCGCTCATGTGGCGAAGCTTCGATCGGGCGTCTGACCAGAGGTCCTGGATGAAGGTGCAGGCCACAATTCTAGAGTCCAGAGTCGCTCAGCGTCAGATTGGATCAGAAGTAGAGGTGGAATATGGGTTTTCCGTGGTCTATGGCTATTCGTATGATGCGCTCCCTTTTACCTCTGAGCGATACAGTCTGAGGGGCTCTCCATGGAGTTCTTCGAGGGAAAGATCGCAGCGCCGGGTAGACAAGTTTCCGGTTGGTTCATTGGTCGCCTGTTTCGTTGATCCTGCCGACCCAGCCTCTTCAGTCCTAAAGCGTGATTCCAAGGCTCCAGGCTATTCCCTGTGGTTCCCGTCAATTTTTATCATCGGGGGCCTTGGCGTGATAGTTGGTGCGATCCGGGGAGACCTGATACTCAAGCGCTCGCAAGTGACAAACGACTGAGAATATCCTTTTGAGGGCGAGGTTCAGCTAGAAGTTACTTTTACGAGGAAGCCCTTGCGACGCGCAGAGGTGAGCATCCCGTGCAGCAGCCAGAGAGATGCACCCAGAAAAAGTATGTTTGTAGCAAGAGCAGAGACCATCTGGGTCATGGGAAAGGTTCCAAACTCGATGACTTGTCTCATTCCCTCAAACACGTGTGTGGAGGGGAGAGCGTGCGCAACGGGTTGCAGCCATCCGGGTAGTGCAGAAACAGGATAGAAGACTGCAGAGAAGGGCTGGACCATGAAGGGAACTGCCCATGCCAGCGACTCGGCACCATGGCCGAATCTGAGAATAAGACTGACAGAAACGAGACCAAGAGCCCATCCGAAGAGGAGGAGATTAAGATAAAAGGGAATCAGAGCGAGCTCGAGTTGGAAGAGGTTGAACTGGTAAGCGGCGATTGCAATGAGAGCTAGAATCACACCAGTGAAAACAACCCGGCATAACCCAACCAGAAACATTGCGCCGACATATTCTGTAATTCTGACAGGTGCCGCAAAGATGTTCAAAAGGTTGCGGGTCCAGACATCCTCAAGGAAGGAGATTGATACTCCCTGTTGCGATCGGAACAGGGCATCCCAGAGGATAATTGCCCCGATGAGGTAGGTGATCGTCTCTGGAAAGCTTCCAGATCCCTCGGATTGAAGATATTTGGTCAAGAATCCCCAGACCAGTAGCTGTACAAAAGGCCAGAAAACGAGTTCGACAATCCGCACCGGGTGTCGAGTGTAGAGCCAGAAATATCGCAGGGCGATGGAGCCGAGGATGCGGAAGTTCATGTAGTCGAAGTTACGCTGGTGGGCTGCTATGCGAGGATGGTTTTCAGCGAAATCATAGGATTTATCTATCCACGATCCACCGCCAGAGAAGTTTGTGACCCCGAGAGCATCCTGATCATGCTCTCGTCAATCTATCGAAGACTCAGGGTAGCGTTCAGGTCAGTATTTCCTTTATCACCCGGGCTTCCTCCACGCCGGTAAGTCGCTGGTCGAGGCCCTGATAGCGGAAGGTCAGCTTTTCGTGATGAATACCAAGCTGGTTCAGGATCGTCGCGTTCAGGTCACGGATATGAACGGGATCCTCCAGAATATTGTAGGAGTAATCATCGGTCTTTCCATGTTCATAGCCCCGCTTGATTCCTGCTCCGGCCATCCATGTAGTGAAACATCGGCCATGGTGGTCACGGCCGTAGTTGTCTTTTGTCAGCTTACCCTGCGAGTATATTGTCCGTCCGAATTCTCCACCACAGATCACGAGAGTGTCGTCAAGCATACCACGTTCTTTCAAGTCCTTGATCAGGCCTGCGCTGGGCTGATCGATATCTTCGCACTGCTGGCGAAGCTTTGACGGCAGGCTGCCATGTTGATCCCAACCCCGATGGAAGAGTTGTTGGAAACGCACTCCTTTCTCAGCCATACGCCTTGCAAGCAGGCAATTGCGCGCAAAGCTTCCGGGCTTCTCCACGTCAGGGCCATAGAGGTCTTTGACGTGCTTGGGCTCCTTGGAAATATCCATTAACTCAGGAACCTCGGCCTGCATCCGAAAAGCCATCTCGTACTGCTCAATTCGTGATTGGGTTTCAGGATCGGAAAATTTCTTAAACGTTTCGCTGTTAAGATCCTTAAGGCCATCAAGCATCCCACGGCGAGCCTCTCGATCTATACCCGGAGGGTTGTTCAGGTAAAGGACGGGCTCACCGTTGCTACGTAATTTGACCCCTTGATGACTGGAAGGAAGAAAGCCACTTCCCCACAACCTGTCATAGAGCGCCTGCAATTGCCCGCGTCCGCGAGAGATCATGACAATATAGGCGGGCATGTTCTCATTGACGCTTCCAAGTCCATAGCTCAACCATGATCCCATGCTGGGCTTACCCTGCTGCTGAACCCCGGTGTTGATAAAGGTGATGGCGGGATCATGATTCACCGCCTCAGTAGTCATGGTCTTAATGATGGTAATGTCATCAACGATGCCAGCCGTATGCGGAAGAAGGTCCTTGTTGACCCAGGTCCCATGGTTGCCGAAGCGCTCAAACTCAAACATTGGCGCTACACAGGGAAAGGACTTTTGTCCGCTGGTCATTCCCGTAATACGCTGCCCCTGGCGAATAGAATCAGGCAACTCCGTGCCGTGAATTTTCCGCATTGCCGGCTTGTAATCAAAGGTATCGATGTGGGAAGGCCCGCCCGGGAAAAAGAGGTAAATAGCGCGCTTTGCCTTCGGCGCAAAATTCGGGAATCCCGGCATGTCATCTGCTGCCTGCACGGAGCCAATAAGCCCCGGATTCCAGAGGCTGCTAAGAGCAGCGGCACCCATTCCGTGCCCGGTATTTAACAAAAATCGACGCCGTGTTGGATCGTAATGCATTTCTTGCTGGTGTTTAATACTTTAAGAATTACCCGCGTGTCAGGGTTTCATCCATATTCAGGAGAAGCTGTCCAACTACCATCCAGGCGGCATGCTCGACTGCATCAATTGTCTCATCGCGGGTCACCTCACCGACAGCGAGAAACTCTTTTGCCTTGTTTGGATCACTCCGGAATCTGGTTAGCTGATCATCAAGAACCCGCTCGATTACTTCAGCCTCCTTGTCTGTCGCGGGACGAGACAAGGCCAGTTTGAACCCATAGTCGATCCTGGACGCGGTGTCTTTACCGCCCTCCTTGATCAACCTCTGGCCAAGAGCGCGGGCTGCCTCCACAAATTGCGGATCATTCAGGGTTACCAGGGCCTGTAGCGGAGTGTTGGTGATTGGGCGCTGAATCATACATTTTTCGCGGGTGGGCGCATCAAAGATCAGCATGTTTGGCATGGGAGCTGATCGCTTCCAGTAGGTATACATGGAACGGCGGTAAAGCTTCTCACCGTTGTCGCGCTTATAGCGCAATCCCCCGTTGAGAGATACTTCGTTCCAGATGTTGGAGGGCTGGTAAGGCTTGACACTTGGCCCCCCAACTTTTTCGACAAGGAGACCTGAGAGGTCCAGTGCCGTGTCCCGAATAAATTCTCCCTGCAGACGAAAACGCGGGGAACGCGCGAGCAGAATATTCTCGGGATCCCCCTTGGCCAGCTGCGGTGTTAACCGGGAGGCCTGCCGATAGGTAGCTGAAAGCGCAATCTGCTTCAGCATCCGTTTAACATTCCATCCACTCTCGACAAAATCCACCGCTAGCCAGTCAAGTAACTCCGGATGACTGGGCGGACTACCCTGGTTGCCAAAATCATCAACAGACTTTACCAGGCCGCGCCCGAAAAGCAGTGCCCAGTAACGATTGACTGCTACCCGGGCCGTGAGTGGATTCGCTCCCGTCGTGAGCCACTTTGCCAGTCCCAGACGGTTGGAGGAGGCCCCCTCTGGAATTTTTGGCAGAATAGCAGGAACACCGGGATTGACCACTGCATTGGGGCCCTCCTTGATGGGTTGGTCATAGGCCCCACGATCGAGGATATAGGTCTTTCGGGCTTTGTTGGCGGCGTTGTCCTGCATCACCATAACGCTGGTGCCTTTCTGTCCCTTAATCCCGCTTTCTTCAGCCAAAAGCGCATCGTGCGCGGCAGTCAGCTGTTGGTATTGCTCGTCCTTCGAGGAAAGAAAGTAATCCAGCAAGGCGGTCTTCTGCTCCGGTGTGCGGCTGATAGGGGAGATTGCAAGGATTGCCTTTATCGGATCGCCTCCAAGTTGCTGGAGCTCTGCCTCGGAAAGTGCCCTGTTGTAGATACGCAGTTCATCAACCTCACCATTGTAGTTCCCGTCCTTTGAGCGACTGCCGATTTTAAAGGGCGTCTGGGTCACAATGGAATCCTTGAGCGAATCCTGCTCCACCTTGTTGGCCACGAGTTT
>DIHT01000003.1 GCA_002420305.1 Akkermansiaceae bacterium UBA5689 | reverse complement strand
GGAAGTATCGAATGTCCGTGAGCTAATGTCGATCTCTCCTGCGAGTTTGATAAAGAGGCGGGAAACGCGGACTGCTCACTCAATTCGAGAGGAGGTGCCAGTCTTCTTCAGTTAGCGACCCGACATGGTATTCATTGGTCCCTTTGAATCAAATAGTCGTAGGGCGAGTATTCTGTTCTGGAACCTGCGACTCAAACCTCCTATTTTTTGCCTTTGCACATGAAGTTTTCCTTTCAGGTCCTTGCGGCTCTATTGTGCTCTCTTAGCCTGCTCAGTGCAGGAGGAGATGGTGAGCTGCGAGCTCGGACCAATGCGCCGGTGTTTAAGAAGCTTTCCAGAGGAGTGAATGTTGATACGGCAGTGCCAGATCGAGGAGTATGGCCTAAAGTTCAGCATCAGGCGGCGCATTTCGAGGCGGTGGCCGACGCTGGATTCCAATCGGTCCGTGTATTCCTGCCGGTTCGTGCGCCCTATGAGAGCACCGAGCGGCAGATCGAGGATGCCATGTCCAGGGGATTGGCTATCGTTGTCTGTCTCTGGGGCGCAGCCGAGTGGTCCCAAAATACAGAGGAAGGACGGAGGGAAATTGCAGATCGCTGGGGAGAGCTCGCTCGGGCCTGGAGCAGGTTTTCCGGGGACCTCGTATTTGAAATTCTCAACGAGCCCGCTGGAATTGGTTTCAAGAAGCAGGAGGAGGGAGCAACGGTGATGTCGTTCTACAATGCTGCCTTGCAGGCCATTCGGGATGTGGATTCGGATAGACCCGTGCTGATTGGCCCGCCGGGATTTAATGATTCCGAGTATCTCGATCCTTTTGTCACCGAACAGTTCCTTACCTACCGGTTCGATGGGGGCAAAGGCTTCTACGAGGATCCCAATGCTGGAGTCGCAATTCATTTCTACAGTCCGAAGCATAAGGATGGTCTCAATTTTGCCATGTGGACCGCACCCTTGGGAGAAGATGATGCAAAGTGGAAAACTCCGGTCACAGAAGAGGTCGCCAAAGCGGTGAGGTGGAAGGAGCGGATCGGGGTTGATATCCCCATCATCACTACGGAGTGGGGCTGCTGGCTGTTCCCGGAGCGTAGTGCGCGGGATCTGCGGAGGTGGTTGGACCACCACCTTGAATTATTCACTGTCCACCGTATTGGGCATATGTGGTATACTGGCATCCAGAACAATCAGAGGGCCTATGCTCTGTTCAATTCCGAAACGGGCTGGAATCAGGAGGTTGTGCAGCGGATTACCGGAGTGCGACCCAGAAAGCTTCCAAAAGTATCACAGGTCATTAACGGAGAATTTTTCAAGCCTGACTTAGCGTGGCGCATAACCAGTCCGGATTTAGTCAGGGAGTATCTCTATGGGGAAGAGGCATTCAGTGGTAGTAGTATGCTCAAATTGACCGTTCCGGAGGGTAAGAGGGGTGAGCTTTATCAGCAGAGTTATCGTGGTCAGAGTGGTTACAAGGGCGCTCCGGGGCGAACCCTTCTCCATCTCCTTCAAGGCGCAACTTACGAAGTCAGCTTCATTGGCGCGAGCCATGACGATGAAGGGCGCATGGCGATCGTCTTAGAGAGCGTCATGGATGAGAAAGAGCTCTATAACAGCTATAAGAGCGATGGAGGATGGCTGCAAATCGGTAAGGACAAACGAAAGTATGTGAGAATCTATAGGCATGACGGGAAGACGGAAATGGATGTCCGGCTGAAATTTAAATTCGGTGTCGGACCGCAGGTCCTTTATCTGGATCAAGTAGAGTGCACTCGGCGGTGAGTGGAGCCTGATCGTTTTGCGTGGATATCGCCAAAAGGGGTTGGTCAGAAACCGCCCGAAAGCGGTTGATTGGAAGCGGGGCTTGCCTATCGTTGCCCTGAATTACGAATTAAAGTCCGTGTCGAAAGTAACGATCTACCACTATCCACACTGAGGGTCTTCCCAAAGTGCCTTGGCGGTCGCCGAGGAAATGAAGGCCGAGTATGAGGTTGTCCTCTATACTAAGAATCCTCCTGACCGGGCTGCGCTTAAAGGGCTGGTCAGTGCACTTGAGGATCCGGTTGAGGATCTTGTTAGGAAGGATTCCAAGTTCAAGAAGCTGGACTTAGATCCGGATGATTTCGTGGGTAAGCCGGAGGCAGTCGTCGAGATTCTACTTAAACACAAGCAGCTTCTACAGCGTCCTGTGCTTGTGAAGGGGCGAAAGGCCATCATTGGTCGGCCCAAGTCTCGCATTGGCGATTTCCTAGGCTAGCCCATCAGGGTCCAGGCGGTCTATTGCTCGAGGGCTTGGTAGACAAGGGGCTTCACGGTTGCGCCGAGGTCTCGCATGGGTGAAGCCTGAGACAGGGTGACGACAGCCAGTTGGTCCCGGGGAGAAATCCAGAACTCAGTGCCCGCGCCGCCGAGCCATTCGTATTCCCCAATAGAAGAAGGCTCGGATTCAATTTTCTCAACCCTGACGGCAAATCCAAGGCCGAACCCTCGGCCTTGTGGAGGTCTTGAGATTGGATATGCGGCATCGGGTAATTGATTGCGCGTCATTTCCGTTATGGTTTCCTCCCTCAGGAGCCGGGCTCCCTCCAGTTGGCCCATTCCCGACAGCATCAGACAAAAGCGGATGTAGTCGATTCCGGTGGAAACCAGACCGCCTCCCCCCGAGAGAAACTTTGGGGCTGTCTCGAAGGTAAAGGGGCCTGAGGTGCCGGGCTGAGACGCGGCTACAGGTTCGAGATTGCGACCATAGAGCAGCGCGAACCTTTCCAGTTTACTTGCCGGGCAGTAAAAGGCGGTATCTGTCATTTGGAGGGGCTTAAATATCCGCTGCTCAAGGAACGTGTCGATCGATTGTCCAGACCCTACCTCCACGAGATGGGCGAGGGCATCTGTCCCGAAGCTATAATACCACTCGGTGCCCGGTTCGGAACGTAACGGGATGTGGTTAAGGCGTTCGGTCATTTCCCTGAGGGTGCTGTTGGCGAGAGAGGGAAGTCCGGCCTCCCTGTAGAGACGATCCACGGTGACATTGTTTGGGAAGCCAGCAGTATGCCGGAGAATATCCCGGAGGGTCATCTCTTTCTCTGCGAGAGTAGTGCCGACCTTCATGGAATTGACCTTGGGAACGTATTTCGAAATGGGAGTGTCGAGCCCCAGTTTGCCCTCCTCCACTAGTATCATGGCGGCCACGCTGACGATCGCCTTGGTCATGGAGTACATCCGGACGATGGTGTCAGGAGTCATCGGTTTTGCCCGGGATAGATCGCGCATTCCATATGTTTCGAAATGAACAACTTTGCCCCGGCGGGCCACGATAACAGTGGCGCCAGCCAGTTTTTTGCCCTCGATGAATTTTCTTCTTACGATCTCGTCAATCTTTCTGAGCTTCTCTGCAGACATACCAACTTCAGCAGGTGAGGCCATGGGTAGACGTTGCTCGGATCGGATAGAGGCTGAACTTAAGAGTAGGAAGAGGAGGGCAAGGTGGGGGATCATAGCTGAGAGAAGGGATATTCGATTCGTAGACAGGCGGGATACTTGTTTTGGAGCTCTTGCTGGCTGTATTCCTGCTGGAACAGGCGCTGGCGTGGCTTGTTGGTGCTCTTTCTCTTGGCACATCGGAGGTAGGAGATAAAGGTGGGGGTATGAAAGTTTTCCGCTCTGTTGCTGCAGGCCTTATATTTCTTTGGAGCGCTGGGGTGGCCGCGGCGGATGAGGCGCGCTCTCTCTTCAACGGTAAGGACCTGACCGGGTGGCAGGGCATGCAGGGACCCCCTAATAATTGGGGGGTCAAGGACGGCATTCTGGCCTGTACGGGTGGGAAGGGAGCTCAGTGGCTGGCGACCGAGGAAGAGTTCGCAGATTTTGACCTGAGTCTCGAATTCAAGCTGCCAGTCAATGGAAACAGCGGAGTGTTTATTCGCGCACCTCGGAAGGGAACTCCCTACGTCGATGGAATGGAGATTCAGTTGCTCGATGACTATGGTGAGAAATGGAAGAACCTGAAGCCGGATCAATTTACCGGAGCAATCTATGCCGCGGTTGCTCCTTCGCGCCGAGTAACGAAGAAAGCAAACGAATGGCAGACCATGAGAATCCTCTGTGTGGGTCGGAGTTGTTCGGTGTGGGTAAACGCCCAGCATATCATTAAGGTGAATCTTGATGAGCTGGCTGAAAAATACGGTCGGAAGGTGCCAGGTCTAAAGCGTAATTCCGGTCTGATCGGGGTTCAGAATCATGGGGACCCGGTCTCCTTCCGGAAGGTTATCATCAAGACACTTGATGGCGCATCCGCTCCAGTCGAGAAGGCCGCCGAGCGGGGAGCCGCCCAGAAGTAATCAGCCAACCAGCGGGTCTAACGGGAAACGCTCCATCGGCCGTCGGGGCTGAGCTGGATCGTCATGGAATCGATTGTCACGGTGGCGGCGCCATCAGGAGCCATGGCGGTCCCAATCCCTCCGGCGACTTTGTTGGAGTCTAATCCCTGATTGAAGGGGCGCAGGACACTAAGCCAGAACTGCGGTTTTCCTGATTGGAGGGTGGCCCGGGCGAATGTGTTCTGAACGTCGCTGCCACCGATGTCCTGCGAAACGCGATGCTTCACCTGACCGATGGTCAAATCCTCCTGCTTATGGAGGTGGAGAATCAGATGTTTTCTTTGTGTCTGCCACCAGGAGTGAGCGCGAGCAGGTGCCTCAAACCAGTTCGACCCTTTTCTTACATTCTCTGCTGCCGAGATCAACCAACAGGGCGATGCGTGGTAACCAGAGAGATCCGAGCAGGGAACTAGTCTGTCGCGAACGACAAGGTATCCCTCAGTAGTGAGAACACTATCCCTGGTCCATCTACTGCGCGCGCCGTAGTAATTTCTCATGGTAAACCGGCCGAAGGAGTCCGCTCCCTTGTTCTCGGCTCGAAGATCCTCTTCTGCAAGGATAGCGCCTCGGTGCCAGAGGGGGGTAAAGTAGCGGGGTTTGGTTCTCACGTTGGGCGTGATAGTCCCGCCTGCTGGTCCCTTGAAGTCGTAGGACATCCGGGTGTATTCCGTCTGGCCATTAAAACTCTCGTCAAGGTTCTCAAGGGTGAGCCTGAGAAAGGCATCCCTGCCGATGTCGGCGATCTCAAGGCTCGCGCCGGGGCGCCGGCCTCCCTTGACGACACGACAGGCAGTATCGCGCATGACGCCGGTCAGCTCCTTTGCGTTCGCGCCTTGGCATAGTTCGATCCTCAGGTTCTTGGGTATCTCGTCGAGTGCAGCTAGGATTTTTTCGCCCTTAGGCCCAGCCAGTCTGATATTCTGAATCTGTGTGCCACTTGCAAAGTCCCCGATTTGGAGAGAGGTCAGGTGGAAGTCATCGTTAAGGTTCCAGTAACCATCCATGTTTCCATGGGAGTATCCAAGGTTGGGCTGATCCCGGCGCCGGAACTTGCCGATACTGTCGTCGAAGAACCAGTTTTTCGAATCCGGACCCTCGCGACTGGGAAGGGCCAGTTTGACCGACATGGAGGCCATCTTCCACGAATTCCCGGTAGGGCTGCCCATACCCTGTCCTTTTTTGATCGGGAATTCCATATCAGGCGGGAGTATCGTGAGCAGGTCGTAGGAGGCCTCTCCAACGCCAGCACGGCCACTGGTGTATTTTCCGCTCGTATGCAGAAGTTTCGCTCCATCGACGCAGTACTCGTAGAGTTTTCCATCTGAGTCGTCGCAATAGTGCATGTAATTGTTGTTGCGGTCGTAGATGTAGAAGGAGGCGAAAGGTTGCCCGCTTTCTCTGCCTGGACAGAGAAAGAGGCGTTCGGGTTTTGGATGTTTGTGTTTGCTGTAGTAGCCAATAGAAGAGCGGCCTGATGGCGTCTTGGGTTCAATTCCCTCCTTGATGAACCAACCGAAACGGCGCCGATAAGCCTCCAGATATTCCTTGGGAACAGAGATCTCCTCAGGAGGGCGGCCGCCGAGACTCGCCTGTTCAGATGCCCATAGGAATTTAGGATCCCTGAACTCCTTAGCGAAAAGATACCAGACGTGAGCGTCTAATGCTGAGGCTTCGTCGAGGAGGTAGCGCGAGTTCCACGGGTCAGCATAGAGACGATCGCGCGACCCTTCTTTGTCATTGATTCGTGCTCCCGAGTTGGGGGTTCCCCGAACTCCTCCTCCATGGACGTAGGACAGATAGCGACGGATGTGCTGATAGAGAAATTCCCGTTCGGTTTCAAATTTACCCATTCCCATGGCCATATCGTAGAGCCCCTGGAGGTAGAGGGGGCCGTAGGGATAGTAATTCGTCTCGGTGGTATCGCCATATTCCACCAGTTCACGCCAGAGCGCCTCGAGCCAGGGTTTATGCCGGATGGAGTGGGGGTGTTTGGGGAATATGCTGACGGCGAGCGCTGGTCCCCCATTGATTCCGTAGGGGCGATTGTTGACTCCACGCTCCAGAGCGGAGTAATCCGGAAAATCCAAGCGGAGGCTCTCAGTGACCAGCTCCTTGAACTGGGACTGTTCTTCAATGCTCAGGACGCCTTGCTGAACCAGTTCTGAAAAGATGCGCATCCTGCCGCCGCTACCCCAGGACTTATGATTATAGAAGAGGGTCATCTGCGCTCCCTCCTTCAAGGCCTGATCATAACGATCGAGAACACTCATGAAGTAGGCCTTCAGAATAGGGAGTGCGTTTTCCTCTTCCCTATTGTTGTCGATGTAGCGCGAGAGGAGCCGGTCCCATTCCCAGCCTCCCCGGTGGATTTGCGGATTACTGCGCCTCACCTCCGAGGCGAATGCCCTGATTTCATCCTCCTTGAACGGGGAGTAGTTCGGAAGCGGATGGGACAAATCAAGGTCCCGCGCAAGGATCAGACATGGGAGAAGACTGAAGAGGAGGAGTGTAACAAATCGCATGAGATCAATGGAGATGTAGAGATGTTTTCAGGCTTCCGGCTGACGGTCGGCGTCCACCATCTCAAAAATGTAGCCGTTGGGTTCCCTGAAGAAGAACCGTTCGAAGGGTGTGTCCCTGATTGGTTTGATGAGTTCGGCTCCGTGGGCCAGAAGGCGCTCCTTGAGAGGCTGGAATTCTGCAAGAGGGTAGTCGAAGGCGAAGTGTCGCCCGAACTCAGCTTCGAATGGGGAAGGGGCGAATCCCTCCACGTGAAGCAGGTGTAATTGTTGACCGTCCCCTATATCAAGCCACGCAGCCTCAATGTCGATGTTTCCCGGGCGGGGGATTTGCTCCCATCTCAGGGTCTTCAAAAAAAATTCCCTCGAGGCGATAACGTCTTGGGTGGCGAGCGTTAGGTGGTGAAGGCGGGTAGGAGGTAAGGTGTCCACTGCCGCGATTGTGACAGTAGGAATCCCTGCGGCAAGGGCTGCGTGCTTGCACCGGGAAGGGACTTTGGTGATGGTGGGGGCATGAGAAACATGGGTCCTGCTCTGGCGCTGATTGTTCTGGTATGCCCGTTGAAAGGGTGGGCAGGTGAAGAACCGAGTGCTCGGATTCGTTCGCCAAAATCTGAGGCCCAGATGGCCTATCATTTTACCGCCAAGGGCCGCTCCAGTAATATTCCGGAGGGTCAGGTTGTGATGTTGTTCAGGCCGATCGGGGAGTCCGGTTTTCTTTTTCCTCTCAGTGAAGAGCTCAAGGGGAATCGATCCTTCTCTGAGAAAGTCTATCACGAGAGTAAGGATGAAGGTTCACAGGTTATTCAAGTGCGTATGCTTCCCGTTGCGTTAGCGGCGAAAGCCGCGCACTACCGCCGGGAGATTCTGAAGTGGTATAATGGGGGCAAAGTTGGGCCGCAGCCGAGTCTGGCGCCTGGACTCCTTGAGAGTTCCCAACGGCTGGCCGAGGTGGTCTACGAACTGGAGAGAGAGTGAATGTCTCTGAATTATGCCAAAAGCGCACTGATTACCCGGCCGTGGACGTCGGTCAGGCGGTGATTTCGTCCCTGGAATCTGTGGGTGAGGCGAAGGTGGTCAATGCCGAGGAGTCGGAGGATTGTGGCGTTGAGGTCGTGTATGTGCACTGGGTTTGCGGCAACATTATAACTGAAATCATCCGTGGCGCCGTAGGTAGTGCCAGCGGCTACCCCTCCCCCGGCGAACCACATCGTGAAGCAGCGGGGATGATGGTCCCGGCCGTAGTTCTCCCTGGTTAATTTCCCCTGACAGTAGGCCGTCCGACCAAACTCCCCGCCCCAGATGACCAGGGTGTCATCAAGCATGCCGCGTTCTTCGAGGTCGAGGATGAGTCCGGCGGTTGCCTGATCGGTATCCTGACATTGTTTTTGGTGGTCCCGTGGGAGGTTTTCGTGCTGATCCCATCCGCGGTGGAACAGTTGAACAAAGCGGACGCCCCGCTCGAGGAGGCGGCGCGCTTGTAGGCAGTTGGCTGCATAGGAGCCTCGATGTTTAGCGTCCTCGCCATACAGTTTCCAGGTTCTTGCTGGTTCGTCGCCGGTCTCTGTAATCTCGGGCACGGATTCCTGCATTCGAAAGGCGAGTTCATACTGGGAGATCCGGGTGCTCAGTTCCGGGTTCTCGTCCTCTTTTAGGCGCAGGCGATTCATCGCGTTCACATCATCAATGATCTGACGCCTTGTTGTGCGGGAAACTCCGGGAGGGTTGTCCAGATACAGGACGGGTGCCCCAGTTCCCCTGAGCCTGACGCCCTGATGACGGGACGGAAGAAAGCCGCTGCCCCAGAGGCGTTTGTAGAGTGGTTGGCCATCCGTCTTAGTCGCTGAGGTCATGACAACAAAAGTCGGCAAGTTCTGGTTGAGAGATCCCAGGCCATAGGAGAGCCACGCGCCCATACTTGGGCGCCCAGGACGCTCAGACCCGGTCTGAAGAAAAGTGATAGCCGGATCGTGATTGATGGCATCAGTATGAACTGATTTAACAAAGCAGAGCCGGTCAGCGATCCCGGCAGTGTAGGGCATGAGTTCGCTGACCCATGCTCCGCTCTGGCCGTATTGATTAAACTTAAAGGTAGAAGGAGCTACTGGAAAGCGGTTCTGACCCGAGGTCTGAGTAGTCAGGCGCTGGCCGTTGCGCACGGAATCAGGAAGATCCCTGTCGAAGTGTTTCTCGAGCGCGGGCTTGTAGTCGAACAGATCCATTTGCGCGGGTCCTCCAGACTGGCAGAGATAGATGACCCGTCTGGCCCGAGGCGGGAAATGAAGGAGAGATGTAGCGGGGGTAGCTCCGGCTTGTTCACGTAGCAGGGGAGCCAAGGCGGCGGAGCCCAGAGCGATTCCCGAGTTTCGGAAGAACAGGCGGCGGGTAACGGGGTCCAAATTTATCATCTAGGGGCGAGTGATAGTTTCGTCCAGGTTCAGCAGCGTGTTGGCGATTGCAGTATAAGCTGCCAGTTCAGAGGCCGTCAGGTTGTGATCAGGTTCTGATTCCCCGACCCCAATGAGCTCAGCGGCCAAGTCCCGGTTGTTCGCATAGGTGCGTTGATGGATTTCGAGGGAGCGAAGCAGGATCGTGAGTTCTTCCGGGCTGGGATGGCGACCGGTGACCAGCTGAAAGCCGTGACGGATCCGGGCGGTGTCATTTTCTCCACTATCCCGGATCATACGGGTGCCAAGTCCGCGGGCGGCCTCAATGAAAATGGTGTCATTAAGGAGAGCGAGAGCCTGCAAGGGAGTGTTTGTCCGTTCCCTGCGACTAATACAAACTTCGCGGGAGGGGCCGTCAAAGATCTGTAGTCCGGGATGAGGAATGGCGCGACGCCAGAAAGTGTAGAGGCTTCGTCGATAGAGCGCGTCCCCTGTATCCTGCTGGTAGCCTTTAGCGTAAGCGGAGGTCGTGGGGCCGGCAATTTCATTCCAGAGGTTTGCAGGTTGATAGGGTTTGACTGAGGGGCCTCCGATTCTCTCGACAAGGAGGCCTGAGACGAAGAGAGCCTGATCACGAATGACTTCTCCCGAGAGGCGGAGCCGGGGAGAGTGAGAGAGTAGCCGATTCTCTGGATCGATTTGGAGAGCTACCAGTGAAGGCTGGGAGGACTGGCGGTAGGTAGCGCTGGTGACAATGAGTCTTTGAAGGGCCTTGATATCCCATTTCAGTTGGATCAACTCGGCGGCGAGCCAGTCCAGAAGGTCGGGGTGACTCGGGAAGTCTCCCTGCACTCCGAAGTCCTCCGAGGATTTTACTAGACCAACACCGAAGTGGTGTTGCCAGAGGCGGTTCACAGTGACTCGGGCGGTTAGTGGGTGCCTCGGGTCAACCAGCCATTCTGCAAGAGAGAGCCGGTTAATTTCAGCGTCCCCAGGCAGTGGAGGAAGGCTGCGAGGGACTCCTGCGGTGACCTTTTGGCCACGCTGGTCGTATTGGCCCCGCTTCAGGATAAAGGTGTCCCGTTTATGGGAATCCTCCATGATCATGGTTTCCGGGGTGCGATCGAGCAATCTCTTGCGTTCCTCTTCCAGCGTTTTCCGGGTGCTGTCGTCAGACTGTTCGAGGTCCCGGGTAATTTCCTCGAGGCGTCTCTGGTCTGGACGAGTGGGGACCTGTAGAGACGGCTTGGCATTACGGCGATAGGTTCCGGGTTCCGGGGTCTGGTTGAAGAAGGCAAAGAGGGAGTAGAAGTCACCTTGCGAGACCGGATCATATTTATGGTCATGACAGCGGCGCAACCTGTAGTGAGGCCCATCCAGACTGAGGATGCTGTTTCGACGCGGTCGACGATATACTCGACCCTGAATTCCTCGGCGATGGAGCCTCCTTCGCCATTGACGCGATTGTTACGGAGGAAGCCAGTGGCGAGTCGCTGTTCGGGAGTAGCGTCCGGGAGGAGGTCTCCGGCCAGTTGCTCGATGGTGAACTGGTCGAAAGGCATGTTGTCATTGAGAACGTTGATGAGCCACTCGCGCCAACGCCACATGGTGCGGGGTTCGTCGTCCTGATAGCCGTCGGTATCTGCGTAGCGGGCGAGATCGAGCCAGTCGACAGCGAGGTGCTCACCGTAGCGGGGCGAGGAAAGGAGGCGGTCGACAGCTCGTTCGTAGGCATGGTCAGAGGTATCTTGTAGAAAGGTGTCTAGCTCCTTCAGAGTTGGGGGGAGGCCGGTGAGATCAAGGGTCACCCGGCGGAGAAGGGTGGGTTTGTCCGTCGTTTCTGCCGGATGAAGGCCCGCTTCGACCATGCGCTGTCCGATATACCTGTCGATGGGGCCAAGCGTCCACGACGCGTTATCGTTTTTGGGCAGGGCGGGGCGGCGCAGAGGGACAAAGGACCAATGAGGTTGCCAGTTCGCTCCTTGTAGGATCCAGTCTCTGATTTTCGAGATTTCGAGGGGTGTAAGCTGACGGACTTCTTCTCTGGGGGGCATCTGGTCGTCAGGGTCGGAATGGGTGATGCGGGTGAATACGAGGCTTTCCTGAGGTTTTCCGGGGACCACCAGAGTCCCTTCTTCTCGTGGGTGAAACCACTCCTTCTTCTGGTCCAGCCGTAACCCTCCCTTACGCTTGGCGGCGTCGACCCCATGACACTTGAAGCAGGTATCAGAGAGAATGGGCCGGATCTCCCGGGCAAATTCAACAGGTTTGGCGGCAAGAACCGGGACGCTCAGGACGACTGTGATGGTTGCCAGCACGAAGCTGCTCAGGCTGAGTGGTGCAAAGGGTATTGCCACGCTAAATGCTGATACGATTCCCCGTCGTTAATCAAGCGGTTAGGAGGAAATTTCTAGCGAGTCTTTCTCAGAGGTCGGGCTACCCGAAAGCCGATGTTTGCCAATTCGAGGACAGAGTTGCTGTAAAAGCGGCCGGCAGCTTGTCGATTGTTTCCCTGAAACCATGTATTCGATCGGATTCCCCGGAAAAGAGCGCCAACCGCGGTCTCCGTCCAGTCCCAGATGGGATCATCCATGCCATTCATCCCATAGGGGCTTTCGTTTCGATTTCTCCCGGCTAGTCTGGCTCTAAGGCCTCCAAAACTATTTCGAAAATAGGCGTAGTTATTCTTCCGGGGATCGTAATAGGCGGACTTATACCATTCGTTCTCGGTAGGGAGAAAGGCTCGCGCTCCCTTCGCGCGGTCGAGTAGGGGCACGGATTCGGTCAGATTGTAGGATCCAGTCTCAGTTTGGCCGCCGTGCAGCCAATTGCAGTATCTCGCTGCATCAAACCAGGAGACATAGGTTACAGGGAGGCGTGCTGCTTCTTGACGAGGAGAGTAATGGAATGCTCTCGGACTGTTTTCTGAATTACTGCGCTCGATGCTCATTTTTGGATTATAGAGCCCATGAGGATCTTCGGTTTGAGCCACGGCGTTCAGGAAGACGCCATACTCGGCATTGCTGACCCGGTTCTTTCCCATTTCGAAGGGGTAACCGACGGCTCCGTGAGATCCGACACGGGGTCGGTCCTCATCTGCTTCATTGCCGGGCTGGCCAATAGGGATGAATTGTTGCTCACCAGATACTTGCTTGGTGGGCTCCTGAGCGAAAGGCTCCTGCCAGAAACTGGTGTCTCCGGGAGGGGGTCGGCTGTAGAAGATAAATTCCGCGAAGTTGAGGAGAGATTTCCAGTCCTCAGAGGAATAGGAATGGCCTCCCCGGCGATACATCAGACCATTGGCCTGTTCCTGGTCAAAAAGTTGGAATACAGGCATGGCGGCGTGGCTTGTAGCTCGCGTTCCTACCGGGTTGGCAAACAGGTCGTCCGAGGATTCCATGCAGAGAAGTGCCCGGGGTGCGACGAGGGCCTTGAGAAAATGTTGGTCGAAGGGCAGGTGTGCTTCGTTCTCCGCGAAAAGGAGAATGCGCTCATGATACCAGTTAGGCTTGTCGTTCATCGCGATTGACTCGGATCCTGGTCCGAGGATGCGGGATGAGCCTGCTCCACCGGCGCCGGATTGACAGGGAGCCACCAGATCGATCCGTTCATCGAGAGCGCCGGCAAGGAGGGCTGCTTTGCCGCCGCGCGAATGTCCCGTGATTGCGATACGGTCGTGGTCGACGTCGGAGCGTGATTCAAGGTAGTCAACCACCCGCATTCCTCCCCAAGCCCATACAGCCAGCATAGCCCAGTCGAAATCGGGATACGCACGCTGGGCAGGGCCGATGCTCCCTCGCTTGTCGGGGGCAAGGTCGCCTCTCGCGTATTCAATGAAGATATAGTTTTTCTTCATGAACATGGAAGCATTCTTGCTTCCTCCCGGTGAGCCTTCTTCCTCAATAATCACAGGATGAGGCCCTTTGGTTCGTGGGATGTATGCGACAATACGCATTTTCAGTTGTTTCCTGCTCCCTATGGTCAGCGTGATCCATTCTTCGGAGCCTAGTCCGCTGGTGTGTTCACGAACGCGATCAACTGTGGCACTAACCCGGTCGGGTTTGGGTGGAATGCGCCCGTATTGATAGAAGAGCAGAGAATCGATCATTTTTTTTCTCCGTGCTCTCCAGCCTTCCCTACTCGTGATTTTACTGCCTTCATCAGAAATGAGGGGGTCAGGGAGGCCTGCTAGCGGTGGTAGTTCCGCGAGATCCTCAGAGAGCCTTCCGGAGGAGTTCGGACTCTCCTCGGCACCCGGATGGATACTTATGAGTATGAGGAGGGAAAGTGTGAGGTAAGTCCGCATGAGGGTCGAGAGGACAGAGTTTTAACCGGATCAGGAAGGGCGGGAAAGCAATGAATCCAAGGGGTGAGATGGTGAAGTTGCCAAATCCAGATAGGGGGAGTTTGGACGGGGAGACTGTCACAATGGTTTGATTCCGGGGTGGTCTCAGCCCTAAGGTTGTGCTAACGGTGAAGGCGTAAAAGATATGAAACTTGGATTTATAGTATCAACCGCGGTGGGTGCGCTGCTTGCTGTTGTGGTGGTAATGGGAATGGGGCAGCTTACTAAGTTGAAGAAACAGGTTGCTGACTTGGAGCAGGAGAAGCCGGCCAAAAGCGCAACTCGTATACCGGGAGCTCCCGTTGCGGCGGCTCCGGTGGCGTCATCGCGCCCTTCCGGTCCTGCAAAGAGTGGCCGGGCGTCTGTAGATAGTGAAACAGATGAAGAAGAGGGTGAAGAGGATAGGGGTGACGAGCGCAGGAGGGTGCTCGGCGACATGTTTCGACAGTGGGCCGAGAGCGATGCCGGTAAGCGTATGCAGGAAGCTCAAAATAAGAGAAAGGCGGGAAGGCTCTTTGGGCCGCTGGTTGACGACCTTGCTCTCGGCGACGAGGACCGCGACTACTTTCTTGAGATCGCGGGAGCGTCGGCAGGTGCCGAGGATGCCCTCTGGGGTGAGTTGATGACGGCTGGGGATGGAGATCGGGAGAAGATTCTTGAAGAATGGGAGGCGGAAAACAGCGAGCGATCTGCAGCTATGAAGGAGTTTCTCAATGATGACGCAGACTGGGAACGCTACCAGAACTACGAGAGCAGGCTTGAAGAGCATGAGCAGGTGCAGGGCTTAAGACGCGCGATGGAAGGGGCAGGAGTCCCGCTTACCTCAGAGCAGGAAGCGCAGCTTGTCGAGGTGATGTATGATGCCAGACAGCAAACTGGTATGACCGAGAGGTGGCAGGGCAGGGGAGTCTTGAACCAGCTGGACGAACCGGGAATCGCCGATCGTCTTGAGACAGACTGGCAGTCTAATCAGGAGGCGATGAGTTCAGGGGTGAGCAGTGTGCTATCTCCGGAGCAGGTGGAGGCCTTCAATTCCTCCCAGAGCCGTATGATCAGACAGGCAACTCAGGGGTTGAAGATGATGGAAGCTTTTACGGGTGGAGGCCGCAGATCTGAGTAAAGATGAAGGGGGCTCTTACGTTGTTTGTCTGTGGACTGGTATTGGCCAGTTGCGCAGGGCTGCTTCCCGCGCAGGAGGATTTGGGTGAAATCCAGAAAAGAAGCTACTCCTTTAAGGATGCTGGTAAGGATATCGAATACGCGCTCTATGTCCCTTCCAGCTACAAGAAGGATAAGCCGGCGCCCCTGCTAGTCCTGCTGCACGGGCTCGGGAGCAATCCCCAGCAGGTGATACGCTACCAGGGCGTCACTGCGGAGGCAGAGAAAAGGGGCTATATCGTTGTTGCGCCCTTCGGTTACAATGAGAGGGGATGGTATGGGAGTCAGGGTAAGGGAAAAGGTCGTTTCGGAGTGCGTGCTGGTGATCCAGAAAACCTGGGGGAGCTGAGTGAAAAAGATGTCCTCAACGTTCTGGGGATCGTGCGTAAAGAGTTGAATGTCAATTCCTCGCGAATCTACCTCGCAGGGCACTCCATGGGAGGGGGGGGGACAATTCACCTCGGAGCAGCATACTCTGATATTTGGGCAGCGCTTGTTCCAATGTCACCTGCCTACATGGGTAGTCACGACATCCTTGAAAAGATCAAGGCGCCGATGATGGTCGTTACTGGTGACAAGGATACCACCGTTCCTGTTCAGATGGTTCGCCCTTTTGCCCGGAGGATGAAAGAGACAAACTCCAAGCACGTTTACAAGGAGATCGCCGGAGGTAACCATGGAACGACGTTTTATCGGAACCCCAAATTGATGACTGAGGTTTTCGATTTTCTGGATGGTTACGGCTTGCAGGTTGAAGAGGAGGATGCGTTGCCTCAAGAGCCGCTGAGAATTTTCACCAATAAGTCGGGCAGAAAAATAGAAGCTCGGATCGTCAGCAGCGAGGGAACCAAGGTCACCATTGCCCGCAAAGACGGGAAAGCCTTCACCATTGCTTTGAGCTCCCTCAGTGAGGCTGATCAGGACTACATCCAGACCTGGATTGCGGAGTCAGCGACCGAGCCCTGAGGGCGATCTTGCAAGGACTTCACTTATTTCGTTCCCGATTCTCCGCCGCTTTGGGGGGAAGGAGTAGGAGGAGGAGCGAGTCCCAGTTCCTCTCCGAACCGCTGTCTGACTTCGGCGGGGATATCGGCTGTCATAAGCGCCTGCTGGGCAGCGGGCCGGTCAACAGCACTCCACTCGGTGAGAGTATGATGAATGAGTCCGAAGCGGCGGTGGTCTTCACTCAGGCTTTGAGCCCATTCGAACGCCGTGCCCGGGTCGCTGTTGGTGGTCATATGGACCACTCGTTCCGATGCTCCGTCCCTCGTGCGACCTGCCGGAAGGGAGCTAATCCATTCTCCAGCTGCCATGCTGTCGATGCGCATCCATTGCTCGGTGACATCGCCAACAGCCTCACGCCGAATAGATCCTCTCTCTGGCAGGCCGAGAGCCCATTGCGCGGCCTCAACTGGATCTGAAGAGGACCAGACTCTGGCCACTTCCTGGGCCATATGTCTGTACTCGCGGCTGATAGGTCCGTTCTGGGGTAATTCGGCTGCGATATCCTGGTAGATGTTTGCCGCCTCGGAGGGGTTGTGTTCGGCAACAAGCCGGAGGACGGACTGGGTGGCTCGCTGCTGGTCTCCGGCTTCGAGGCCGCGGGCCCACTCCAACGCGCCTTGGAGGTCCTGCTCGCCCCATCGGCGGGCTACGGCTTCAAGAACATGGTGTCGTTCATTAACGGTCTGAAGAGAGTCCGTGGTGAAGCTCGCTGCCCCAGCTGGGTCATTCTCAGCCCATGAGGAGGCTACTCCGCGGATGGCGCGCATTCGGAGGGCAGGGTTTTCCAAGGCCATGCTCCACTCCAGGGCAGCGGTGCGATCAGACTCAGCCCAGCGGTGGCTCAGATCGCGGAGGAGGTGCATGGTATGCTCCGAGCCTGGTAGCTGGGTGACATAGTCTGCTGCTGCGGCAGGATCGTCATCGGACCAGTGGCGGAGGATGTCTTCCATCGTGGCGAACTGATCGCGTCCTGTCAGATCCTCACTCCAGCGGAGAGCGGCCTGAGGGTCGCTGCGACCCCATCGAGATGCGAGCCGGTGAAGGGCACGGCGCCGTTGTGGGCCGGGAGGCATGGAAAGAATGCTCCGCCCAAGGGCTGCAAAGTTCGTGGGTTGGCCTCTCTCAATCTGTTCGATGAGCTGCTGAAATTCATCTGAAGGAGTCGAATCCTCTCCAGAGTTGTGCGAACGGTTTTCTGAGGTGGCAGAGTTGGTCGTCTCGGTCCGCTCGCGGCTCGGCTGACTCTTTCTGGCAGTCCGTGACAGAGGGTCTGTAGTCTTTGTTGCGGCTTGTTCGCTCGATATGAGCAGGAAGCGGTCCGCAGCGACTCCGATTGCAAAGGAGCCGATAGCAATAAGAATGAGAAGGACTTTTTGAGACATGGCTCGGCACGACTATGTCACTTTGTCCCTCCAAGGGCGACCTTGTTCTTTTCGATTTCCGAAAGGCGAAGTTCGGCGAGTTTTTTCAGTGCGGCAACTTTGACAGGGTGCTCCATGCTGACATCTAGCTTCTCCTGAAGATCCTTTTCCAAGTTAAAAAGGGCGGGTCCAGAACCCTTCAGGCCGGCGTGGCGCCGATTGGGGAAGAGTTTCCATGCCCCCTTTCTGATGGCCTGAAATCCATCTGCTCCATGCCAGTAAAGGAGATCCTGACGCGGATGGGTAGCTTCCTTGTTGTCTTGGAGTGTGGGCCAGACATTCAATCCGTCGATGATGGGATTACCCTGACTGTGGTGCTGGAGGTCGATCCCGCATGCATGAGCAAGGGAGGGAAGAAGATCGATCGCCGAAATCAGAGCCGTACTCTCCCAGTCAGGAGGGATTAGCCCTGGATGTCGAATGATGCACGGGACGCGGGTGCCGCCTTCAAGGGCGGACCACTTCTTTCCTCGGAAGGGATCAGCTCTGGATGCACGGGTAAGGGGTTCCGGCCCGTTGTCGGAAAGGAACACGACGATAGTTTGCTTTTCTAGATCTGCTTTCTTCAGAGCATCCAGTAGTTGGCCGATCCGATGATCCAGTTCCTCCACGACATCACCAAAGACGCCGAATTGTGATTTTCCCTTCCAGTCTGGATGTGCCTCGAGCGGAAAGTGAGGGGCGGTATGAGGAAG
>DIHT01000024.1:24422-24618 GCA_002420305.1 Akkermansiaceae bacterium UBA5689 | reverse complement strand
ACCTCCCGCTCCTCCGGCAGCTCCCCCTGCTCCTCAGGCAGAACCTCCCGCGCCTCCGGCAGCTCCTCAAGCAGCTCCGCTCAGCACCCCGGAACTTTCTACTCCGGAACTTTCTACTCCGGAGCTGTCGACTCCCGAACTTTCTAGCCCAGAGCTCACGACACCAGCGACGCCAGCCGCACCAGCCGCACCAGCC
>DIHT01000024.1:0-24115 GCA_002420305.1 Akkermansiaceae bacterium UBA5689 | reverse complement strand
CCAGCCGCACCAGCCGCACCAGCCACACCAGCTGCAGCTACTCCCGCAATCGCTTCCGCTCAGCCGGCCACACCAGCTGCCGCATTGAGTCCCGGGCAGGTCCATTTAAGTAGCACACCGGCTCAGGTTGCACAGACGAGTGCCGCAGCCGGAGCTGCGCCTGCCACTCCCGGTCATGTTCCTACCGCTGCACCCGCCACAGCTGCCCCCTCCACATTCATTTCCGGAAGCACTGAGACCTCGGGCAGTGGCGGTGGCCGCAATGCAGCCAAAATCACAATCGCAGCCGTCCTCATTGTCGCCATTGTGTTCGCCGGTATTTTTGTGCTGGGCAAATCCATGACCAACAAGCGGACAAAAACCCTCAACAGTCTCCTCGCCCAGGTCACTGACAAGGGTGCAACCCAACTTCCAACCACACAGGAAGAAGTGGAGATTCTCCTTGGCGAGGCAAAATCCCTGAAAAACAGGGGTGATCGTGAGGCAATCTATCAACGCTTACTCGTTGCCGAGGGAAACAATCTCGATGAAATCATCGCCCAATTTGCGGCAAATGAAGAGAACAAGATGACTCCTGATATCCGGGTTAAGTTCTTCCAAGTCATTCAGGGGAGGAATTCCCCAGAGGCCCTCCCTGCCCTGATCGATCATGCCCGTAATGCCTCCAAGCCCGAGACTGCGGGTGCCGCATTGAAAGCTGCCAGAAAACTGGCCACCGAGAAGGACCTCACCGACCTCCTGGGCATCATTCAGTTCAACGAGAACAGCCAAATCCAACAAGACGCTAAGAGAGTGATCATGTCGCTGGCTGAGCGTAGCACCAAGCGCAGCGAGATCGCTACCGCCATCAAGAGCGCCTACGAAAGTGCCACCAATGACAAATCCACCGTCGTCTTCCTCGAGCTTCTCGGTTCCACCGGAGGAGACACTGCAGCGGGCATCGTCGAGACTGCGCTGGGAAGTGAAGATAAGAAGATCCGGATCGCCGCGCTTGCCGCCCTGGGTTCATGGGCAGACGACACCCAGTTCGATACTTTGCTTGACTATATGACTTCCGAGGAAGACGACACGATCCGAAGGCAGGCTTATGCTCAGGCCTTCCAGTTTCTCCAGAAGGACCGTGACCGTGACGACCTTGCTCTCGAGGACATGTGGAAAGCTCTCGCTCAGGAAGCAGCAACCGAGAGCGAAAAGATCCAGATCGTCAATGGCCTTGCCAAGATCGTGGAAGATTGGGCTTTCGCCGTGGTGGAATTCTTCCTCGAAGATGAAAACGATAAAGTCTCATTCCGGGCAGAGAAGGCTCTCGACTTCATGGAGACAAAGAGAAATCGCCTCAAACCGGACCGCGGAGATGATGAAGAGGAGTGACTCCGATACTACTGTGCATCCGTAGAACCCGTTGATCCTGCCCAACCCGGCTCGGAGGCTATCTTCGAAGAGGTAAAAACCTCCTCAGATTCTCTGCCGGATTCTTCTACCTTTGCCTGAGGAAAAGCCTCATCTCGCGATAGGTGATCACGGCATCGAGCTCCCGCATGAAATCCCCCCCGTAGATTCCCACTGAGTTTCTGGAACTGAAATCAGATGAGAGAATTCTCCGGTTCTCGATCAGAGTCTTGCCCACTGCGATCGACTTGAACTTGGTCACCGCTGCCGGAGCACGGCCGCCGATTCCGTAGACCCACTGGTCCATGGGCCCCACCTCACACCGGTATTGATTAGCAGACCCGATATTAAAGAGACTCCCATCTGCTCCCGTATCCACCAGGAACTTTGCTTTTTGACCATTCAGTGCCCCTTCCACATAAATGTGGTTCCCCTTTCTCTCGGTCTCGAAAGACTGATAGCTGCGGATATTGAGCAGATCCTTGACCGTGAGATCTCGGCAATTCCTCTCAAACGCGACTGCATCCTCACTCCAGCGCCTGATCAGGAGTTCGTCATCCGGCTTGAATCGGTCGACCGTGAATCCTCTGTTTTCTCCATTTACCAACTCAATGGTGATCCCAGTTCCAGACTCATTCTTGGCTACCAGTTTGCCACGAATCGTCGTTCCGTCCTTCAGCTTGAAGATCCGAAAGTCAAACTGGCTCTCCTTTTCCCCGGCCTTCTCACCCACTTCCGCCACCTCGGGCTTATCACCAAGATCCGGGCGCAGGAAGATGAGTCGCTCCCGATAGGAAATCACCGCATCGAGCCGCGCCAGCAGCTCGCCACCGATAATAGCATCCTCCTTGAGCTTCGATCCTGCTGGCAGGCCATTGGTCAAATCCGTGCACAGAAGCTTCTTACCCAGAAGCAGGGTTTCCCCGAGCTGAATCCGATCTACCTTGGTGTAGGCAGCGGGAGCCGTTCCTCCGACTCCGGCGACAACTTCATCATAGGGCCCCATTCTGCATCCGGCCTCTTTCGCAAACGCATCGTGGAGGATCGTATTATGGGCTCCCGTATCGACCAGAAAGCGCGCCTTCTTGCCATTCAGCAGGCCGGGGATGATCAGGGAGTTATTGGCAAAGGTGAACTTGAACGACTCATAACCTCGAAGTTCGAGGAGCTCTCTGACCGTGAGAGTCCGGCACGTTTTTAGAAAGAGCTTCTTCAGTTCCGCCGAGGGAACCTTGGGAGGGACCCAGCTCTTCAAGAACGCCTGATCCTTACTGCTTAAGAGCTTAAGGGCAACCTCGATGGGGTTCTCCCTGCCCTTGATCAAGAGATTGACTGCCGTGTCGGTCTTGGACACCACAATGGCCTCAAGGGTTCTTCCCTTGGCATCAGTAAAGGTGCGATAGCCTTCCTCTTCTGCAAAGAGAAGACCAGCTGCAACTGCAAGGCCCGCGAATAGGAGAACGAGTATTCTGGAGGAAAGTATTTTCATTTAAAATCCTGGCTTTTGATGAACTCCGTCCAGTCTGTCTCAAACTCCTTGCTGGCCTTGAACCCGTAGAGCTTCGCCAATTCAAGAGGAACAGGCATGGCCCCATCGTATTGGACGCGACGGATCATATTCGCAAACGAGTTCAATCGCTCGGGTGTACTCTGAAGATAATACGCAAACGAGTAGCACAGGACGATACTCTCCGGAGTCAGGTCCTTGACCTCCTTCCAACCCAGTAGCTTTTCAAGGCTGGGCTCTACCTTTCCTTTCCGCACCAGTTCGCGCAGGGTCTTGGCCCATTTCGTTCCATCATCAAAGCCCTTGGCCTTCACGATCTCGTCCTGGTCATAGACTTCTGCATCGAGAAGACTGGTTTCCGTGTGTCCTGCCAATTTGATCTCCTTGTAGTAGGCGTGCCCAATCCTCAGGGCCATCGCCCCATCCTCTGCGTAGTCCGCGATACCCCCGATAAATTCTGAGAGCAGGGTGCCCGAAAGGGAATGGGTTGGAAACGCTCCGAAGACTTCCGTGTAGCTATTCTTGATGTCCCCGATCTGGAAGGCTTTGGCGGTGCCAAATATATTTAATTTAGCGACAATCGGATCCGGCATGTAGATCGTCTGAGAGCTCGATTCCTCCCACAGCATGCGAGCCCGGACTGCCACGTCGCGCATATGCTCGCCTTCAAGGGTAAGGAGGTGGGCCTTATACCAGTCTCCCAGCTTCGCATACGCCTTCTTGTCTTCGACAAGAAAAATCAGCTTGCGCCTCGCTCCCCAGTCCTCCCGGAAGTTCACGTGCTGAAAGGCCATCCCCCGCCATAACCTCTCGGCTACCTCAGCCACGTCCATGGGCCGTATCTTCCCCTGCGTGATGACGTAGAAATGCTCCGTCTTGAGCATGTCATACTGAAGGTCATCATCTGTCCCCAGCACGAACTTTTCCTTCACCCGCTCAAAGGTCTTGGACATGTCCCGAGCATCCTTTTCAGGCACTCCCACCTCCGACTTGGTAACCGCGCTCGGGTCTACCCCGCCATATTCAACCAGATAGAGCCGATCCACCAGGCTGAGGTCCTCGATCTTGAGGGTGACGGTCTTTAGTAGAGGGGTAATCAGAATAGCCTCCCCCCCTTCCACCCGCAGCAGTTGGGCGGTTACATCCGCCCCCTTGCGGGAGGTCCAGACCCGCTCCTCCGCTCCGATCGACACCGAATAGCTCCACACGCTCAACAGCGCGGTGATTGCCAGAAGTCGTAATTGCATTTGCTCCTACGCTAGCGGGACAAAACCATTGGGTCGATGTTCTTTTTGGATGCTCTGCTACCTTTGGAGAACGAAAGCTCTCGATCCTTAAGAGTTGGAGAGTTTCGCTCACCGATCACTCCTGTTCCTGAGCGTCCGCAGCATCCCTGATCGTAAGAACCATCGGCAAAGGCCGGATCTTCACCCTGCCAAGGAAACGGTCCGAGGGGCTATTAACGACCTTCATGCTACCATCTTCGCCAAGCAGGCCCATGACACTGCTTCCCCCACCGTCCATATTAGTCGCAGTCCAGCACCCCAGTCCTTTCATCACGCTTGCCAACTCATGCATGTTCATCCCCTCGCTGTAGCCTCGCTGGCGGCCATCGACTACTACCAGCCAGAGGGTTTTTCCCTTCTTGTCTGAGCCAATAGCAGTACGAGGATGCCGAACTCCCCCCTCGCCCACGGTCAGGGCGCCGTTGGACACGATCATTTGAAAACCGTTGGTCGCCACCACGGGCTCATCCCCCGCTTGATGCCCGAAACGCACGCGCTCCTCGTTATCAAACCAGACGGAAGTATTGGAGGGGGTCGCACTACTACGCATCTTACCACCAGTTCCTGCCAAGCCATGGATGTCGACCGGTTGCCCCGAATGCCATTTACGGTTTCTCCGGCCCTTGGAATCTGGAAAACTGTCCCACGGGTTGGTATTGACGAAGGCAAGAACCGAGGGGTCGGAGGCCATCTTCCGGGGATCGGTAAGGGATGCCTCCGCCGGCCCATCGCCGTCCGGATCCGCCCCAAAAACAACCACGGGTTCCACCTTCCCAGGAGCAAGGTCAATGCGCAGGATGTGAATTCTGTTGGGTATCGGGCTGGTGGATGTCTTCAGGGTGTAGCTGATCCCGAGTTCCTTGAAGTCTGGGGCTGCCGCCGGCCTTGCCTCAGGTGCTGCCGGGACGAAATCCGTGGAGAGCAGGAAATGAAGGACCAGGACAAACCCGATTTTCGGCGTGGAAACAGAGCATACCTCTCTCATGATCTCTTGATAACCGACTTTATTGGAACCTGATTCTCAGCCCTCGCCCTCTCCAACCGGCAGAAATCTGCTCCTCCATCTCGCTCCAACTACGCCCCTGCCGCAGGACCTCAAGAGCTTCTTCTCCCTCTTTACCCTCCCTCAAGGCCTTCAGGAATGCTGAAATTGCCACCCGGTCTCCATCCTTATCCATATGGAAGAAATAGGTCGTGATCAGTAACCCCAAGCCATAGTTGAAATTGCCGTTGGCCACGAACGATCCATAGCTCTGAAGCATGTAGGATTTCAGATCCGGGGCAGAAATCTCGTCGCCAAGCGCTCGACCTCCTCTGCCGGCTCTCCCAAAGCCCGTCGCATAGTCCCTGATCGCGTTCAGAGCTTTCTTCACGTTGAAGGATCCAGAGCGATAGGGTGTCGCTCCCACGTATTCCGCAAGACCTTCACTAAACCAGCCCCGGGCCCCGGATCGAAAATAGTAGTGATCCGTAAGCTGGTGCGTCAACTCGTGGGGAAGAGTTCTATTCTCCTTGTCGTAATCAATCGCATAGGAAGATCCTACTTTCTTCACACCCAATGAAGTAAGCGGCACCATGATCACATCCTTCCCTCCCATGTAGACCCCCGCCGACCCAGGTGCCCCCCCCGCTTTGGCGTAACCCTCTTTCGTCTCGAAGAGAAGGATCCTGTTGCGATGCTTGATCCCTGCCACGTGAGCCTTCTTGCTCGAGATAGGCAACTGCCGGCAATACTCACGTGACGCTTCGAAGAGGACCGCGAGACGTTTCACGAGGCTTCGTTTGAGCGGCACATCACAGACAAATTCATAATGGGGGCTATGATAGACATACTGCTCCGCCTCTTCTTCCTCACTCAGGTCCCTGACTTCCAGAGAACCCGGGGCAGAGACAATCCCCGGCCACTTTCCTTCAAAGTTTTCCGCAATTTCGCGGGTAGCCTTCAGAAGTTCGTACTGACGCCGCTGGTCAGGGTGCATGCGAGCCACCGCTTGCTTTTCGCGGACCTGATCCGCATGCCACGCCCGGACAAAGATCTGATCCGGAGTCGCAAGCTCCGAGATGGGAACCTTGAGAGGTTTAGCGAGTTTGGGAGAACTCAGCGTCACCGTTTGAACTGTCGCTTCCACCAGCTCTCCTTCAAAGGTCACTCCCTCCTTACTGGTCCACGTGCGGCCCGGACAATCCGAAACAAGAAAGAGCACAAGCAGGGAGAAAGCAGCACGCACGACGTTCAAGGGATCAAAGAACTTACAATCGAGACACTGAGAAGGAAACCATATTGCTCAATATTACTCCTGCTCCTTCGGGTGACTTTACGAGCCAGTAAAACGGCATCCTACGAGGGAAAACCCAAAGAGGCATAATGTGAAATCCCATTGCGATCACAATTGTAGAACTACTGGCTCTCACTATCTGTTTGTCCTGCCGTTAAAAGGCTTCAACTGCTATAATTCACCAAGAACTTCCCACCTCTGGTGTCTTTACAGCTATGAAAGCCAAGATCCGTTATTGTTTAGCCCTCCTTTTCCTGTTCTTCGCCTGCTCTGGCGCCGCACCCATCGCTCAGGACCCACCCCAGCTCAGCATCCCGCAAGGCTGGACACTTCAATCGTGGACGGCTGATCCTGAGACTCTCACCAGAACCAGCAAGCGCCCGGGGATATCGTTCAAGGATGGAAAATTCTCCATGAGTGGCGGAGTCAACGGAATGACCGGGAAGTATTCTGCCACACGTGATGGCCGATTGATTCTCAAGGGTGGCGGCATGACGGAAATGGCCGGCGACCCCGCTGCCATGAAAGCCGAAGAGGTGTTTACGCAGCTCTTCAGTGGTGTGACCCACTGGCGAGTTAAGGGCAAGGCCCTGGTTCTCTCGAATGGGACCCCTGAACTGGAGCTGAGATTCCAGGTCCGTGCGCCAGTGAAGGCAAAACCCCTGACCGGGACAGAATGGTCGCTGGATGGATTCGAGGAGAGAGGGAAAAAGGCGACCTCCGATACTGCTCTTGTCGCCGGGACCACGATTACGCTTACGATCGGCGCCGACGGCCGTGCCAGCGGCTCCGCCGGAGTTAATCGCTATTTCGGCAAGGCAGAGCTCGGGGAAGCTGAACGGATCACATTTGGCCCCATGGCGGGCACCCGACGGGGAGGTCCCCCGAAAGCGATGGCCCAGGAGCGCGCCTATCTGCAGCAACTCAAGGACGTTTCCAGCTGGGCCGTAACCGGTAATCGCCTCGTCCTCACTGGAAAGGACGGGTCCTTCGCGCTGCGCTTTGATGCCAAGTAAGCTAGGCCTCGCGATGCAATCCTAGGCGAATCTGCCTCCATCCGTCCTCCTTGCTGGTTTCACCCAGACGGGTGCCTGCGGCCCTTCCGGCATGCCCTCCTCCTCTCATTCCGGAGCCGTGGCTTGACGCAGCGGCCGATTCCTTCCAATCATCGCTCAATAGGTGAATACTCGATTAATTACCCTTCCCCTCTCCGTCATGGCGGTGAGCCTCTCCGCATGGTCAGCGACTCTTCCCCCGCTGCCTGACCCCACCCCGCCCATGATTCTGGATCGCCTGGGAGACTACCGGCGCGAGGTTGCCACCGAATCCGTAGAAGCCCGGAGGTGGTTTGATCAGGGCATGGCTCTGATGCTGGGTTACAACTTCGACGGCGCCATCTCGTCGTTCCGCGAGGCTACCCGCATCGACCCTGACTTCGCCATGGCATGGTGGGGTATTGGTTATGCCGGTGGGCCCAACCAGAACAACCCTGGTATCGACAAGCCGAAGGACGAGTGGTCCTACGCCGCTTCCCGACGGGCTTTTGAACTCAAGGACAGGGAAGAGGGGGCGAACCGCGCTCTTATTGAGGCCTTGGTGACCCGTTACAATCTGCCGTTACCCGAAGACCTCACCGCCCAGAATACGGCCTACCTCGCTGCTATGGAGAAGGTCCTCTCACGCTTCCCGCTAGACCCGGACGTGCAGGTCTGGACCGCTGAGGCCATGATCTGCATGCAGCCATGGAACTACTGGACTCTCAAGGGAGAGCCCGTGGGAAGAACTCCCGAGTTCCGGTCGATTCTCGAGCGGGTCATGCTTCATCACCCGAACCACCCTGCGGCCAATCACCTCTATATTCACACCATGGAGGCGTCACCATGGCCCCAACTTGCCGAACCAGCTGCCGACCGCCTCGTTACTCTCGTCCCCGCCTCCGGACACTTGGTGCACATGCCCTCTCACATCTGGATGCAGACGGGCCGCTACGATGATGCCGCCAACTGTAATCGTCGGGCTGCCGCCCTGGACGATGCCTGGTTCGAAGGTGATCCCAATGCCGGGGAATACCGTGTCTATATGGCACACAACAGGCATTTCCTCGCCTGGGCAGCCACCATGCAGGGACGAAAGCGCGAAGCGCTCTCCGCGTCCCGTGCGATCATGACCGAAGTCCCCGCACCCCTCATGGAAGCGCTGGCCTCGTTCAGCGATGGGGTGGCTGCGAGCAAATGGCACGTCATGGTTCGTTTCGGAATGTGGCAGGATATCCTGGAAGAACCGATCCCGCCGGAATGGGCTCTTGTGGGAAAGGCCATGCGCCACTACGCACGCGGTGTCGCCTATGCGAACACGGGAAGGCATGACGAAGCCCTGCTCGAAAGCACAGCCCTGGACAGCGCCGTGGCGGAGCTCAATGACGCGCAGCGTAACCTTGGCAACCAACCAGCCAGCGAGGTCATGAAAATCGCACAGCATGTCCTTCGGGGAGAGGCCGCTTTCAAGTCCGGACAGAGAGCCCGGGGCTTGGAGGAACTGAAGAAGGCCGTGGAAATCGAAGAGACGCTCGTCTATGCCGAGCCCGTCCCATGGATGATGCCTGCACGGCATGCCTATGGTGCATTGCTCGTACTGGATGGAAAACACAAGAAGGCCGAAAAAGTGTTCCTCCGGGATCTCGAGATCTACCCTGCCAATGGCTGGGCCTTGCTGGGTCTACGAGACGCCCTGAACGGGCAAGGCCGCTCTGCCGAGGCCAGCCACGCGGACAAAGCCTTTCGTCTCGCTTGGACCAGCGCAGATGTCATTCCCCCGGCAGCGTGCTACTGTGGCGCCGCAGAAAAGCCTTAAGCACACCCTCCGCCCGAAAAACCAACCAGAAACATCAACCTCCTCTCTGAGCGATCGAGTGAAACTCCTTCTGACAACTCTTTTTACTCTGACGGTGGCCCTCTCACAAGGGAACGCCACCAGCAGACCCAACGTCGTCGTGGTCTTCATCGATGACATGGGATACTCGGACTTCTCCTGTTTTGGCGGAAGAGTGAAAACTCAGCACGTGGACCAACTCGCATCAGAGGGCATCAAATTTACCAACTTCTACGTCAATTCCCCGATCTGCTCTCCCTCAAGGGTCGCTCTCTCCACAGGGCAATACCCCCATCGCTGGCGAATCACCTCCTATCTTAATAATCGAAGGGATAACAAACGCCGCGGGATGGCCCAATGGCTCGATCTCGAGGCTCCGATACTCGCCCGGCAGTTGCAGAAGTCGGGCTACGCCACGGGCCACTTCGGCAAGTGGCATATGGGAGGGCAACGGGATGTCGCAGACGCCCCTGCTATTTCAGAATATGGCTTCGACGAGAGCCTGACCAACTTTGAGGGCATGGGCCCCAAGCTCCTTCCCCTCACCGAAAAACCTGACCCTGCCGGTGGGGCGCCCATCCAGGGGCGCATCTGGGCGGACGCCGAACGGCTCGGGAAAGGCTTCCAATGGATGCAACGCTCACAAATCACCACGGGCTTTGTGGACAAGGCTCTGGGGTTCATCGACCGGGCTCAGAGCAGCAACAAACCCTTTTTCATCAATCTATGGCCCGATGATGTCCACGGTCCCTTCTGGCCCCCGCTGGACAAGTGGGGAGGGAGTAAGAAAGCCCTCTATCAGGGAGTCCTCGACTCCATGGACGAACAACTGGCGCGCCTTTTCGACCGAATTCGGAAGGATCCCAAACTCAGTGACAACACCATCATCACTGTCTGCTCGGACAATGGACACGAACCCGGTGCCGGCACCTCAAAACCGTTCCGGGGCGCCAAAACCTGGATGTATGAGGGAGGCATCCGGTCGCCCCTGATTGTCTGGGCCCCTGGCTTGATGCCGAAGGAATCCATCGGCACAGCCAATACCACCTCAGTCTTCTCCGCCATTGATCTCAACCGCTCTCTCTACACTCTGACCTCTACCATTCCATCCACAACACTGGATGGGGAAGACCTCTCGCAGACAATCATCGGAAAGTCCAAGGCCTCACGGAAGGCTCCCCTCTTCTGGCGACGCCCTCCCGATCGCCCGGGGTTCAGCCATGGATTCAAAGAAGACAATCCAGACCTGGCTGTCCGTGAGGGATCGTGGAAATACCTCGTCAATCTTGATGGGTCGGACCCTCAGCTCTTCGACCTGCCACGGGATCCGGGTGAGTCCCGCAACCTTGCCGCTGAAAAACCCGGGATCGTAAAGCACCTCGATAAAAGAGTACGGGATTGGAATGCCGGTATGCCCAAGGACGGCTCTGACCCCTCCTACAGTAAAACTGGAGCTCTTCCGGGCACCCACTTCGTTAACCCTATTGGCGTCGGACAGGACCCCTGGGTCATCCGCGATACCACGGAAAAGCGCTACCTTTGGTGCTTTTCCGAGGGAGATCGTGCAATCACGATTCATACCTCGAACAACCTGACCAGACTCGGAGAAAGGCATCTCGTCTGGCAGGCTCCTGATGAGGGACCCTTTTCGAGGCAAGTCTGGGCCCCTGAACTGCACCTGCTCGACGGCCGCTGGTATATCTATTTCGCTGCTTCCGATGGGAAAAACCGGAACCACCTTACCTATGTCCTCCGTTCAAGAAACGAGGACCCCTTGGGTAAATATGACCTTCATGGACCGTTGAAGACGGGTGATCGCACTTCCGAAAATCTTTGGGCCATCGACATGACGCCCCTGACACACAAGGGCGAGCTCTACGCCCTGTGGTCAGGCTGGGATCGCCCGGATTCAGATCGTCAGTTTCTCTATATCGCTCGAATGGAGAGCCCGACCAAACTTGCCACCCGGCGCGTGCGTCTCTGCGATAATCTCGACTACCCGTGGGAACGCACAGAACCACCGCCAAAAGGAAGAGGGCTCAATGAAGCGCCGCAGGTTCTCACCCAGGGAGACCGGCTCTTCGTCACTTACTCCTGCGCAGCATCATGGCTCCCTAGCTACAAGCTGGGTCTCCTCGAGCTGATCGGAAACAACCCTCTTGATCCCGCGTCATGGCAGAAGAGAAAGGGATCGATCTTCCAGTCGACCTCAGAAACTTTCGGCGTTGGTCACTCCTGCTTCGTCAAGTCGCCGGATGGCTCCGAATGGTGGCAGGTCTTTCACGCCAAGCGGGACCGCTCTCCCGGCTGGCGAAGAACCATTTTCGCACAGCCTTTCAAATGGTCTCGTGATGGGCGGCCCCTTCTTGGTCGGCCCATGGCGCCGACCCTCCCCTTTCCCCGCCCTGCAGGAGAGAAGGACTTCCTGCTCAAGCTCCCCTACTCCTCGGATCTCTCCTCCGACCACTCCTTCTTTGGGCATCCACAATTTTACCGCTCCGAGAGACAGTCCCTGACCCTCGGCTCTCCTCCTGAGCAACCAGTGAATGCGTTCCGAGCTGGGGAAAAAATCCTTCTCAACGGAATGCTGCCGAACGACTTCACCGCCTCGGTGACCATGAACTTCAACCGGGTCCGGGAGGGACGCGGATCGGGTATCCTGTTCCGGTCCACAGCTCCTTCGGTGGGATTTGATGCGGCACGCGGCTACTTCGTTGGGATCAAACCCAGTCAGAACACCGTCTTGCTGGGGAAAATGGACGGCTCGACATGGCAGGAGCTGACGAGGCGAGCCGTTACGGTCGACGTCTCGCGGGATCACCAGCTCTCCGTCTCAGCAGAGGGCTCTCGTTTCACGGTGTCCTTGAACGGGAGCCTGCTCTTCACTCATCAGGATGGAACCTACAAGTCCGGCACCCTCGGGCTTCGAGTCACCGATATCCCTACTACCTTTTCAAATCTTCGGATTACCGCTTCCCCCTGAGCCAGCGTCTGCCGGGAAGACCTGCCTCATCGCCGAGGGCAACATCACTTAATCTCCTCTTTTTCATAATCGGAGGGCAGAACCCATCCGGTGGAAATTTTTTCACCCCTCTGGTATTTCTCGTAGAAATTGTTCCATCGCTCGCTCGCAAATCCGTATCTATCGAACACCTCGCCTCTCCCAAGCATCCTTGGGTCGCCCTGTTCCTTCAGCTTCTCGAAGAGCTCGGCCTTCAATGTGTTCCTGAGCTCCGCGTGCGCCTCATCCCCAGCAAGGTTTTCAACACAGTCTCGGCTCGACCTCACATTGAAGAATTCCTCCGCAGGCCTCTTCCCGAAATTCAAATTCCAGAAGTGCCTGTTTCCCTGCCGGCGCTGGTTGAGAATCAGAGTCTTGATTGGACTCGCGTCGCAGTTCAGATAGCCGGTCTCCGGGTTGCCCGCGGGCCACCGGTTGGCCTCAAAATTGTAGAGGTAGAGGTAGTCTCCTTTCCTGATACCCCGGATCGGATACCCTCCATTGTTCGGTCGACCAACATCATGACGCTCCTTGCCCAGCACAACATGGTCGCGGGAGGGAGCCACCTGCCCCGACCGGGGTGATTGAAAAATATCAAACAGGCTACGCCCGCTCATCGGCTGCATGATTGGAGCAAGATCATAGACTCCAGCAGCCTCAAGAAAGGTGGGAGCAAGATCCGTAAAGTTCACGAAGTCCTCGACGCTCCGATTTTTTCCCTGGATCCCTCCGGGCCAGCGTATCGCGAGTGGAACATGGTTGGAATAATCATAGGCCTGTCCCTTGCACCTTGGGAACGGCATCCCGTGATCACTGGTGGCGACAATCAGGGTATTGGCCAACTGACCCATCTTCTCAAGATGAGTCAGGATTCGTCCGAGGTGCGTATCGTAGTGCTCAACCTCAATCGCATAATCGAGCATGTCGCCACGTGTGCGAGCATTATCCGGCCAGAATGCTGGGACATGATCGATGTCTTCCAGTCTCTTTCCCATCCTGAGACCAACACCATCCTCATAGGAACGGTGCGGCTCGCTCGTGCCGTACCAGAAACACCAGGGTTTCCCCTCTGGGGCACTGGCAAGGAAGTCCGCAAAGTTCCCGGCATAGTCATTATTTGATATCGCGCGGGCAGGAGGCTTGGCTTTCCTTTTGGTCCATGCCTTCCCCGTGATACTACGGCGCTTCCCTCCGGCATCATTGGCGATACCCGGTCCCCAACCCTTCCCAGTATATCCCGTGACATAGCCATTCCCTGCCAGCACTTCCATGAAGCTTCCGAACTTGGAGGGAAACACATTCTGGTGATTTGCGGCCTCCTCCAATTGCCACGAATATCGACCCGTGAGGATGATTGCACGGGACGGGGCACATTTCGCATTAGGCGTATAGGCGCGCTGAAACAGGATTCCCTCCCGGGCCAGCCGGTCAAACGCCGGAGTTTTCACCCACGTGGACCCGTAGGCGCCGGCATCGCCAAAGCCCCAGTCATCAGCAATCGCAAAAAGAATATTAGGCCTTGGTGCTGCAGTGACCAATGGAAGGCACAACAGAGCAGGCAGCAGGAGCCGAAAGGAGAGAGGCATGAGGCCGTCATACCTGACGGAGGAAGTTTTGCCAGTGCCCAAGCCTCCCGGAGGATAAATCTCCTGGCAGAAAGGGAGGAAAAGTGGCGACCCGTACGGGACTCGAACCCGTGTTGCCGCCGTGAAAGGGCGGAGTCCTAACCACTAGACGAACGGGTCGCGTTCTGCTCAGGACCGGGCGAAAATGCCACCCGTTTTTCGAAAGGCAAGCCGAATCTCGAGACCCTGTGTAACGAACCGATTAGAGAGAAAGCAAATTTAGCCCGACACGGTAGTCTGACCGGCAGAATCAGGGATTCTCCCTCGATCTATTGCGATTGCTCTTTTGCCCCGCAGGACCATCTCTCATCCTCCTCGGATGCCATCTCCGTCTCTCTTATCCGTTCATGCAATTGACCATGTTGCCGTGATCGCTCGGGATCTCGAAGCCAGCCGCCACTTCTACCAGTCCATCCTTGGAATGAAGCCCGTTCCTCGCCCTGACTTCCCATTTCCCGGCCTGTGGTTCCAGGCAGGCAACACCCAGATCCATGTGATCCTTCAGAGTGAGGAAAGTGGATCCGGTGGCCCCTCTAATCCGGGAGGAACCCTGACAGCCCGTGGTCACCATATGGCCTTTGCCCTCGATGATTGCTCGAAGGCCGTTGAGCAGTTGCACTCCGCCGGCATACCAATCGCCGCTGGACCACAATCTCGACCCGATGGGTTCCAGCAAGTATATATCCGCGACCCCGACGGTTACCTCGTGGAGTTATTCTCAGCCCCACCCAGCGAACAGCAGCGGTAGGGCGATAAGCTCATCCCAGCCCATTCCAGCCCATTCCATGTTATGAGAAAGCACTCTCTGGGATGTATCATTTGATCATGAAACAAAAAACAACCCGCCAGACCTACCTGGACAAGGGCTTCGTTTGCCTTAGGAAGTTTCTAGACGCCCGCGAGATTGCAATCTGCCAGGAGAAGATCCGAGAATTCATTGAGGGCCTTGTCCCTCAATTGCCCCGGGATCATGTCTTTTATGAAGACAGGGAAACGCTCTCTACCCTGAAGCAGATTCAGCAGATGCAGGACCACTGCCCCTGGTGTGATGAATTCATGAACGGAAAACCAAGGGCTCTCGCCGAGGAGCTCATGGGAAAGGGCGTTATTGCCAGCAACATGCAATACTTCAACAAGCCTCCTCTCGCGGGACGCCCAACGCCACCTCATCAGGACGGTTACTACTTCAAGCTCTACCCTCCTGAGGCCCTCACGATGTGGCTCGCCCTCGACGAGGTGAATGAGGAAAACGGGTGCATCCGTTATGTCTCCGGCTCTCATCGTGATGGGCTGCGCCCCCACGGCCCCACCGGCACCCTTGGTTTCTCACAGGGTGTGACTGATTTTGGGCGTCCCGAGGATTTATCGAGGGAAGAAGTGTTACACGCGGCACCCGGAGATCTTCTCGTGCACGACTCAATGACAATTCACCGGGCGGAGGGAAACGCCTCAGCTAGCCGAAACCGTCGTGCCCTGGGATTCATTTTCTACTCAGAGGACGCACAGGAAGATGAAAGGGCAAAAGAGGACTATCGCAGGGAGGCTCAACGACAGCAGGAAGGTAAGATCTGACCTCCTCCTCATTTACCGTTAGTGCTACTCATACCGTCGGCTCCCATCCAGGCTCATATTGCCGTTTCCAGTAACCCATAGCATCTTGGTCTCCTACGATCTGACCACCTGCTCCCGGGTCACATTTCATAAGCCTGTCCACTCGGTGCGAGATATTTCCGAGGTGGCAGAGCAGGGAGCTCACATGGCCGGTTTCTGCATCGCAGGCGAGGGGAGAACCCTTCCGAATCGCATCGACTAGATTCCCGGTATGCACATCGTTTCCACCGGGCCCATCTTGCCGCTCAACTTCCTTACCTGACCCATCGTAGAGGACATAGCCCTGGTTTCGGATCACCATGCTCCCGCCCTCCCCGGTGAATGTCACGAAGGTCCCACTCTCTGCTGACTGGAAGGGTGAACAGCTGGTAGCCCGCCAGCTGATCTGCCCCTTCTCTCCAAACTCCAGGGTCACATCACTTGTGTCGGGAGTCTCCTGGTCATCGTCGTAGCGATAGCGCCCCCCCGCATAGTTCACCCGGGTAGGATAATCCACGCCCATTCCCCAGCGTGCCACATCAAGAAAATGCACCCCGTTGTTCCCAAGCTCTCCGTTGCCCCAGTGCCAGAGCCAATGCCAGTTGTAATGCAGGATATTGTCCCGGTAAGGACGCCGAGGGGCAGGCCCCTGCCAGAGATCATAATCGAGATGGGCTGGCGGAGCTGCCGCCTTTCCCTTCCCGATTGAACCCCGGCGATTAGTGTAAAAACAGTCCGCACGGTAAACACGGCCAATCACCTTTTCTTCCCGGAGCCTGCGAATTCCCTCCACAATCTTAGGCCAGGATCGGCGCTGAGTTCCATGCTGGACAAGACGTTCATGCTTCCGGGACGCCTGCATCAGCAGCTCTCCTTCATGGGGATTATGGGAACAGGGCTTCTCCACGTAAATATGCTTGCCAGCCGCACACCCCAGAATCGCAGCAGGGGCATGCCAGTGGTTGCAGGTCGCAATGACGAGGATATCGATATCAGGCCTGTCGAGGATGCGCCTGAAATCAGTCACAGACTGGACCTTCGGCCCAAGGCTCTTCGCAGCAGAATCAGAACGCTTCCTGTCGACATCGCATACCATGGCAACCTCAACGTTGGGCAACCCATGAAAACTCAGCGCAAGCGCACCTCCACGGCCCATGCCCATCACCGCAACCACCAGCTTGTCATTAGCAGACCCCTCCTGACCACGAGCACTCGTGTAGGTTCCCAGCCCAGCGACGGTTGCAGAGGCTCCTCCAAGAAATGTTCTGCGATTCGGATTATTCAAACTCATTGGTTGGGGTGGTAGGTTGCTGTTTGTTGTGGCCGACAGCGCTGATCACGTTCCTCGGTTTCTAGTGAAACGCACAAGCAGGTCGACAAGGAATATTTTACCCTGATGGGAGAGCAAAGCCGATCTAATCCTGTGGAGGTAAGATCCGAATGACCTCGTAGTGCCGATGAGGCCGCATTGACTTTCTGACTGCGAACCCGGGCCTTTTCCCGAACTCCCTGCCCGGCCGCCGTGGGCAGGAGAGCCAGTATGAGAAATAAATTACCCCCGAAAGCCCTTCAAAGACGTAAGACGTTGCAGCGGGAACTTCGAAACGAAATTCATCCCGAGAAGTGAAAATCTGCCTGACACCCGCCAGATTGAATAGCGAAGCCACCCAAAGGTTCTCAGCCTCGCTAGCGTCGCGGAGTTTCTCTTACAAATTTTCTGAGAGTTGCGCCGATAGACTTTTCTCGGGTATAGGGATCATTAACTGGCAACTACCGCCCGGGAGTCTTGTTTCCTAGCCAGCGATCAGGGGCCGGGATTGCCCATGGCCTATGAGAAAATCGTCAGGGATGAAAAACTCGAACAGAGTACATTTTTTCTCCCTTACAGTGATCATCGCCGTCGGATCTGCGGGGGATTAAGCACCGCTCTTTGGGCCTCCTCGGGAAGCCCGCTCGAGACCACCCAAGCCTCTGCGGCTGCCCTGTCCCGCCGGGCAAGATGCTGGCCTGCATGAGTGAGGGCCTCAACTCGCGTGCTCTCCTCCGCAATGCTGTTGGCCCACTCGATCGCTTTTCCCGGATCGCCATAAGAAATCTGACGAGCAAACCCACTAATTGCAGCATCCCGCTGGGGCGAGCGAGGCATCGAGCTGATCCTCTCACCAGCACCCTCCGGATCCCGGTCCGCCCACTCCCCGTAGGTAGAGTCCAACCACGTCGCTGCTTCATCAACATCGCAATTCGAAAGAACTGCACTTGTCACTACTTCGAAGAGCTGACTGGTACGCTCATCACCCTCATCAGCTAGCTGCAGAACATAATCAGTTGCCCGGGCAGGATCATTATTGGCCATGCCGTTAACCATCACCTTCTGCCGGTAGCGAAAAGAGCCCATATCCTCATCTGCAGTGGTGTTAAGGTGTGCAATCGCCTCATCTGGATATTTGGAGGCCCATCCCGCCAAGGCGTGGGAGAGATCATTCTCTTCTGACTCCGAGGCATGCTCGACTGCGGACTTACCATCAAGCATTCCCCATAAATAGTGGAAATCCCGCCACTGATCCCCTCGGACGCTATTTTCCTTCAAGTGTCCCAGCATATACTGGGCGTTCCCTGCTGTCAGGCTCCCCAGCAACTGGTCAAAAGCCCTTCGCCGGATGAGGGGATTGGGACTTTGAAAGGCTTCTACCGCGACCGCTTCGATCTCGGCCTCGCTAAATACCCGGGGCCATGGGTCTTCCCAACTCGAGGAGCCTGACGATTCCAACGTCCCCGTCTTGCCTCCCCGAACCCCTCCAGAAGCGTTGCCTGTCGCGTTCCGGAGGCTCTTGGCCCGATCGGATTTCACAACCTCTCCATATTTTTCTCCGAGCCTTTGCCGCTCCAGTGCGATACCACCAGTAAAGGCCACGGCTATTACGGCCGCCCAACAACAATATTTAATTACTGTTGATTTTCTTGTCACGCAGATCTCTTACGTTGCTAAGGGATAGGAACGCACGAAAAAAGGTGGAAAAGATTCGCGTGCTCCCCCTTAAAAATAAGGCCTTTCACCAAGAGATTTTCGGCAACCCGTTAAACACAAAAGACTTCCCGGCATCATAGCCAACACCCTCTACCAAATGCTGTGGAACCCAAAGCGCATTAGACCCACCGCCTGAGTGGAGCCGTGCCCAGAGCAGTCACAAGTCATCGCCGTCTAGTAGACTTACCCTCTTGCAACCTATGCCGAGAGAATTGAATTATCTGCCCGGTCCGGTCCGTGTTTACCGCCTGCGGTTGGGCGGGTTGAGAACAGCCTGCTGCGCCTCCGCAGGAAGTCCGCTGGAACCAATCCATGCTTCAGCGGCTGCACGATCTCGTCGGAAGAGTTGCTGTCCGGCATGGGTCAACGCCCTCGTTCGGGAACTCTCGTCGGCAATGCTATTGGCCCATTCGATGGCAGTCCCGGGGTCATCATAGGAGATTCTTCGGGAAAAACCACCGATAGCAGCATCACGCTGAGGCGAGCGTTCCATTGCGGAAATCCGCTCCCCAGCTGCCACAGGATCACGCTGCGCCCATTCACCAAAGGCCGAGTGCAGGCCCATGCTCTGGCCCCGCCCCTCCTGAATGGTTTCCAGCCAGTTCACTGCTGAAGCCGGGTCCCGCTCCGCCCACTCATCACCTACCTCTTCAATCGCACGGTCCGCATAAGCCTGTCCGGCAAATTGCTCCACCCACTGAGCTGCTGCCTCCGGATTACTATTGGTGAACCGGTGCGCCACCGTGTCGAGCGCCGCGCCCTTGAGATCACCATCGGGCAGGCTTTCCGACCACTGGGCCGCTTCATCGATCCCAACATTCGAAACAACTTCCCTCGTCACAACTCCAAACAGATGAGTGGCACGACCGTCGCCTTGGTTGGCGAGTTGCAATACGTAATCCGTGGCCACCGCGGTGTTGTTATCAGCCATCCCGCTGACCATCGCCTCCTGTAAATGACGGAAGGAGCCCCGGTCTTCTTCCGAGAGGTTGTTGATGTAGTCAATTGCTGCATTCGGATAGCTCGAGGCCCAGCCCGCCATCGTATGGGAAAGATCGCGCTCCTCTGAATCGAGCGAATGATCCACCGCAGCTTTCCCATCCAGCGTGCCCCAGAGGTAATGAAAATCCCTCCACTGATCACCACCAACACGGTTTTCCTTGAGTTGTACCAGCATATCCTGAGCGTTTTCCGCCGTCAGACTGCTCAACATCTGATCAAAAGCCCTGCGCCGGACCAAGGGGTTCCCGCTCCGAAAGGCTTCCTTCGCAAGCGCCTCGATCGCTGCCTGACTCAATGCTCCGGTCCCGATCCCTGTGACTCCTCCGCTAGATTGGCCTCCGGCCAACTGCACCGAGCCTGACAAACCAGCCGATCTCGACCCCCCGCCTCCAGAAATTCCCCCATCCGCACTTCTCGAGCTCTTAGCGCTCGGAACTTTCACCACTGATTTCTGGTCGCTCGGGTTCCGATCGAGCACCAGCCCAACGGCAAAAGCACCGGCAGTTACCGCCGCCCAGCACGCATGCCCAATCACTGATCTTCGCTTCACGATGCCCGAACTTACGTTGCTAAAAGGCCAGAACGAACGAAAAAATGCAGAAATTAGCCGACTCGATGATGGGATGCGTTAATCAAGGCCGGAAGGCCTTTCCCATTGCGAGCACGGGAAATTTGCGGCACACACCTTGCAAAGACATCATGAAAGCAGTTCAACGCACCCTCGCCACTCTCACCTTCTTCGCCACTCTGGCAGGCGGTCTTGCCTTTGCGGATAACCCATTCAACGGAAAGGACCTCACAGGATGGTCTTTCAAGAAGAAGGGAGCTCTCGAGTCCAAGTGGGCGACGGGAGCCCCTCAACTGGACACCGCGAATCCAAAAGCCTTGAAGGCCAGCGGAACAGGCGGCGCGATGGTGAACGTGGTCACCGGCCATGGCCAGAGCATTGACATTTACTCGGACCAGAAATGGGGCAGTTCCAGGATCGAACTGGAAGTTCTCGTGGCCAAGGGAGCCAACTCAGGAATTTACGTGATGGGCGAGTATGAGGTGCAGGTCCTCGACAGCTATGGCAAGGAGAAGCTCGGCGGTGGCGACATGGGTGCGATCTACGGGGCCCAGCCCCCTCGGACCAATGCCTGCAAGAAACCCGGAGAGTGGCAGAAGTATCAAATCGACTTCCTCGCACCCAAGTTTGATGCCTCAGGAAAGAAGACCGCCAACGCGAAGTTTCTGGTCGTGAAACTTAATGGCAAGATCCTCCACGAGAATGTCGAAATGAAGGGCCCTACCCCCTCCGGAGTCACCGGACGTGAAGCCGCCACCGGCCCCATCATGTTCCAGGGCGACCACGGTCCCGTCGCCTACCGGAATATCAAAATTACTCCGCTCAAAAAGTAGGTCTCTTCCGGGATCTTACTTCGCCACGTGGATTGTATTCCAGATCTTGGTCACGATCTCCTCTCCTTCATCCGTTTCAAGGTCGAGATCGATCTGCATCATGTGCACGGGCTGCAGGTTCTCTACCTCCACAAACACCGACTTTCCGTCCGGAAGAAGTCGGGCGGATTTGACCGGGAACTTAGTGCGGCCCTTCGGGGGGCCTGCTGAGTTGCGGTGCCCAACCTGAAACTCTCCCGTGCCGTAGTCATGGGTCCAGCGTAAGTCGGACCCCGAGAGGTTGAAGCTCTCCGGGTCTTCGGCAAGCTCCTGGTCCAGTTTCTGGGTGAATCCGATCTCAAGCCCGCCGTCACGGACCTTCAAACTGCTTGGCATGCTTACGGCCTTGCCCGTGTAACGCACCCGGTCAAGGCCACCTTCGCGACCGGCATTGCTCTGCCACCCCTTGAGGCCAGCCACATAGAGCTGTCCGTCCTTACGATTAAACTTCCCACGCATCGCACTGGAGGTTGGGCGCACCGGAATCTTGACCACTCCACCCTGCATCAGGGCTCCTTTCTTCTCCTTGAGCACGACATAGATCGCGCTCTGCCCATAACTGAAATGCAGCATCTCTCCCTTGTAGGGACCCCACTTGTCACTGGTTACCCAGACCTGCCCCCCGTTGGAGTTATCCACGTTTTTGGGTAACCAGGCGAGGGGCTTGGGAGCCTCACTGGGATCAAGGTTCTCCTTCCGGCTGCCTCGGCGCTGTCCCACCGTGGGAGTAGTCTTCATGGTGGCGTAGTCCGCCGCCGAATCGACCACTCCGAGAAACTCGTCTGGTTCGATCCAGTGAATGGGACAACGTGGCACGAAGGTCCCTTCGTTGTCCCCGCTGGTGAGCTGGCCGGTGGGACTCACCCCGATCCCGTTCGGAGCCCGCAACCCGGTAGCATAACGATCGAGTCTGGAACCATCTTTGGAGACTCGCAGGATCGAGCCGTGGTGTCGGCTCATTCTCTGAAAGCTGCGTCCCCCACCCCGTACTGGACAACCAAAGGCAAAATAGAACTCTCCCTGCGGACCAGTCTGCAGGTCAAAACAGAAGGCATGGAACCCACTGGTAAGCTCCCAGTCGTTATTAAAGTTTTCGTAGTAATCGATCTCTCCGTCACCGTTAACATCGTGGTAACGCGTGATCTGGTCATCCGCCACCGTGTAGATCACATCATCTACGATGGTGAGCCCGAGGGTCTCATGCCCTCCAGCGGCAATGCGCTTCCAGATGAGACTCTCGAGCTTCTCATCGATGCCGCTGACAACCCAGACATCGCCATCCCAGGTGCAGACCGCGGCCTTCGAAGGGTCACTGAAAAAGTCAAATCCCCCAATCCGCATCTTCATCCCATAGGGGTTCTGATAGGGCACAGTCAGACGATCGAGGACATAGGCTGACTTGCCATCGTCCTTGGCGACCTCGCCGACTGTGGTCACCGCCTCCGTCCACCGCGCAGGACCACCTTTCATCAAAAGCGTCAGGTCCTCGAGGGCTTCCGGGACGCTCCCACTTCCATAAACCACCTTGAAGTGAGCCATCCCCGCCGGGACTTTCAGGACGATCCGACCGTCCATCGTCGCCGGTTTTTCCTGAGAGCCCACGACCTGAATCTCAGGAGCGCCCTTCTCATCAGCAAGCACTACCACCGCGGGAGCACTGAACTTCCCCTGGATGGTGCGGGTGATGAGCCCATTCTCGAAGGCCGGAAGTTCCAGGACCGGGTCCTGGCCTACCGTATAGCGAAGAACCGTCTTTTCCCCATGGACATACAAGCCCTTGTAATGGGCCTGCGTTTTTGGAAGGGGACCGAGAGGTGGATACTTCCCATCCTCAGGCATCCGAGTTTCCGCAATACTCCCTTGGTTGTCCGCCCACCCTGGAGCCGCCTGATTGGTAAACACCTTGGCTCCGCTATGCGAGGGAAAGGCCCCGTGGCCTCCGGTAAAGGGAAGGCCCTCCAACCTTAATCCTCCCTGGGTCCATCCTGCCGCCATCCGCATAGTGTCAGCATCAAAGGCCACACAAACCGCCCCCTGGGGATCAAGACGGATCACCCGAGAACGAAAAGCAACATTATCTCCCTTCGAGTCCTTGCCAACACGCAGTGCTGTACTCACGAAATTTCCGTATTTCCCCGGCAGGCTTCCCGAAACTGGCTTGGCCGGAGCAACGTCAGAGCTGGCAGCCTTGGCAAAGGCCTGCTCATCCCATGAGAGTCCCTTGAGCTTCGCGACATCGTGAAAGAGAACCGAGGCGGGGACCGCTTCCAATTTTCCTCCCGGGGCCATCCATTTCACAATACAGGCACCCCCCTTACTCCCGTTCTGGTAGATCACCCGCACAGGATGTGATCCCGCCTTCAGGCGAACCGTGCCACTCTGCTGCTTCATGGGGTGAGGACCCCAGTTATCAACCACCAGCTTGTCCCCGAGATAGAGGCGGGAGCCATCTTTGGAACTCGTCGCGAATAGATAATTACCCTCTTTCGGGACGGTAATGGCCCCGCTCCAACGCACCATGAAGTTCTCTGCTAGCTTCGAACCATGAAAGTCCCCCTTGGATTGAGAAAAATTCACCGCCTTGTCGACCCGCACAAGCCAGGGCGTCAAATCCACTGGCACTTCAAATTCGTCTCCAAGTTTATCCTCCAGCTTGAAGTATTCCCCGATCAGGCCAGGCGCTGCCGTAAGAGGGAGCGCGGAAAGGCACATCACGATGTAACTAAGGGTTCTTTTCATTATTTTGATTTTTGGAAAGTGAGCGCAGGTATTGAAGGATCGCTTCGAACTGCTTGTGGGAGTCACCGTCGTAGTACTGGGTGAGAGGCGTTTTCCCGTCCAGCGCATACTTAGGCATGATCGTGCCGGGCCAGACCCGGGGTGGGTCATTCATCCACAGATGAAAATAATCGGATGTAAGCCGCTCCCCGGAGGCTCTCAGGTTGGGCCCCTCTCCTTCGAAGACCGCAATCGCCGCCTTGTCCCCGATGCCATGGCAGGCACCGCAACTCAGCCCAGCCTCTACCCCCGTCATGGCCCTTCCCACCCCAACTTTTTCAGTGTCGAGGACCTTGGGACTACGGTCGAGACCGGAGCGGCCTGCAGC
>DIHT01000097.1 GCA_002420305.1 Akkermansiaceae bacterium UBA5689 | reverse complement strand
CGCAAGGCGATTTTCTCGCCTCCGACTACAGCAGGAGACCGGACGCGACCCTGCCACCTACATCAGTGAGGCGGAAATCCCGTCCAGCATAGTGGTAGGTCAGCTGAGTGTGATCAATCCCAAGAAGATGGAGCACGGTAGCGTGAAAATCCTGCACGTGCATGGGGTTCTCCTGCGTATGCATGCCAAACTCATCAGAAGACCCGTAGACGAATCCTCTCTTCACTCCACCCCCTGCCAACAGGTAGGAAAAGGCCGTGCTGTGGTGATCACGTCCCGGCTGGGCTCCTTTTTTCCCTCCTTCAGCAAAGGGAGTCCGGCCAAATTCACCACCAAGAATAACGAGCGTCTCATCCAGCAGGCCGCGCTGCTTCAAATCCGCAATAAGCGCTGCCGCAGCCTTGTCCGCATCCGCCCAAAGGCCCTTGTGCCCCTCGTTATGATTCTTATGCGTATCCCAGGGCTGGTTGTTCTTGTCGTTGGTATAGTAGACGGTGGCGAACCGCACGCCCCTCTCCGCGAGCCTGCGGGCCAGCAGACATGAATTCGCGAAATTTGTTGAGCCATACATTTCACGAGTGGCCCCGGATTCTCCACTGAGATCAAGTGCCTCCGTGGCCTCCATCTGCATTGAATAGGCAGTCTCCATGGCGCGGATCTCACCCTCCAGTTCCGCGTCGCCCCCACGCTCCTGAAGGTGCTCCTCGTTCAGCGCTCCCAGCAGATCAAGTTGACGGCGTTGCGTGGCCCTGTCCAGGGACCGGTTCCTGATATGTGGCAGCAACTTGCTGATATTCATATCACGCGTGATGATGCTCGTGGCTTGAAAGCGCGCGGGAAGGAAGCCGTTACTCCAGAGGGCAGGACCCACTACCGTTCTCGGACTTGGTCGCAGCACTACGTAGCCCGGAAGATTCTCATTCTCTGAACCTAGTCCGTAGAGGGACCAGGACCCGAGCGACGGCCGGGTAGGCTGCACCGCTCCGGTATGCATCTGCAGAAGCGCGGGCTCATGGTTGGGCACATCCGTATGCATTGATCGTACAATGCTCACGTCATCAGCCATTCCGGCGAGGTGTGGAACGCTCTCACTGAACTCCAGGCCACTCTCTCCATGCCTGGTGAACTTAAAGGGAGAAGGCATGAAGCCGCCTTTTTTACCCTCGCGATACAGTTTCTCTGAGGGCTTCTGACCTTCATACTTCAGGAGAGAGGGCTTCGGATCGAAGGTATCCACATGTGAAGGTCCTCCGTTGAGAAAGAGAAAGATCACCCGCTTGGCCCGGGCCGGAAGGTTTCCTTGGAGGGTAAGGGAGGGATTAGCCCCCAGCGCCATCCCACCATTCTTCTGCAGAACACCCGCAAGCCCGAGAAGGCCCGCACCGCCGGCAAGGCGGCGAAGCACCTGACGCCTGCTGAATCCTGAATATCGAGAATCAATCACGGTAGAGAAACGCGTTGCTGCATAATAACACCTGTGCGTAGCCTGCCCAATCACGATCGCGCGTGGAATCTTCAAAATAGAGAAGACTCCCCGCCAACTCACTCCGACTGGGGCTTCGAGCAAGTATCCTGTGAAAAAGTCGCTCAATACGCTCCTCTTTTCCAAGATCCTCGTCGGCATCTGCCAATCTGGCAGCACGGGCTGCGACAAAGGGACTATTAAGGAGATAAAGCTTCTGCATCGGAGTGGTCGTAACCCCCCTTCCAGCCGCATGCACATTGGCGTCCGGATAATCAAACTGCCTGAGAAAGGAATCCAGCTCCTTCCTGCTGATGCGGGCGTAGACGGTCCGCCGCAGATTGTTCTTATCACTCACCTTCAAGGACTCTCCCCCCGGGTCAGTGAACACAAGTTCTCCGCTTGCCACCAACATCGCGTCCCGGAGCATCTCAGCACTGAGTCGCCTCCGGTTCATCCCAGCCAGCAGGGTATTATCTTCCCTCCGGGTAGAGGCCTGTCGGTAGGTCGCAGAAAGCACCATTTCACGCACAAGAGCCTTCATGGACCATCCCTCCTCACGGAACTTTATCGCTAGGTAATCAAGTAGGAGGGGATGGCTGGGGTGGTCTCCCGTAGTTCCAAAATTACTTGCTGATTTCACTAGAGGAACCCCAAAGATCTCTCCCCATAGCCGATTAACCATGACTCGGGAGGTGAGGGGATTGCCAGGGTCGATGATCGCTTCCGCCAGTTCCCTGCGCCCACTGCCCTCCTCGAAAGTCTGGCGCTCTTCGCCATCGGCCAGAATGCGAAGGAACCCCCGCGGCACCACCGCGCCCTTATCCTCCACATTGCCACGGATAAAAACATTAAGATCACGGGCCTTGGCATCCTTCACGATATGAAAGGTCTCCTCTCCCACCTTTCGGCTATCCATCGAGACACTGGCAAAAACACCCGCCATGGCATGGTAGTCCTCGGTGGTGATCGGGTCGTAGAAGTGGTCGTGACAGCGGGCACAGGCAACTGTGAGACCGAGAAACCCTCGTGTCACGGTGTCGACCCGGTCCTCCCATTCCTCTGCTTGGACGTCCAGTCGTCCACGATTGTAGTACTGCGGACCCAGCCCGATGAAGCCAAGGGCCGCAAGATCCTCTTCCCCATGGTAATCGGCAGCCAGCTGCAGGCGCGCAAACTGGTCAAAGCCGAGATCACGATTAAAGGCGGCTATCACCCACTTCCGATACTGGTGCGCATGCGGATAGAAAAACTTACCATTATTCCCCACCTGATGCGCCTGGTCTTCCGCATACCGCATGACAGGCAGCCACATGCTGGCCAGACGCTCCCCAAACTGAGGGCGTGCTAGCAACCGATCCACAAGATTCTCGTATGCCTCAGGCTCTTTGCTTTCCAGAAAGCTCTCCACCTCATCAACATGGGGAGGCAAACCCGTGAGATCAAAACTCAGCCTCCGAAGAAGGGTTCTCTTTCCCGCCTCGCTCTCAGGTTGCAGCCCCGCATCTTCGAGCCTTCGCAGAACAAACCGGTCCAGATCCTTTCGTGGCCACTCCTTGCGCACCACCTCGGGCAGGGGACCAGAGCG
>DIHT01000042.1 GCA_002420305.1 Akkermansiaceae bacterium UBA5689 | reverse complement strand
CAGGCCCCGCCTTCCTCCGCGTACCGCCGCTACCAACAGCGAATCCGTAGAGTCCCCGTCGGGCTTTACTCCATGCTGGAGAAGAAATCGGAGGAGTTCACGATCCCCCTCCACGATCGCATTGTAGAGAGCTGGCCCTGCCACGCCGCCGTGCCGCAGAATTACTTCGGCTCGCTCGAGGTCTCTTACCTGTAACAGTGCGCTAATCGCAGGACGGCCTCCGGGGCCCGGCAAGTTCGGATTGGCCCCGGCCTTGAGAAGTATTTCGAGTTCCACCGGAGTCGAACTCAAGGCGAGCGCAAGCCCAAGGGAGGTCTCCCCTCCCGGGCCTCGCTCGCGTGGATCTGCCCCATGGGAAATCAGAATTCTCAGGGCCTCCCGATTGCCACAATGAAGGGCCAGTTGTAACGGGCTCCACCCACTCGGATGCCGCAGGTTGCAACTTCCACCCCTGACCAACAACTGGGAAAGAATATCGGACCGTCCCTGCAGAATTGCCCGGTGTATCTCCGACTCTGTCCATCTGCTTAGCATCAGCCCCTGCGCGACCCCCCAATGAGGAGCTGCCATGCGTGAGGGAAGTTGCCCATGTGGCACACCGGTAACGGGTCGAGGAAACATAAGAGCCTTGAGGCCTCCTCCATCACTCCTCAAAACCTCGCCAAAGGCTGGCATCCCATTCGGGGGCGCCCCCGCCAAAGCACCTGCCATCGCAAGACCAAGGGCGCATATCCCTGCAATACCGCGTAACGTTTGCATCTGATCCTGCAGTTCATCATTGGGCCCCCTGAAATGTCGAGGCCCTTTCACTCCTCTTCATCGCCGCACCAATCACGGGTTTCCGCTGATACTCAAATCACAATCTTCGGCCGGGGCCCTTCGCAAGCGGCTCACTATCCGAGCATCGCCCCCAGGCGGGCGCACACTTCCTCCACATTCTCTCGCGAATTAAAGGCAGATATCCGAAAGTAGCCTTCACCTGCAGCGCCAAATCCTGCACCCGGGGTGACCACCACCTGTGCTTCGTGTAACATTCGGTCAAACATCGCCCAGCTATCAACCCCCTCGGGGCAGCGCACCCAGACATAAGGAGAGTGCTCTCCTCCATAAACGTCCAATCCACAATCCTCACAGGCGCTCTTCAAAAGAGCCGCATTTCCCATGTAGTGCTCGACCAGCTTGCTGATCTCGGCCTTGCCCTCCGGCGAATAGAGAGCTTCCGCGGCGCGCTGAACCGGGTAGCTCACGCCGTTAAACTTAGTGGAATGTCGCCGGGCCCACAGGCCGTGCAGAGACACTCTTTCCCCACTTCCATCAGACCCTGTAAGCTCCTTTGGGACGACGATAAAGGCACAACGCGTTCCAGTGAATCCGCCATTTTTGGAAAAGGATCGGAACTCGATCGCACACTCCCGGGCTCCCTCAATCTCATAAATTGACCGCGGCAGATCAGGATCCTGAACAAAGGCTTCATAAGCCGCATCATAAAGAATGACCGCATCATGTTCGCGCGCATAGGCTACCCATTGTTCCAGCTGCTCTCTGGTTGCCACCGTTCCGGTGGGGTTGTTCGGGTAACAGAGGTAGATCAAGTCTACTTTTTCCTGCGGTAATGCAGGGGTAAAATTATTTTCTGCGGTGCACGGCAGGTAAACCAAGCCCCCATACTGACCACTCTCGTCTCCCTCTCCGGTGTTTCCCATCATTACATTGGTATCCACATACACCGGATACACCGGATCCGTAATGGCGATCCTCTGTCCCACCCCGAAGATATCGAGGATGTTCCCGCTGTCGCACTTCGATCCGTCCGAGACGAACACCTCATCTGCCTCGACGTTTAGTCCTTGGTAGGAGTTGTCCGCGATAGCCTGCCGCAGAAAGTCGTATCCCTGCTCGGGGCCGTATCCCCGGAAACTTCCCCTCTCGCCCAGCTCATCTACAGCCTCTTTCATTGCCGTTCTTGCAGCGAGAGGCAGTGGTTCGGTTACATCCCCGATTCCGCAGCGGATAAGCCGCTTCGTTTTCTCAGGTTCAGCATCAGAAAATGCGTTCACCCGCCGCGCGATCTCAGGAAAGAGGTAGCCCGCCTGGAGCTTAAGGAAATTTTCGTTGATTCGAGCCATGGCGTGCACCCTGTAGCGGGCATCAGCCAAACTCGCAAGCACCAGAGTTCCCTCCGCGAATTTTGAGGCCGAAATAAGTCAGCCGGACCCACTGGCCCGGCTGATTCATGAGAAGTCTCGTTTCCCCGAAGCTTATCCTACGGCCTTGCCCAAGCCCTCTGCCACTGTGTCCCAATTGATCACGTTAAAGAAGGCCCCGACGTAATCAGGACGTCGGTTCTGGTAATTCAGGTAGTATGCGTGCTCCCACACATCCAGGCCAAGAATTGGAACACACCCCGCACATCCAGAGATTTCACCCATGAGGGGATTGTCCTGATTCGCGGTGGAGCAGACTCCCAGCTTGCCTTCTTTATCTGAGCAGAGCCACGCCCATCCGGAACCAAACCTTGTCATCGCCGCCTTCGTGAAGGCTTCCTTAAAACCGTCAAGAGAGCCGAATGCAGCGTTGATCCCGTCCGAAACCTCACTGGTCGGCTCGTTGGACCCACCCGGCTTTATGCAGTCCCAGAAGTGACTGTGGTTGAAATGGCCCCCTCCATTGTTCCGCACAGCCCCCCGGATATCTTCGGGAACATCCCCGATATTCATCACCAGCTCACAGATGGACTTGTCCGCAAGCTCCGTTCCTTCAATTGCCGCATTCAGGTTAGTTACGTAGGCGTTGTGATGTTTGCTGTGATGGATTTCCATCGTCCGCGCGTCAATGTGCGGCTCGAGCGCATCATATGCATAGCCAAGATCGGGAAGTGTATGAGCCATTGGAATAATGTGTTGATAGATGTTAGCATGTTTGCTTTGCGCCTCCCGGAGATTTCCGGATAAATGATACTCAAAGCTTCTTCCTTCGTAAGAAAGCAGCTTCCATCCATTCCGCAAGGGCAACTTCACCATGGAACTACAACCTTGGCTCTTTCTTCTCCTCCTTATTCTGGGCACCTCGCTGGGGGCATCCCTGACTTGGTTCCTGTGCCATAACATCAGCCAGGCGACGCGCATTCGTCACCGCGAACGCACCAAGGCTCTTCTTAAATCCTCTGCCGAGCTCGAAGCCTGCTGCGCCAAGCTGGAAGCACAAGTTCAGAAGCTCCGCAGCAGCGAGGCCGGATCCCTACGGCGCGAAGTAAAACTTGAGACCCTCCTCCAAGCTGAGCGACGACGCATCGCCGACAGGGAGCAGCTTCTAAAAGAGTCCGAATCCCGGATTCTTCAGGGATTCCAGTCAGCCTCTCTCCGGATTCTCCAAGCGAGCGAGGAAAGCGAGCCCGAGAATGCCCACCCGGCACAGGAAGCCTACAAGGAAAAGGACTTTTCCGAAGATCAGGATACAAACAACCCCTCCGCTACACTCCGGGAGAACGTGGTTTCCAGTATGCTCGAAGATAGTGCTGCTGTTATTCCCCCCCCACCTTCTCAAGACACGCCGGTTCGCCTAACGCGAATTGAACCGTAGGCTGTCCTCAGCGCCCTCCCACCGCAGGTAGTGCTAAAGCTCCTTCACGAAGATATTAGCAAACTGAAGCGGGTTGCCGTGGTGCTGGAATCCCAGCCGACCAGTGGCCTGAACCCCGGGCAATTGTGCGTCATGCAGGACGACCTTCCCGTTGAGGACCACCGTGAGACGGTCGCCCTTCACCGTGATGACATAACGGTTCCACTCTCCAACCTTGTTATCTGCAGGCACTCGTGGAGTAAGCGCTGCCCGAATTGGAAGAGGCTGTTTCCCATCGTTGCGAATACCGTAGACCTCACCCGAACCAACGGTCCAATTCCAGAGGTTCACCTGGGTCCGGACTGCTCCCCGTAACAATACCCCGCTGTCATACTCATCGATCTCCGCGGTCACGCCTTTCTTATC
>DIHT01000002.1:9961-18721 GCA_002420305.1 Akkermansiaceae bacterium UBA5689 | reverse complement strand
TCCAGCCTACCGGCGGTGGGAATCGAACCCACACTTCCGAAGAAACGCGATTTTGAATCGCGCGCGTCTACCAATTCCGCCACGCCGGCTTGGGCTGGTTGGGGAGTCTTCCGGGCGCCTTACCGGTTGTCAAGCGGGCCGAGCTTGGAGAGGCGTTGCTGTCCTCTGGGCGTTCCAAGAATTTCTCCGAGGATGATGGCATCCCGGGCAGCGCTCGGGGTTGCTAGTTGCTCCCGGATGGGGCGGCGTCGCAGGGTGCGCGACGTGGGCCTAGGCTGGGTTTGCGCCTTCTGTAACCTTTCGAGGGCTTTAGTCTCAGCGGGGCTGAGGGTGGGCTTGGCAACAGGCTTAATTGCCGGCACCGGATCCGGATCGGGTGTGGAAGCTACCGTGGGACCGGCAGAGGGGAGAGGTGGAGGAGTCTGTTTGTCAGTCCCCGGGGTGTCTACCGGGACGATGAAGTCAAGAATGCTGAGCTGTTGTGGTGCGCTTCTAGGTGCCTGTTCCGCTGGGGGAACTGCCGGAGGGCCATTGATGCGCTGCTCGTTCAGAATTTCCTCACGAGTGGCTTCGTAGTCGTAGGGATCTGAGGGATCCTCCAATTCGGATTCGCCGTTCTCACCCTTGAGGTTTTTCCCAATAAACTTGAGAAAGGCAATCGCCATGAAGACCAGCAGGAAAATCGCCTGAGGGTTTTCAAGAAGCTGGTCCATAAAGTGAGGGCCCGATTTTGGAACGTGGTCCCTGAGTTGAGAGGAACTTTCTAAGAAGCCGGTCCGTCGCTACTCGAGGTGCCATCATCGGCGATAGACTCTCGCATCTGGGTGTCTGCTTCGACGTTCTGGTAGCGGACGTAGTCCATAATGCCAAGGTTTCCGGAGCGAAATGCTTCTGAAATCGCAAGAGGAACCTCCGCTTCTGCCGCGACCACGTTGGCGCGCATCTCCTGAGTTCGAGCCGCCATCTCCTGTTCTGAAGCCACGGCGGCAGCACGACGCATCTCGGCCTTGGCTTGGGCGACCTGCTTGTCTGCCTCGGCCTGTTCGGCCTGGAGGCGGGCACCGATATTGTCGGCAACGTCGACGTCGGCGATATCAATCGAGAGAATCTCGAAGGCGGTGGAGGCGTCTACCCCTTTTTCGAGAACCAGCTTGGAGATATTATCGGGGTTCTCGAGAACGGCTTTGTACGAGGCAGCGGAACCCACTGAGGTGACGATGCCTTCGCCGACTCGGGCCACGATGGTCTCTTCGGTCGCGCCACCCACAAAGCGGTCGAGGTTAGTACGCACTGTCACACGAGCCCGGACATTTACGCCGATGCCATCTTTGGCCACGGCGGAGATTTTGGTTACTCCAGCGCTTGGGTTCGGGCAGTCGATTACCATCGGGTTGATGGATCGGTTTACCGCCTGTTCGACGTTCTTTCCGGTGTCTTTCGTGGCGAGGTCAATGGCACAGGCTCGGTCGAAGGTGAGGTCGATCCCGGCCTTGTCGGCTGCGATGCAGGCATTGACCAAAGCAGTGACGTCGCCACCTGCGAGGAAGTGAGCCTCAAGCTGGTCGCTGGTGAACGGTAGACCCGCTTTAACCGCAGTAATCCTGCTATCGGTAATCATGCTGTAGGGCACCTTTCGGAAGAACATCCCGATCAGGCTGCTCCACGGGACGGTGGCGTTGGCGAGCCGAGCTCGGAACCAGGTGGCAAAGAACTTGAGGAGGACCATGGCCAGAATAAGGGCGACTAGGCCTCCGGCCAAAAGGACTCCAATCACGATCACGTTGCTGTCGGTATTTGCCAAGGGCAGTTGTTGAATCAGGTAGTGCATGAAACTAGTATTGCCTTAACCATAGTGGAGAGGAGCTCTGATGCAAGCCGGGTTGCGAGTTTTCAGTTTGCAGAGCGAGCCTGTCGCGATTGAATCAGGCCGTGTCGGAAAAGCGAACGGTTGGAGTCATTGCAGGTCGAGGGATTTTTCCGGCGACCTTCGTAGAGGCTGCTAAAAGGAAAGGGGTCAGAATTGTGATGGCCGCATTCAAGGGAGAGACGGAACCGGAGGTCGCCGAAGAAGTGGACACTGTTGAGTGGTTTCGGGTTGGCCAGCTCGCCAAGCCAATCAAATTTTTCCAGCAGGAAGAGGTCACCAAATGCGTGATGATTGGACAGATTACCCCGGGACGTTTGTTTGACCTTCGCCCCGATCTCCGGGTGATTAAGATTCTCGCCAGCCTCAGCGAGCGGAATGCGGAGACCATGTTCCGTGCTGTAGCTGAGGAGCTTGGCAGGGAGGGGATTAAAGTGCTGCCTTCCACGACTTACCTAGAGGAGTATCTCCCGGGGCCAGGTCCAGTGTTTGGTCCAAAGCTCGACGAGGATGGATTGGTTGATGCTGCATACGGGATGCGCATGGCCAAGGAAGTCAGCAGGCTCGATATCGGGCAGTCTGTGATTGTGAGGGACGGAACGGTGCTCGCAGTAGAGGCGTTCGAGGGAACAAACAAGTGTGTGCGGCGGGGAGGAGACCTAGGGAAGGGGAAGAATGTGAAGCTGGTTAAGGTATCCAAGCCTGGTCAGGATCTTCGGTTTGATGTGCCAGTGGTTGGGCCGGATACCATTCGAGCGTGCCGGGATGCTGGGGTCTCGACGGTCGTGATCGAAGCTCGCCAGACGCTGGTCCTAGGGATCAGGGAGGTTAAGGAGCTCTGTGAGACGCATCGCGTCTCGCTCCACGCACAGGAGGAGGTCGATCAGCCCGGATAACCATGGGCTTGCCCAAACTCGTGGGCTATTGCTGCCCGTCGTCGACGATCTCTTTGGCTTCCAGTTCGGCGAGGCGCTGCTGTTCTTCCTCCACCGAATGAATTCGCAAGGTCACTTTGATCCCCTGACGTTCGGCGGCGGCACTCAGGACGCTTCGGATGGCCCCAGCCGTGAATCCGCCGCGTCCGATGAGCATTGCTACATCGTTATGGTCTAGAATCAGGCGGAAAGAGAGGTGGTTCGAGTCTATTTCGGCAACCCGCAGCTGGGCTTGTTCAGGGTAATCAATGAATTGAAGGGCGATGTACTGAAGAAAACCGCGGATTTGGGTGGTTGCCTCATGCATAGGTTTCGCTGGGTTGCGCCCTAACTTGCGTGAGATACAGGCTGTGTCGAGTCAAACCTCTTCACCTGTGATCCTGAGCTGCGGATAATTGACAATTTGGGCCTTCTGGCAGGACGGAGCGCCTGGGAGCCCGGTTTGCCGAGGTGTCAATTGATGGGAATATCCCGCTTTTTCGCGGATTCCTTCTCCGGAACTACAAGAGCAAGGATTCCGTTCTCGAGCTGAGCGCTCATAGCTTCCGGATTCAGATCAGGGTGGAGGCGCGTCTGCAAATGATAGCCTTCCGGGGCTCTGCCACTGGAGGGATCCTTGTCGGGATGGAGTTCGCCAGAGGCACGACTTCCGGTGACGGTCAGAAGACCTTTTTCCAGCGAAACATTCAGGTTATCCCGGGAAACACCCGGGAGAGCGATTGTGAGTTGGAAGGCTCCCTGTTCTCTTTTTACAAGATAGGAAGGGCGGGGATAGGTCGGATGTTGCTCCCTGTTGCTTACAGTGAGCGTGTTGGTTGAATCGTAATGAGTGCTCATAGGGTGGATTATGTTTGTGGGTTGCTAGGGTCTTTCGGAAAGGGAGTTAGTTGACCTTAATTTCGATTGGGCCATTCGTTCCTACGGTGGGCTTGGGGATTGTAACTTCAAGAAGACCATTCTCGAGGGTTGCGGAGAGATGTTCTACCTCGAGTTCCTTGGCTACCTGAAAGCTACGTTCAATCTTAGATGGAAATCCGTCGGTCGGATTATCTCGTTCCCCCACAAGGCGTAGGGTGCCCTTCTGGAACGACAAGGAGACGTCCTCCTTACTAAATCCCGGAAGGTCGGTTTGAAGAACCCAGGCAGCGTCCGTTTCGACGATACTGACCCCGTGAGAGGTGTCATTGCGATACGGATCTCGGGGCGAGGTTTGTAAGGCGCGGTGTAGTTCGGAGAGAACGTTCAATGGGGTGTGGTAACGAGGGTAGAGATGCATAGGTTATATCTTGTTGTTTTGCGTTTCTCTTGCAGTTGGTAGTCCAACCTCGCCTTATATCCCACAAACATCTAACGATTAACAGGTTATAAAACCTTACAGGGTCTCCATGATTACGAGTGGAGAGGAGCAAAACGACCCGATCGAGACGAAATGTCCCGACGATATGGCGCAGTCAGGAATATTGACGGGTGCTTGGCCTAGCTCCGCGCCCTGCCCTTTTTGAACGCGAAGATCGCCGTCGCGACGAAGGCCACGACGACTACCGTGAAGAGAATAACGGCTCTCAAAATGTGCCCAAATTGAATTTCCGCCGGTTCACTTTCTGGAGGGAGCTCGCTTGGCTCTATGGAAAGAGTAAGGAACCCCTCTTCCAAGGCGAGAGAGGTTAATTGGCGCATCCAAGGACCAACTCCCTCTTCGTTAGCGAGGTAGACTTGAGCTGGGCGGTAGGGGGAAAAGACTCCTACGAATCCGTCCGGCACGGTCTTGCCCGGGACTTCGATCCGATCAACATTGAAGAAGATTTCACCACCGCTCAGCTCCGGTTGCGTGATCATGGTTCCATTCAGATAGCGATAATCGTCTGAATTTAATGGGGATCCCCGCATCCTGAAGGAGATTTCGATGTGAAGCTCTTCCTTCGTAATCTTTTTCACCGAAAACGTCCTGCGAAGTTCTCCGAAATCCTCGAAGGCTGCGAGAGCGAGGTTGATGTCTTCCGGGCTGAGTCGGAGGGTCGCGGCTCTTTTGTTGCCGGCCTCGGTGCGGAAGGTTTCCAGAGCAGCGTTCAACTGAATCATCGCAGAGGCATTGCTTTCGAGATCGGGGAGGGCGATTTCCTGCGGACTCGTTCCTGTGAATTTCGTGATCTCGCGGTGCTGCTTGAATAGACTCCAGACCCCGAACCCAATCAGGAATGCGAGCGAGGTCAGCGCTACGATCAGGATGATACAGCCTGCGCCGGGATTCTGAGCTTGGACCGGGTCGGGTTCTTTTTCCTCCTCATCGGCTGGAAGCGGGTCCTCAAGCGGGAGGTCTGGCTGGGAAGGAGTTTCGGGCACGGGTTTGGGCTTAAACTGATTGGGGCTGGTTGGGAACTTCTTCTTGAGGGAAAGGTGGAGTAAATGGCTATGGAGTTGGCGGGGAGAATGCTAGGGTCCAGCCGTGGCGCGTATCCTTGTTGGCCTCTCTGGAGGAGTTGATTCCTCCGTGGCAGCCGCCCTGCTTCTTGAGCAGGGTCATGAGGTGGTCGGCGCCTACATGAAAAATTGGATCAACGATGAGGGTATTCCGGGCGACTGTCCCTGGGAAGAAGACCTCGAGGACGCCTCATCAGTGGCTGAGGCACTTGGAATTGAATTTCGAGTGGTAGATCTCATTGATCAATATCGTGAGCGTATTGTGGATTATCTCCTTGAGGGGTATCAATCGGGGGTGACGCCGAACCCGGATGTTCTGTGTAACAGAGAAATGAAATTCGGCGTCTTTCTGGATTACGCTCTCTCACAGGAATTCGAGTCCGTGGCGACTGGGCACTATGCGCGCCGGAGGGAGCTGGATGACGGAACCGCGGTTATTCTTCGTGGGGCGGATCCTAACAAGGATCAGTCTTACTTCCTTGCGTTGATGACTCAGCATCAGATCAGTCATGCTCTGTTCCCTGTGGGGGAAATGCTTAAGCCGCAAGTGCGTGAGGTCGCTGAGAGGTTTGCCTTGCCCACCGCGAGGAAGAAGGACAGCCAGGGGATTTGTTTTATAGGCAATATCAAGATGTCGGAATTTCTCCGTCATCATGTACCAGATAGTCCGGGTCCTATCGTTGATCTCTCGGGGAAAGTTGTCGGGCGGCATCGCGGCCTTCACCTTTATACTCTCGGTCAACGCAGAGGGCACGGGGTAGCCTCTCCTCGGGAGGGAATGGCCTATGTCGTAGTGGCGAAGGAGCCCGCTCGGAATGAGTTGGTTGTGGGCTGGGATGAACGCACGACTCGAGGTCTTTACGCGCAAGAATGCACGGTGACGTCGCTTTCGTGCGCGGGGCGCGAATTCGTGCCGCAGACCGGTAGGCTTAGCTGCTCGGTGCAGCCGCGCTACCGCTCACAGGCCGAGTCCGCCCATGTCGAGCGGTGTGAAAATCGGATAAAAGTGCATTTTGACCGTCCTCAGCGCGCCCTCACACCGGGCCAGGTGTGCGCTTTTTATGAGGGTGGGCAGCTCCTTGGTGGGGGGATCTTTGAGAGTATTTCTCCGTCCGCCCCTGAGTAGGATTGTGATTGGCGCCTGATTTCAAGGGTGGCGAGGGACGTGGTAAAGATAAGCTAAATATTGCGCCCGCCTTAGTATCCGGAGCCGCTAACAAGTGGTGAAGAACAAAGGTATTTACCGCCTAGAAGAACATGTGCTTCGATTGTCACGCTTAGTTCAATTTCACCCTTACACGACTATGCAAGCACAACACATCTCAGCACAACAATCCGTCGGTGCCGCGAAGTCCGCGGCAGAAATTTCAAAAAGAACACAGAATCTCGCGCAGGTTTATTCCACCCTGCAATTTCTCGAGCGTTGTGTTTCTGCTTGTGAAGTACTGGCCGATGAGCTCGGTCCGGAAACCTATACTCATCCCCTGCATGAGCATATCAATGAGTGCATAGTGGCAAGCGAGAATCTCTCCGGTGCCATGGTGCGGGAGTCGCGCTTTTCAATTCAGTATGCAGAGGTCTGCATCGCGGCATGTGCGAATCTTGCGAACGAGTGCGTGCACGCGGAAGCTGTTACCGCATTGCGCTGCGCAGAGCTTTGTGGAGACGCGATTGACATGATTCGCGATGACTTTGCCATCGCAGCGTCCAACTAGAAGACTACGAATTTCACAGGCACAACCCCCAGAAAGGGCAGGGCTTCGGCCCTGCCTTTTTTAGTTCAGACGTTCCCGAGGTAGTGGATTCCAGATCCAGAGTTGTTGAGCTCAAGAGTCGTCCTTCTCTGGCGGGGTGCTGAGGCGTGAGCGCCAGTATTCAAGGCGTTCCTTGATCCGCTTCTCCAGTCCGTTTTCGGTGGGTTCGTAGTAGTGCCTTCCCTCTGGCAGGTAGGCTTGAGGAGTGAAGTTGCCCTCGTAGTCGTGGGAATAGAGATACTCCATCGCAGCACGGTCTGCGCCGGACTCTTCGGCAAGCTTCTTCCTGAAACTGGTCCGGAGGTGCTCCGGGACCGCGAGCGTTCGCCTCTCCTCGATATCCTGCATCGCCGCCCCAAGGGCCGCATAGGCGCTATTGGACTTTGGTGCAGTAGCGAGGTAGACAGTGGCATGAGCCAGAGGAATGCGCCCCTCTGGCATGCCGAGGAATTCAAATGCCTGCTGGGCGGCAAGGGCCACTCGGAGGGCGTTGGAGTCTGCGAGGCCGATATCCTCGGAAGCAGCGATCACCAACCGCCGGGCAATAAAACGAGGGTCCTCTCCAGCGTGGAGCATTTTGGCCATCCAGTAGAGAGCGGCATCAGGGTCTGAGCCCCGGATCGATTTGATGTAGGCGGAGATGGTGTCGTAGTGCTGATCCCCGTCGGAATCATATACCACGGCCTTGTGCTGGATGGATTCCTCCGCCACCGCGAGGTTCAGATGGACGGTGCCTCCTTCGTCCGGAGTGGTGAGAATCGCGAGTTCCAGGGCGGTCAGTGCCTTTCTTGCATCGCCGTCAGCCTTTTCGGCCAAATGCTCAAGGGCATCCTGGTCCGCGGTGATCTTGTGAGAACCAAAGCCTCGTTCGGTATCGGTAAGAGCTCGCTGGAGGAGGAGAAGCAGGTCTTCGGTTGAAAGAGGCTCCAACTGGAAAATCTGAGAGCGGGAGACCAGAGGGGAATTGACGTAAAAGTAAGGATTGTGAGTCGTGGCACCGATAAAGCGGACAGTGCCTTTTTCAAGGTGAGGGAGGAGGACGTCTTGCTGAGCTTTGTTGAAGCGGTGAATCTCATCAATGAACAGGAGAGTACTCTGATCTCGGAGTTTGGTGTAGGTGCGGGCCTGCTCGATCTTCGCTCGAATCTCAGCCACATTGGACTCCACTCCGTTTAACGCTTCGAAACGAGAGCCGGTCGAATTAGCCACGACCCATGCGAGGGTGGTTTTTCCGGTTCCGGGGGGTCCGTAGAAAATCAGGGATGTGAATCGGTCTGCTTCAATGGCGCGCCTGAGGAGTTTGCCTTCTCCGAGGATGTGTTGCTGTCCCGCAATATCGGCGAGCGAGAGGGGCCGCATACGGGCCGCCAGTGGTTCCTGGCCCCCAGGTGAGGTCACCTGCGGATCCTCGGGTGATTCCATGAAGAGTCCGTCCACTTTGGCTAGGTTAGGGAGGAGTTCCGCCAGTCACAATCATGGAGGGTGCCCGAGAGGTTGATTCTTAGTGAAATGAGTGCAAACCCGGGGTATGGCTCCCCATATCAATGAAAGATAGATCCGTAATATCAGCGATTATCTCGTCCGTCTTGGGTTTGCTCCTCCTTGCCCCATCTCTCTCCGCTGAGCTCAAGGTGGAACGGGATGTCCGCTATGGGCCTCATCCTCGCCACGTGATGGATGTCTACTGGAAGGCCGAGTATAAGGACGCTCCCATCGTGTTCACGATTCATGGAGGTGGGTTCAAGAACGGAAGCAAGGCCTACTGCAACAAGGACATGCAGGATCTTTA
>DIHT01000002.1:0-9571 GCA_002420305.1 Akkermansiaceae bacterium UBA5689 | reverse complement strand
CCCGAGCGATTGCGTCCTCGATGTGGCGATGGCAGTGGCTCACATGCAGGCCAATGCGAAAAAGTTTGGCGGCGATTCTCAAAAAATCATTTCGACCGGGGCTTCTGCTGGAGGGCATATCAGTGCCCAGATCGCCTACCGTAAAAAATGGGACTGGCCAACGGAAGCCAAGCACAAGCCGGAGAATCTCAATATCGTGGGGTGGTTTGGGAATAGTCCCGGATTGTCTCCGGCGCTCATCAAGCAGGTGGGACCAGGAGATCCTCCCGGGTTCGTGATGTATGGAGGAAGGGAGCACCCCAAGACCCCAGCGTCACAAGGCCATCAGATTCAGGCAGCCCTGAAGAAGCACAAGGTGTGGAGCAAGATGGTATATATTGCGCATATGGGACACGTGCCCGCCAAGAGGGTGCTTTTCAGTCCCAAGACCCGTGACAAGGAAACTCATCAGTCGTTCAGTCAGTTCCTTGACATGGTTTGCCACGAGAAGGGAAAGCCAGAGGGTGGTGACGTGATCAAGGTGAGGAAGAAGTAGCGGTAAGCCAAGGGCTCCTGTTGCCTGTTTGCAGACCGAAATAGGGGTCGGAGTGGTCTATTTGATTCTATCGGTTTTCGCCAGGTAGCCAGGGTCGATCTTTACCCCGAGACCGTGGCCATTGGGTGCGGTCATGGAACCATCCTTGACGGTGATCTTGTCGCCGGTCGATTCCCAGGGGAAATTGTCGCTCAATCCTTTGTATTCCTGATGGTGTCCGGGGTTGGGACAACATGCAGCATAGATTCCCATGTAGAGGAATCCAAGGCCGCCGCTGGAAATGTGAGGGGTGCAGTCAAGGCCCTTGGCTGCGGCCATCCGGGCAACACGTAATGAGCGGATCAGGCCACCGTAGTAGAAGAGGTCGGGTTGAAAAACGCGGACGCCGCTGTTCTCAACCATCCATTTAAAGCGCCACTGGCTACTTTCCTGCTCTCCCCAGGCGACAGGAATTTCCAGTGCGTCGGCGACCCGTCTCGTCTCGTCGAGGTAGTCGAAGGGTACGGGCTCCTCATAGAATGCGAACTTGTTTGCCTCCAGTATTCTGCCGACTTCGATGGCCTTTTTGACCGATAGATAGGAGCTGTTGGCATCGGCGTAGAGGGTGCATCTTTCGCCCAACGCTTCAGCGACCATGGGGATCAGTTTCTCGGTGCGACCAGGAACCTGGTCGACCACTTTCATCCGCCCTCCGATTTTGATCTTCAATGCTTTAGCCTCGATTCTAGCCACTGATTTGGTGATGCGGCGCAGGGATTCCCGGGGATCCTTGGAACGATGGTTGTTGGCAATATAGAGGTCGACCTTCTGGCGCCGCTGTCCGCCTAGGAGGTCTGCCGCCGAGCATTTGGCAACTTTGCCCAGGAGGTCGAGGATTGCGAATTCGGCTGCCGCAAGAGGAACCCAGAACAGTTGCCCCTGCATCTTGTAATTGCTGCCGCTGAGAAAGACGCCATCGACCAGTTGATCGAGAGCCCGTGCATCCTTGCCACGCATGTAGGGGGCGATCACTCTGGTAAAGATACGCTGGCTCAGTTCCATCTTGCCGGGATGTCCAACCGACCAGCCTTCCGCGCCGTCCTTGGAGCGGGCACGGATGAACCAGTTGCCATCCCGTTCATGGAGATCAAGGGAATCGATAATGACCGGACCTGGAAGGTGATCCTGCTGGATGAATGGATCGAAGGTGCCGATTGGATCCGCAGGTTTGCTGTGACCTTGAGGGATTGCACCCACCAAAACAGCAGCTGCAGGCATACTGGTAGAGAAGAGAAAATTCCGCCGGTTTACCGATGCCGCCATGGGCGCATGATAGGGCGAGGATTGTTGAATGGAAACTTGTTGATGTGGTAAATTTTCTCGAGAAAAAGCTTCGGGTTAGGGGCTCGCAATCCGAAATGGGTCGCTTATGATTAAAGGTGTTGAAAGCGCAGATCCCAGTTCCTTCTCTGCTGACGCTCGTTGTGCTGTCGACGCTAGCCGATTCACGGCCTAATATTCTGTTCTGTATTTCAGATGATCAGTCTTACGCCCACACGGGAGCCAATGGCGACCCGGTGGTCAAGACACCAGCGTTCGATAGGGTAGCCCGGGAGGGCCTCCGTTTCACTCATGCCTTCTGCGATGCTCCAACCTGTGGGCCTTCCCGCAGTGCGATTCTGACCGGTCAACCGATCTGGCGCCTTGAAGAGGCGGGGAACATTCACAGCACCTTGCCGAAGAAGTTCATCACCTATACTGAGGTATTGGCCGAGGCGGGTTACTCGGTGGGTTATACCGGCAAGGGATGGAGTCCCGGACGCCTGCAGGCCGGAGGCCGCGATTCGAACCCGGCGGGGAAAGAGTTTGGGGAGCGGCGGTTAAAGCCTCCCTTCAAGGCGATGCGAAACACGGACTATGCCGCGAATTTTGATGACTTCCTCGCCCAGGTGGAAAAGGAACAGCCGTTCTGTTTCTGGCTTGGGACCAGCGAGCCTCATCGCGGATTCGAGGCGGGGGCGGGTAAGCGGACAGGGAAGGATCCCGATAAGGTAATCGTGCCCCCGATCTTTCCTGATCATCCCGTGGTGCGGAGTGATATTCTCGATTACTACGTGGAGGTGGAGCATTTTGACCAGATGGTGGCGCGGGCGATGGCCTCACTGGAGAAGGTCGGCCAGCTGGACAACACCATCGTGGTAGTAACCAGTGATCACGGGATGCCGTTCCCACGAGCCAAGGCGAGTCTACATGACCAAGGATCGCGGGTGCCGCTGGCCATCCGCTGGCCCCGGGGGATACAGGATTCCGGTCGGACCGTGGATGCCTGCGTGAATCTCAGTAGTCTTGCCTCGACCTTTCTTGAGGCAGCCGGATTGAAGGTCCCTGGGATGATGATCGCGAAGAGCCTGCAGAACGTTATCAAAAATAAAGCGGATCCCGGTCATGCTGCGGCCTTCATTGCGATGGAGCGACACGACGGATGTCGGAAGGGGGGGAAAGGCTACCCCTGCAGGGCCATCCGGACTGCGGATTATCTTTATATTCGCAATCATACTCCCGAACGCTGGCCGGCGGGCAACCCGGACCGGCAGTTCTGTGCGAGGGATATTCCTTTTGGAGAGGTGGACTCCTCTCCCACCAAGTCTTTGTTGATGAATAATCAGTATAAGCCCGGGTTCAGGCGTTTCTATGATCTTGCCTTTGCCAAGCGCCCCGCGGAGGAGCTCTATGATCTGGAAAAGGATCCCGGGCAGATTGTAAATCTGGCAGGGAAAGTGGAATACGAGAAAATCCGGAGAAAGCTGGGCTCTCAACTGATGGCTTACCTTACTCAAACGGAAGATCCCCGGGCTCTTGGGAAGGACGCTCCATGGGATTTTTATCCCTATTATGGAGTTAAGCGTAACAAGAGCTGGAAGGTTGATCTCAAGCAGGTTCGTTTTCGGTGAGAAGCTTCTAAGGTTTTCTTTATTTTCTCGGCTGCTGCCGCCATGAAATCTCAGCCTAATTTGATGGAGATTCCTACGAGTTTTGCGTTCATTGGTCTCGTTGTAATCAACACGCTAATGCGGCACGAGATGCCATATTATGGCTAACGGATCTAATTCTAGCGATACGATCTCGGGAATACCCGAGACGTTTACTCGGCTGCGCAGCTTCGAAGGTGAACCCGGAGAGTTCTGGCCGAAGTTTCTCTGTGGGTTGATTGATCTCGCGAAGGCTGGAAGCGGCGGAATACTCATTCGCAACAGGTCGGAGGAGTGGAAGCCAATTGCCGTTCAGCCAAAGGGTGTGAAGATTCTCGATAATGTGAGTCTTGAGGGACACGATTTTAATGAGGACGTCAAGCTGGGCGTGCGAAATGGTGTGACGGCGAGGTCCATCGAGGAGGGGAAGCGGGAGACGGCGCACAGGGTGCTTGTTGACCTTACGCCGGAAGGTTCGAACACTCAGGCCCTGGCATTGCTCTACCTCCCCGAAAAGGAAGCTACGTCGCTTGCGGATGTCCTGGTCCGACTTGGGTTGGCCCGTGAAATCGCCACTTCTTACTCCCTAAAGCGTCGTTTGAGCCGTGCTGAGGACTCGGTAGGGTCCTTCGCCTCTATTCTTGATCTGCTCCAAGTAATGGACGCAAGGCAGCGTTATCTGGAAGCTGCCATGACCCTTTGTAATGAAGTGGCCGCGCGCTTTCGGTGCGACCGGGTTTCTCTTGGCTTTCTTGTAAACAATCAGGTGCGTCTACAAGCCATTAGTCACACGGAGAAGATCGAGAAAAAGATGGAAGCTGTTCTGAGTCTCGAAGAGGTGATGGAAGAGGCTCTCGATCAGGATGAAGAGGTGATGATTCCTGCCCAGCCGGGGAGCGATACAGTGATACGGTGTCATAACAAGTTTGCGAGTGGAGAGGGGGGCATCAAGATCGCCTCTATTCCAATGAGGCACGTAGGAGAGCCAGAGGGGGTGCTGACCCTTGAGCGATCCGGAGATGAGTTTAACGAGGCTGAGATGCAGACATTGCGGGCCCTGTGCGATCAGGTCGTTACTCGGCTAGAGGAGTTAAGAAAGCGTGACCGCTGGATGGGCGCCCGAGCATGGGCTACTATCCGGGAAAAAGCGTCGAAGCTGGTGGGAGTAGACAATACCGGATGGAAACTTCTTAGTCTCATCATCGCTCTTGGGCTCTGCATTCTGGTTTTTGGTGGAAGTAATTATCGGGTTGAGGCCCCTTTTATCCTTAAAAGTGATACCCTCGCCCAGATCCCGGCGTCTTTTGATGGATACATTGAGCGGGTTCACTTCCATGTAGGCGATCAGGTTCCGTCCGGAGAGCCTCTTCTGGATCTTGATCAAAAGGAATTGCTCCTGCAGGAGGCCAGCGAGAGGGCCGAGTTGCGTCGCCATCGGAGCGACGCCCAGAGAGCGCAGGCGGAGGGTGAACTGGCCAAAATGCGTAGTGCGCAGGCGATGGCCGATCAATCCGAGGCCCGGATTGAAATGATCGAGTATCGTCTTGAGCAATCCGTGTTGAGCTCTCCCTTTGACGGAGTGGTGGTAGAGGGTGATTTGCGCGAGCGTATTGGTGCACCCGTGAAGCAGGGAGAAGTGTTGCTCAAGATCGCGCAACTGGATCGTCTGTTCGCAGAAGGCAAAGTGCACGAGCGAAACATCAACTATCTGGATCAGGGCGCGATTGGTGAAATTGCATTCGCGAGTCGTCCGGACGAACGCTTTCCAGTTATCCTTGAGCGGATTGAGCCTCTCGCCATGCCAGAAGAAGAAGGAAATATGTTTGTAATTCGCTGCCAGTTAAAAGGATCCGTGCCGGATTGGTGGCGACCGGGCATGAGTGGACTATGCAAGATTGAATCGGAACGGCGCAGTTACCTCTGGATGTTAACTCACCGGACGATGGAGTATCTGCGAATGAAACTCTGGTGGTAGGATGAGGACCTTTGATGAATCCTGGTATCGAGTGGCGGCTCATCGGATTTCCCTCCGAGCCAGTGTTGAGATCCGTAGGCAGTTTTTCCGTGGTCAGCGGTGGTATGTCCTCCACGACCCCTTCGCTAATCAGTTCTTTAGAATTCGTCCGGCCGCCTACGAGTTCATCGCCCGCCTGGGAGGGAATCGGTCTGTCCAGGAAGCGTGGGAGCAGACAATGGAAGCGATTCCCGACGAAGCGCCGGGCCAGGAAGAAGTAATCAGATTGCTTGCTCAGCTCTACCACAGCAACCTTCTTCGTTCCGGTGTGGCGGGAGACACCGGCAAGCTGTTTGAGCGCTATAAGAAGCGCCGCCAGAAAGAGATTAAATCGAAACTGGTGAGCGTGATGTTTCTCCGGATTCCCCTGTTTGATCCTGATGCCTTTCTTCAGCGCACACTTCTGCTTGCGCGGGCCTTGATCAGCCCGCTTGGAGCATGCCTCTGGGTAGTGGTGGTGGGCTACGGGATCAAGGTGGCGATCGATAATTTCGACGCCCTTGCGATACAGACGGATGGAGTGCTTGCCCCCTCAAATCTCCCGTTGCTCTACCTCGCCATGGTCGTAATCAAGGCTCTGCACGAATTCGGTCACGCCTACGCCTGTCGGCGTTTTGGAGGTGAGGTGCACACGATGGGGGTAATGCTCCTCATCTTTACGCCGGTCCCCTACATGGATGCCACCGCGAGTTGGAATTTCCGGAGTCGGTGGAAGCGAATCCTGGTAGCGGCGGCAGGCATGATCGTGGAGATTTTCGTTGCCGCGATTGCAATCGTCATCTGGGCCAATACCGGGAGCGGAGTAGTTCACAGTCTGGCATACAATGTGGTCTTTATTGCCTCCGTAACGACGATTCTTTTTAACGCCAATCCGCTGCTGCGATTCGACGGATACTATATCCTCTGCGATCTTCTGGATATGCCCAACCTCCACGGGCGGTCAGCCAAACTCGCCAGACACTGGGTCGAGCGCTACGCCTTCGGGTGTCGCAAGTCGAAAAGTCCTACGACCTCGCGGCGCGAAGTAGCGATCCTTGGATTCTTCTTTGTTGCGAGCAATATCTACAAGATCATTCTCTTTACGGGTATTGTTCTCTTCGTGGCGGATCGGTTCCTGATACTCGGGCTGATCATGCTCGTGATCTGTACTATAAGTTGGGTCTTCAGGCCGCTCGTTCGGGCTGTAAACTATCTTGCGACAAGCCCCGCGCTTGCGCGGACAAGGTTTCGGGCTGTGTCTGTGTCGTTGGGTGCTCTGGCCGTGCTGATCTGTCTCCTCGGGCTCGTTCCTTTCCCGAGTCATTTTCGGGCTCCGGGTGTGCTACAGTCCGAGAATTATCGGCAGGTCTTCAGCGAGGCCGACGGTCACATTGCACGTTTGGTGATCCCAAGTGGCACAATCGTGAAGGAGGGTGATCCGGTATTGCAGATGAACGATCGTGAGCTCGACTGGGAGCTCCGGATTGCGAAGGCGAAGCTTGAACAGGCTCATATCGAGGCCCGGGAGGTAAGCATCGAGCGGGGATTTTCACCTGATCCCTTCGATCGAAGGATCGAAGCTCTGAAGAAAAATCTTAGCAATCTCGAGGACCGTCTGGATGCTCTTGTAGTAAGGGCCCCCGTAAGCGGGTGTTGGATTGCCCATGATCTTGACCGCAGCCTCGGGTTGTGGGTTCAACGTGGCGTGCCGCTGGGACATATCGTGCAGGACCAGTTCCGCTTCACTGCGGTAGTGTCCCAGCAACAGGCATCGAATCTGTTTTCGAATCGTATTCGTCATGGTGAGGTAAAAATTACCGGGCAGTCTGAGCAGAGCCTTCGGGTCAGTAATCAAGAGGTTTTGCCAGCGGAGCAGAATCTTCTCCCATCGGCGGCTCTGGGATGGGTGTCGGGCGGAGAAATTGCGACGACTTCGGGAGATCAGACAGGCCGCCAATCCGCCGAACCGTTTTTTGAATTGAGGGCCCTAGTGGATGATCACCCCGATACAACCCTTGCGCATGGGTGCTCTGGAAAAATCCGTTTCCGCCTCGATCCGGAACCGCTGCTCAAGCAATGGATCCGGCAATTGCGGCAATTGTTGCAGACGCGCTATCAGATCTAACGCGTTTACAGGATGCCGGACGTCTCTCACCACCAGCGCACTCAGGCTTCGCAACCGGCGAAGTTGCCTCAGGGACTGGATGCGATCGCTCATTCGGTAGCGGGAGCTCTTGGCTCGCGCGTCTCGTTGCGGGCACTACGGGACGAGGCTATGCAGATCCAGTCGCAGTCTGAGGAGTTTCAGGACGTCCGAGACAGTGAGCTGGCTCAGAGAATGAAATTCCTTCGCGAAGCCTTCCGACGGAGAGGGTCGGGAGCGAAGCCCTATGAGGCAGAGGCTCTCGCGCTTACAGTCGAGGCCGCGCGCCGCAAAACCGGCCTCAAGGCCCATCTCGAGCAGATCATGGGCGCCCTTGCAATTCATCGTCAGTGCCTCGTGGAAATGGCTACCGGGGAGGGTAAGACCCTTACGATCGCTCTTGCCGCTGTCGGTCTGGGGTGGACTCGGCATCCACTACACATAATTACAGCCAATGATTACCTTGCGGCCCGGGATGGTAAGAGCCTCAGGAAGTTCTACGAGTTCTGCGGGGTCAGTGTTGCGTATGTAACCGGAGGAATGGTTTCCGATGAAAGGCGAACGAGCTATGAAGCAAGCGTTGTCTATACGACCGCTAAAGAAGTTGCGGCAGACTTTCTCCGGGACCGGCTTGCTCTCGGAGTGTTCGCTGATTCTGGGCGCCGTATCATCCGCCAACTGCTGCAGCGAAGAGGTTCTCCTGCAGACAGGATCGTGCAGCGGGGTCTGCACACTGCGATCGTTGATGAGGCGGATCACGCCATGATTGATGAGGCCGTGACCCCGCTCATTATTAGTAGACAGGTTCCGAACGACAGTTTGTTGGAAGCTGCGCGCACCGCGCACCAGCTTGTCTCTGACCTTGAGGATAGAAAACACTATAAAATCGACGCGCTCCACAAGGAGATTGAACTCACTCGAACGGGCAAGGACTACGTGATTCCCCGAATTGCCCGATTACCCGGTATCTGGCAGGGGCAGCAGCGTGGGCAGGACCTTGTTCTACAGGCGCTGCAGGCCCGGGAGTTCTTTCACGCAGGACAACAATACGTTCTCTCCGAGGGAAAAATTGTGATCGTCGATGAATCCACGGGAAGGCTCATGCCGCAGCGGACATGGTCAGACGGTCTCCATCAGGCGATTGAAGCGAAGGAAGGAATCGAGGTTTCTTCTCCTTCAGCCACCATGGCACGACAAAGCTTTCAGCGTTTTTTCCGACTCTACCGTCATCTGGCAGGGCTCACAGGAACTGGAAGGGAAGCCGCGTCAGAATTCTGGCATATCTACAATCTCCCGATGGTGTGTATTCCTCATCATCGCAAGTGTGAGAGGCGTGAACTTCCCGACCGAATCTTTGCCACAGAAAAGAGGAAATGGGACGCGGTGGCCCGCGAGATCGTGGACCGTCATAAGAGACGGCAACCAGTCCTCGTCGGAACCAGGAGCGTTGAGAGCAGCGAGCATTTAGCAGGCCTCCTTGCGGGTCACAGGATTCATTTCAGTATTCTGAATGCAAAACGAGACGCTGAGGAGGCTGGGATCGTAGCTCGAGCTGGACAGGAGGGGAAGGTCACTATCGCTACCAACATGGCAGGGCGAGGAACTGATATCGTTCTCGGCAAGGGGATGTGTGCTCTCGGGGGGCTTCATGTGATTGCAACAGAGCGCCACGAGTCCCGCCGCGTTGATCGCCAGTTATTTGGAAGAACCGCTCGTCAAGGGGACCCTGGAAGCGCTCAGGCCTTCGTCAGCCTAGATGATGAATTGATGCGCCGGCACCTTCCTGAGTCCGTGCGAAGTGGAATCCAGAGTCTCATTGCGGCCAATCCTGCCTCTGCGAGTCTGGTGGGATCCGCGGCGGTGCGATTTGCCCAGCGGAGCTCGGAGCGTATGGCGTATCAACAGCGCCGGAGTGTTCTCCGAAATGACACGAAACTGGATGAATCCCTCGG